>DATLAW010000075.1:0-10149 GCA_035527255.1 Thermohalobaculum sp. | reverse complement strand
GCCGCGCGGGAACGCGACGGGCCGTTGGCCGTGGCCCAGATGGAAATCGTCGAAGCCTATCTCAGCGCCCTCGCCAACACCTTCACGGCGCTGTCCTACAAGCACCTGATGGCGCATACCGTCTCGAACGCGATGACGCAGCGGCTGGAAATCGACCGGCGCGACTCCGGTTTTCCGGTCTACCGCGAGCTTTTGCAGATGGCGAACGATATGGTGCAGGCCGACCACCATCTCGACGGCATGCCCAGTCGCGAGACGCTGAAAGCGGAGATGGTCGATCACATCCTGACCCAGCGCACCGCGCCGCGCGCCTTGCAGTTTGCGATGTCGCAGCGGATCTATTTCGAATTCCTGCGCGACGGGGCGATGTTTTTTGCCCAGAATCATCCGCAAATAGTCTTGCTCGAGAGCACTGGCGGCGGCGACCGGCGGCGCAAGCATTACCTGATCCACTGGGCGGTCTATGACAGCCAGGAGAGCAGGCCGGTGATCTACTTCATGGTGGTCGAGGATTCCGGCAAGGCCGCGTTGCCGCGCGACGAGCGCCGTTGGCCGGCGGTACAAAGCCATTTGCTGGCCCAATCGATCCTGGCGCTGAAACTGGTGACCATCGCCACCGGCTTCGACAAGGATTTCGAAGACCTGCACCCAAAGCTGCTGCGGCGCATCCATGTCGGGCCGATGTACTCGCATGCCTTTACCGAACAGACCGGGCCGCTTCGCGAAGTGCTGGCCGAGGCGGCGGGCGAGCCGGGCCTCGACTGGGCGCTGGGCTGGACCACCGAAACCCTGGTCTCGATCCGCAGCGAGCGCCAGGCCAGCGGGCTGTTCGGCGCGGTCGAGCGCGAGGTCTACGAGCTCGACTTTTATGGCCGCACCGACGCCGAAACCGGCACCAGCCGGATCGATCGGTCGCTGATCCTGCCCTATCGCCCCTACCAGGTTCTGGCCGACCGAGACCTTGCGGGGTTGCGCGGGGTCCACAAATACGTGGTCGGCCCCGATGGCGCGCTGTTGACCGGGGTATGAATATGTCACCGCTAGATATTGAGGACAGGAACCCATGAGCACGTCGCAAAACCTGATGGAGATCCGCGAAAGCCAGATCCGCGCCCATTACGACGCGGCTTTCGGGCTTCTCGACGGCTTCGACCACACCCCGAGAATCGCCAAGCCACGGGCTGGTGCAGTAGCGTCAACCAGTGGGCGCTCGCCCGGCATCCCCGGGAGGCGGCAGTTCCGCTCGACCACGCCGGGACTGGCCACCCGTTCGACGGCGCGGCCGGACGGGGTCAATCTGATCGCCCGGATCGACGCGGCCGATCACGGCGACCCGCTGACCAGCCCGATCCAGTCCACGGTGTTGCAAGCCCTGCGCCGGGCGCTGGCAACTGCGAATGCCGTCACAGATCTATATGCCGACCAAACCGCGCTTGCGGGCCTAAAGCGCGACAATCTGGAGGGCCGGCTGGCCGATGGCCGCCGGGCTGAGTTCTCCGAGCTACTGGCCGCCGCGTCGCTGATCGCGCTGCATGTCTTCGCCAACATGACCGCGTTCCTGCTGGCCACCCACGCGGGCGAGGCGGGTGAAGGCGACGCCGAGACCGGCGATCTGGCCGAAGTGCTGACCGACAATCCCCAACTGGCGCTGCACGGCGTGCTGTGGGAGCTGGACCAGACCATTGCCCTGAGGGTGACTGACGAGACCAAGCTGGTCGCCACCCTGACCGGGTTCTGCGAGCGCCTGATGGACGAAGTCGCGTTGCGCGCCCGCTCCGCCCCGCGCCTCGATCCCTTCACCGCCGTCAGCTACCGGGTCGAGGCCGATGATTTCCAGATCGACGGATTTTCGCCGGCCACCAAGGCCCGCTCGACCACCCTGACCATGGCCTTCAAGAAACCGACCGAGGTCGTCGGCAACCACATCGCCAAATATCAGGGCATGAAGCTGGCCAAGATGCTGATGGCCTATGACTTCGAGCGCCAGCTCAACCCGTTCGCCGAGCTTGGCGGCTTCATCTTCACCTTCATGGGCGACGGCAAGCCCGGCACCGGCAAGACAACGTTGATCCAGATGATCGCCGGGTTGCTGCACGAGTACTGCGAGAACGCCGGTTACCCGTTCCGCTATGCCAACCTGTCGACCGAGTCGATCGACAGCTATCAGGGCAAGTCGGCCCAGAACACCAAGGCGTTCTTTCGCACCGTGATCGATCCGCATGTGATCGGCTTTGGCACCATCGACGACATCGACCAGATCGCCGGAAAACGCGGCGATCGCCAGTCGAGCGCCGGCCAGCAAGAGATCACCGCGGTGCTGATGGAAAGCTTCTCCGGCGCCAATACCGTGGTGCGCGGCAACTGCACCTTCGGCATGTTCTCGAACTACCCGGAGAACGTCGACGATGCCCTGCGCCAGCGCGCTGGGTCGCGGTTCCTGGTCGATGGCCCGAAGACCCGCGAGGACTATATCGACATCCTCCACCTGCTGCTCGGCCGCAATCACGATATCCCGGTCGGCGAGCACGAGCTTTTTGCCGCACAGGAGATCAAGAAGGCAGTGGCGGCATCCTATGACGGCCATTCCCGCCCCCATGAGGATGGTTTAATCGCGGTCTTCGATGCGGTCGCCCAGCGCATCGGCGCGCTCGACACCATTGCCAAGCTTGGCGCCTACCTGAAGGCGATCCAGGAGGCTGACGACCGCTTCACCGGCCGCTCGATCAAGAACATCACCGATGCGGTCAAAGTCCGGGCGATGGATTTCGAATTGCCCGACGAATGGATGGAGAAGCCTGATTTGTTCCTGGCCAAGGACTACAACACCAAACGCGACATGATTGCCGATCTGTCGCGCCCGATCACGCCCGAGATGGTGATCCAGGAGATCAACCGCTACGCCGACAGCGAGTTCCGCTACGGCGCCAAATCGGACGAGGCTGCGATCGATACCCAGGTCCGCGAAATGCGCCGCTATGCCGAGGCCAAACGCCGCTTCGCCAGCAATCCCGGCGACGGGGACTGACAACGATGATGCGCCTCATCGAACGCGGGCTGATGTATGGAAACCTCGTCGAGGTCTCGATGCCCGTGCAGGTCGCGCGCTATAATGCCGCCTTGGAGAAACTGACCGGGCGGCGCTCGACGCTCGACCATTTCCATATCGATCTGTCCGGGTTTTCGCCCGAAATCGGCGACGAATTCGGCGACGATCTGTATCTCAACCCGAATGGCTGCAACCGGTTGTTCATCCTGCTGTCGCTGGACCAGAAACGCGCGCCGCTGCTGAACGCGCATTTCTCGACCTCAGGCTCGATCCTGCGCCATTTCTACGACAAGAACGCGGCGCAGCTGTTCGCCCTGACCGCCCGCGACGCGGTGGCGGGCGAGTTGGTGAACTCGGTCTACCGCCTGAACAAGCCCGCCGATGTGCTGGATATCCGCACCATCGAGGTCGAGGCCGACACCGTCAGCGGGCATATCGCGAATGCCGGTGAGATGACCCGCCTGATCGAGCGTTTCACGACCCGCGAGGACGGCTGGTGGGACGACGCCCTTCTCGCCCAAATGATCACCCTCGCCGAGCGGGTCGGCGATATCGGGCGTCACCCGCTGGCGTTGGAGCAGACAACTTTTCGCCAGGGAAATTTCCATACCACGCATTTCGGCGGGCTTTATGTCTTCCCTGAGGTGTCCGAGCCAGGCGTGATCCGCGTCGATGCCACAGCCGCGACCAGCGATATGCCGATCCGGAAAGTTATCGATTTGGCCGACACGAAGCGAATAACCGAGTTCCTTCAAGCAAACCGGCTGATCGAAAGCGTGTTCGACGCCAAGGGCCTCGATGCGCCCGCGTTGTTGCGCCAGCGGCTGGATTTCATCCTGATCGACCATCTTGCCGCCAGCGGTGAAGAACTGTCCGGTCTGACCCGCCAGGGCCTGCGCCGCGTCGCTCAGCGCAACGCCTCGGACCTGCCGGACAGTTTTCACGCGCTGGCCGATGTTTTGCGTTGGGTTCAGCACGGCGGACGGCGGCCCAAGCTCGGCCCCGGCAACCCGGCCTGGTTCTACACCCTGCGCGGACGCGCCCATCCCGACCGTGACCTGGTGAACATGCTGCTGGCGCATTTGACGCCGCTGGATGTCCGCCAGCTTTTCATCTGCCACAAGGCCGCGTTCTACCGCGCCTATTTGGGCTGGTCCGAGACCAAACGCAGCTATGTCGCCGATTTCCTGGCGAATGAGTATATGATCGACAAGGCAGGCACGCGGACCGGGCTGTTCGGTTCCGAGCTATCGATGGAAGAACCGGATATCGAGCTCGGCCCTTGGGGACCACGGAGGACAATCTGATGTTTGTTTGGGTTCTGCGTCTGATATTTCTGTTCGCGATCCTGACCGCGATCTATGTCGCCCTGGCGCGCTACAGCCGCTGGGACCGCCGCAAGTCGCTGGAGGCCGAGTTTGACGCGGCCGACAATACGCTGAAGCCCCGCGAAGAGCATATTGCCGAGGGTCTGGCGCGCTATGACCAATCGCTGTCCAAGCGCCTGCTGCTCGGGGTCTTTGTCGCGCCCATCGCGATAATCGCCATCCTGTTGATCATCGCCTATTACATGTGAGGCAGCTATGCGCAAAGTAAAATGGACATTTCTGACCATCCTCGCGATCGCATTGGTGGGGCTGTTTCACTACTCGCTGCCGTCGCGCGATATCGTGCGCATTGTTGGGACCGACGTGAAGCGGATGGATGTCGGCACCGGAGGCTGGTGGTGGGCGGAGCCAGATGCCTCGACCTCGTCGGCCCCGACCCGCGATGTCCGGTTCATCAACGCATTCTGGCCCGGCGGGACGCCTCGGGTCTATCGCAACGAGGATACCAACTGGGGTTACCCACCTTATCTGAAGTTCGACAGCAGCAATGTCACCGCCAATGGACAGGGCCTGGTCTCGACCGAGGCACAGCCGATCTGGGTCGTGGTGACCCACTACGGCTGGCGCATCGAGCTGTTGTCGATGTTCCCCAACGCGGTCAAAATCCGTCGGGCGACCGGCCCCGACGAGACTCTGGTTCCCTGGTTCAACATTGTCTTTCTGACCGCACTGGCAACCCTGATCCTGGCCACCCTCAACTTCCTGCGCAAACTGCGCCGACGCCATGTCGACCCAGTGATCGACGACCTGGAAGACAGGTTCTCCAGCGCCGTCGACAGTGCGGATGCCGGCGCCGATGCCGCCCGCGACCATGCGACCGGCCTCTATGACCGGCTCCAGCGCTGGCTCGACAGCTGGCGTCCCAAGCACAAGCGGCGCTATCCCAAATGATCGCCGCGGAAAACTCCAACGGGACCGCGCCGCAACCGCGCGGCGCGCTTACGGATCGGGCTGATAGCCTATTTCGACTTCAAGCAAGGATGTGTCGACCTGATCCGCCGCGAGCGCCTCGAACAGGGCTTCCATTTCCAACGGAGCAAGCGCCCGGACCCGAACCCGCATAACGCCCGAGCGCGTGAGGTCCGCGAATTTTGCACTCATCATGTCGAACAGCTGCTTGCGGGGACTACCAGGGGTCAGGGGCGCCAGGATTGCCTCCATTTCGCCGAGCCCCTGGGCCACCAATTCGTCGACACTCTGGCCGCTCTCTGCGGCAGCCTCGCGCAGCACGGCGCCGAGGAACCCCATGTCATGCACCTCAATCTCGACCGACTCGCCCAACATCGCATCCATCGCATCCAACCCCATCGCGCCGACACCCTCGGGCCACAGCATCTGCGCTCCGAAGCCGAGGGCGATCTGACCATCCAGACTGAGGCGCAACCGAACCGCGCGCCGCGTCATGTCGCTGTCGACCGGCAATAGACTGACCTCGAACGACAGTGGTGGTGGATTTTCCAGCAGCGGCAGCGGCACGTCGTTCGACCGCGCACCCTCGGCGAGGCTGGCATAAGCGATGTCCTCGACGGCGAGCGAGAACCGATCCGGCGCACCGTTCGCGGCAAGACCGGCAAGGTCGAGATCGCTGATCCGAACGCGGCCAATCTCGACCGGCGCCTCGATGCCGGACGGATCGCGTAGCAGGACGTTGTGCAGGATCAGCCCCTCGGGCCCGGTCTCCTCCAGACGCTCGTAAGTCATCACCTCCGACAACTGCATCGACTCGGACAGGATGGCAAAGGCCTGCGCCGCGCTCTCGATGGTGTGCCCGGCAAACGGGTTGTCGATCATCGGCGTCTCGAGATTGCCCGCCGGCTCCTCGCGCCCGACGGTCAGAATCGCCGGCGCGCCGGCCCCGCCCGAATAAACCCCGACCCAGACGGCATAGTCGCCGGCAGCGGCATCGACGACGCCGACCGCTGGATTATAACTATCGTGGTCGTCATTACACAGCACTTCGCCGTCGGGGCGGATCACGATCAGAGTGGTGTCGGCGTTCTCACCGACGGCGTGGAACCACAGCGCCGCCTCGGGGGCCTCCAGGGTAACCGTCGCGTCCGGACGGCTCGGGTCAATCTCGCCGCTGCAGCCCAGCGCTGCGTCACCGGCGGGCGTGCCACCGGAAAGGGTCAGCGGCAGCTCTAGCAAACCTTCCTGCGGCAGAACGTGCCGGCCGAGCGCCGGCTCGGCGGCGGGGTCGAGCGCAGGCGTGGCTTCGGCCGCGGTGACACCATCGGGCGCCTCACGGCTGACGCTGAGCACTGCTTCCTGCCCGGCGCCGCCGCCAAAAACCCCAACCCAGATGGCATATTCACCCGCCGCGGCTTCTTTGATTACGATGGCCGGATTATAGCTGACGGCATCGTCGTTGCAGAATATCGTGCCGTCGGGCGCGACCACCAGCAACGTCGTGTCGATACTCGACGCAGCGCTGATCGCGAGCAGTGGCTCGGTTCCGGCAAGGCTCAGCGTCGCATCGGGCCGCGTCTGGTTGATTTCACCGACGCAGCCCGGCCCGGCGTCAGCCGCCGAAACGCCGCCCGACAACGTGATTGTCAGCGCGTGCGCGCCGACTTCCGGCAGCGCCATATGACCGAAGGCAGGTTCGGCAGTAGTGTCGAGGGGTTGTTCGGACAGCAACGGCGGCATCAGCGACGGATCGAGCTGCAATCCGGTAGCGCTCGCCACATCGCGGGGGTCAAGTTCGATCTCCGAGACCAGCAGGGTTCCCGACAAGCTCTCACCGGCGGCAGAAACCAGCGGCCAAACCTGGTATTCGCCCGAAATCACCCGCTCGTAGCGAATATGGGCGATACCGAACTGATCGGCGATGTCACAGTGGTGGATGCCGTCCGGCCCGGCCACCAGAACCCCAGCCGACCCGTCACCGACGAGAAAGACATTCAGCCGCGCGGTGGCGCCGGTCACCGTTGCCGACACTGCCGGCTCGGCGTCGATATACCCTGGGCAGCCGCTCACCAGCACGGCGGCGGCGGCAACGCCGGTCGCCTGATAGGCAACCACAACGGGATCGGGCTGGAAGCCGCCGGCGAGGTCGAGACGTTCCGCAGCGGATCCAACCGACGTGGCGACGATCGTCCCGAGGGCAGCGACCCAGCAAAGGGTTGGCGGACATTTTCTGGACATGTGCAAACTCCGAGCCGGTGAAAGGTCTACCAATCAATGGCCGAGTATCACTGATCCACCCATGTCGCGGAAGAGGGAAAAGGTTTATCCCTCGACAATCCACACCCGCAGACAAACCCGCTGCGGCGTGGCATTCTGGGCGGCAAAGGAGGGTCTCAGATGCCGATCATCACAGTCGACACCCCGGTCGGACGCCTCGGCATCGCCGAGCGTGACGGCCGGATCGTCCAGGTCCTATGGTCGGCCGCGCCAAATGGTCAGCCCACCAAATTACTAACCGAAGCGGCGCGGCAGATGGTGGCCTATTTCGCCGGCGAGATTCAGCAGTTTGACCTGCTGCTCGACCCCGGCGGCAACGATCTGGAACGTCAGGTCTTCGACGCCATGCGGGCGATCCCCTATGGCGCGACCCGCACCTATGGCGAGATCGCCCAGGACCTCGGCACCTATGGTCAGCCGGTCGGGCAAGCCTGCGGCGCCAACCCGATTCCGGTGATCATCCCCTGCCACCGGGTGTTGTCGGCCACCGGACTGGGTGGCTATTCCGGCCACGGCGGGATCGAGACCAAGATCGCGTTGCTAAAGCTCGAGGGCGGCTATCCGTTCCTGCTGTAGGGCGGGGTTCACCCCGCCATCCCCCGGGTCAAAAGCAGAAAACCCGATGAATTGGGCCGCACCCGTGGTATCCTTACCCCATGCCGATCGCACTTCTATTCCTGCTGGCGCTGCTCACCGCTCTCGTGGTGATGAATTGGCGTTTCCTGTCCGGTGCCTTCGGCATTGGCGGCAGGCCATGCGATTGGTCGCGCCTCCACTCGCGCGATCGCAATGGCCAAAACGCCTGGTTCTGCCCGGCCTGCGGGCACGAGGAATTCGTCACGGGAAAAGGTCCGCCGACCGATTGCGGCGCCGCCGATGACGGGCGCCAGCGTGTCAGATACTGAACCAGGCCGTCATGCCGCGAGCTTCCCCGCCAGCCCCCGGTCGATCAGTGCCACCGTCTCCTCGACACCATAAACCGCAATGAAGCCGCCAAAGCGCGGCCCCTGGCTGGCGCCCAGCAGAACCTCGTAGATAGCGGCGAACCAGCTCCGCAGCGGGTCGAAGCCGTGGTCGTTGCCGACCGCGAAGACGATGGTCTGCAGGCTCTCGCCATCGCGCGGGCCCTGATGCGCCGCCAACCGGTCGCGCAGATCCACCAGCGCCGCGCGCTCCTCGTCGCTGGGGGCGCGGAACTGCCGGGCCGGAGCGACAAAATCCTTGAAGTAACGCACTGCAAACCCCGCCGCCGCATCCAGCCCCGGATGGTTCTCAGGCGTCGCATCGGGGGCGTATTTGTTGATGAACCCCCACAGCGTCGCTTTGTCCTCGGCGCTCGATACCGAGGCGAGGTTCAGCATCATCGCGAACGGCACGACCATGTCCGACACCGGCGGCTGCCCGCGGTGAATATGCCAAGCCGGGTTCGATAGCCGCTGATCCAGGGTTTGCCCTTCGAAGGCCCGTAGATGCTGATGATATTCGTCCACTGCCTTCGGGATCACATCGAAAAACAACCGTTTCGCGGTGCGCGGCTTCTGGAACATGTACATCGACAGGCTCTCGTCCGAGGCATAGGCGAGCCAGTCCTCCATCGAAATGCCATTGCCCTTGGACTTCGAGATCTTCTTGCCTTCCTCGTCCAGGAACAGCTCGTACTGATACGGCTCCGGCGCCCGCTCGCCCAGCACCCGGCAGATCTTGGCGCCCAGATCGGCCGAGGGGATCAGGTCCTTGCCGAACATCTCGTAATCGACCCCCAGCGCCGCCCAGCGCATGCCCCAATCGGGCTTCCACTGCAGCTTGACATGACCGCCGGTGACCGGCACCTCGACCCGCTCGCCGTCGGGCTCCTGGTAGACGATGGTGCCCTTGGCGAGGTTGCGCTCCAGCGTCTGCACCTGCAGCACATGGCCGGTTTTCGGGCTTACCGGAAGGAACGGCGAATAGCTGTCCAGGCGCTCCTCGTTCACGCCGCCCAATGTCGGCAGCATGATCTCCATGATCTTGTCGAAGCGCTCCAATACCCGCAGCAGCATGTCGTCGAACCGGCCCGAGCGGTAGTAGTCGGTCGACGAGGCAAACTCATACTCGAAGCCGAACTGGTCGAGGAAAGCCCGCAGCCGGGCGTTGTTATGGGCGCCGAAGCTGTCATGGGTGCCGAACGGATCGCGCACCTTCGTCAGCGGCAGGTTCAGGTCCTCGGCCAGCATTTCCTTGTTCGGCACGTTGGTCGGAACCTTGCGCAGCCCGTCCATATCGTCGGAGAAGCATAGCAGCTTGGTGGGGATATCGCTGATCGTCTCAAAGGCGCGGCGCACCATGGTGGTGCGGGCAACCTCGCCAAAGGTGCCCAGATGCGGCAGGCCGGATGGGCCATAGCCGGTCTCGAACAGCACATACCCCTTCTCGGGCGGCGCGCTCGCATACCGCTTGACCAGCTTGCGCGCCTCCTCGAAGGGCCAGGCTTTGGAGATAAGGGCGGCTTCACGCAGGTCGGACATGGGAACTGGCCTATCGGTCGGTCAC
>DATLAW010000074.1:0-26821 GCA_035527255.1 Thermohalobaculum sp. | reverse complement strand
CCGCAATTGCCGCACCAGCCTGGCTTGGCGGGCGTGGTGGTTGGGATTGTCATGCACCTCGCCAAGCACCACGATCTGCGCTTGCCCAAGCGCTGCCACCAGCGCCGGTTCGCTCAGAGCTCCCCCGCCCGGACCGATGATGACGCCCGGCCGCTCGGGGGCAACGCCGGCACATCCGCCGACCAGCAGAAATGCGATGCATGCGAGGGGTCTGTGCAAATCAGCTCTCCAACATTTGCTCCGGCGACGAAACCAGAAGCGACCTAGGCAAGCCTACGAGCTTCAATCCGAGATGCAAGTGAGGGTTATATATAGATCGCCTCAACGGCCAAACTATGCAGATACGATTTTTCCGAGCCAATGTCAGCAATATAGTTGGCGCCTGAATTAGTTAATTCTATCCGTTAACCAATGGTTTACGAGAGTCATGGCAGTTTCTCCATGGTTAATGAACTCTTTCGGTCGGGAGTGTCTGATGGGCTTTGATGCGGCGATTCTGCGATGTTTGTCGAAATATGCCGTCTTCACCGGTCGAGCCCGCTCGAGCGAGTTCTGGTGGTTCGCGGTTCTCTATGTCTCGGTCATCCTCCTCACTCTGATCGCGCTCGCCGTGTCCACCGATCTCACCAAGGCGGGGTTGGTGGTGATTGCCGCCCTGACGCTTCCGGCAATCGCCGTCACCGTGCGCCGTCTGCACGACATCGGCGCGGCTGGCTGGATGCTGATCTTTCTAGTGCCCGTGGTCGGACAGTTCCTGATGCTGGCCTGGCTGACCCGGCCTAGCGTGCCACGCCTGAACCGGTTTGGACCGGAGCCCGAGAAACGACCGAACCGGCACCTTCTGATCGCGCGCTAGTGGATCAAATCCGCCCCGTTATTGCGCACATTTCCGACCGCTGACCCGACTTCGCGCAATTCGACCCGATCATCCGCAGCCGGGCGCATCAGATCTGCGATATCGGAGTTCGGGGTGAGCCAGCGCTCCCAGTCCGCCTCGCCCAGAACAACCGGGCTGCGCGGATGAAGGTGGCGGGTCGCCGCGCCTGCCGGGCAGATCAACACCGTGAACGAGAGCAACTTCTGGCCCCCGATTGTCGCCAGCGCCCATAGCCCGGCCATGCAGAACCCCGGCGCGTTGCCTCTCAGAGTGATGAAGAATGCGCGTTTCGAGCCAGCCTTGCCCGACCATTCATAGTATCCGATCGCCGGAACCAGGCAGCGGCCGCGCTGCCATGCATCGCGGAACATCGGCTTCTCGGCCGCCTCCTCCGAACGCGCATTGAAGGTGGTGGCACGAAATTCGGCCAGCGGCTTTTTCCACCAGTGCGGCACCAGACCCCAACGCGCTTGAACCAGACTGCGCCCGCGCTTCCCCTGGCCGACGATCCCGGCGGTCTGGGTCGGCGCTACATTCCAGCTCGGCGCCGGCCATGGACTGTCGATATCGATGCCGAGCCAGTCGGCCCAGTCGTCACCGCGCGTATCGCCAACCGCAAATCTTCCGCACATCGTCATTCCTCCTTGCGTCCATCGCATTCAGGACGCACCATATCGCCGATGTCCAGATCGGTTTTGCGACTAGCGCTGAGCGCATTGATCATTTCGGCGCTCGCCCTGGTTGCCGGGTGCGGCGGGCGCCCGTCTGCTGATGACTATGCGGACTATGAGACCGCCCTACGCGCGAGCGGCAAGTTGCGCACCGAGACAGCCCCGAAAGGCGCCCCCTATGGTGCCGCCGACCTGGTGCGAAATTTCGAGCGCGTTGCGTTGCATCACGAGGCCGATGCGACCGTGCCCGGTGGTGAAGGAAATTGGAACCCAAACCCGCTGATGCGCTGGGACGGTCCACTGAACTATGGGCTGTTCGGCGACGCTATCACCCCGGATGATCGGGCCGAGGCTGCGCGACTGATGAACCGCATTGGCGCGCTGACCGGGCTAAAGATCACCGAGACGGATGAAAATGCGAATTTTCTGATTCTAATCACCAAGCCCGAAGAACGCGACGGCTATAGCGCCGACCTCGCGAAGTTCAATCCGGCATTGGCGGAAACTTTTGATTTCTGGCGCCGCACGCCACAGGTCATCTGCGTCGCCAACAATCTTTTCTCGCACGAGGATAACGACCTGATTATCGCCGCACTGATTGTGATCGGCTCGGAGACGACAGACCTGCTGCGTCAGGCCTGCCTGCATGAGGAGATCGTCCAGGGGCTCGGCCTCGCCAACGACCATCCGGATGTTCGCCCATCGATCTTCAACGATGACGGCGAGTTCGCATTGTTGACCGAACACGACGAGCATCTGCTGCGCATTCTCTACGACCCCCGGCTCAAACCCGGCATGGCAGCCGACCAGGCGATGCCGATTGTGCGACAGATCGTTGCCGAAATTCCACTCGAGCAGCCGGCGTCAAAGCTGAGCGGGGGAATTTCGCCACTCACACCGATTGTTGGTTCCGACGGCTCGCGGCCGCTTGCGACGAATAATGTTCCCAGCAACTGACCGGCTGGCAACAAACGAGGCCCCCCATGCAATATGAGAACTTGCTGTATGCCGTGGTCGACGATGTCGCCACGATCACCCTGAACCGGCCGGACCGGATGAACAGCCTGAACGCGGCAATGCGGTCCGAACTGCTCGATGCCCTGAGCCGCGCCCCGCGCGACGCCCGGGCCGTGGTACTGACCGGGGCGGGACGGGGGTTTTGCGCCGGACAGGATCTCGGCGACACCGGAAATATTGCCGAGCTCAACCTCGAGCGGGTGCTGCGCGAGGAGTATGAGCCGCTGCTGAAGCTGGTCTACGATTGCCCGGCGCCGGTGATCTGCGCCGTCAATGGCGCGGCCGCCGGGGCGGGCGCCAACCTGGCGCTGGCGGCGGATGTCGTGATCGCGGCGCGCTCGGCGGTATTTCTGGAAGCTTTCGCCCGGATCGGGCTGATCCCCGATGCCGGGGGCACCTATTGGCTGCCCCGCCTGGGCGGCATGGCGCGGGCGATGGGGATGTGCCTTTTTGCCGACCCGATCCCGGCGGAGCGGGCAGCACAGTGGGGCTTGATCTGGGAGGTCGTCGATGACGACCAGATCGTGGCCCGGGCGACCGAACTGGCCGGACGTCTGGCCAAGGGACCGACGGTGGCCTACCGGCTGATGAAGCAGGCACTGCGCGCCAGCATGTCGAACGATTTGGAGACCCAGCTTGCGCTGGAGGCACGGTTGCAGGGCGAGGCCGGGCAAACCCGCGACTTCATGGAAGGCATCGCCGCCTTCATGGAGAAACGCCCGGCCAGCTACGAGGGGCGCTGAGGCGCGGCGAATAAACCACCTTGACGCCGCGACACCACCGGGGAAGCTGGGGCGATGGAGCTAGGCACCCTTACATCGCGGATCACCGCCGCCCCAGTTCCCTGTGACCGGGCTCGGGCCGACGCGGTTCTGGCCGGGTTGGCAAGCGAATTGCAAACCGGCGCGATGGGCGATTTGCTGCGCGGCACCGCCGGTTCCAGCGCCTATCTCGGGCGGTTGATCGAGCGCCAAGGCGGCTGGCTTGCCGAGATCGCCGGTGAGGCGCCGGAACATACGATGCAGGGGTTGCTGGCCGCGCTCGGCGCTGAGGCCGCGGATAGCCGCACGCTCGGGGTCCAGCTTCGCCAGGTTAAGTCACGCGCCGCACTGGTGATTGCCCTGGCCGATCTCGGCGGGGTCTGGGACCTGGCGCGGGTCACCGGCGGGCTGACCGATCTTGCCGATGCCGCCTTGCAGGCCGCCACCGGCTGGCTGTTGCGGACCGAAATTGCCAAAGGCCGCTTGCCGGGTATGAGCGAAGCCGACCTTGCCACTGGTGCTGGCTACGTGGTGCTGGCCATGGGCAAGCATGGCGCCCGCGAGCTGAACTATTCTTCCGACATCGACCTGATCTGCCTGTTCGACCAGGACCGCTTCGACCCCGCAGATTTCGCCGACGCCAAGGCGCGCTACATCCATGTCACCAAACAAATGGTGCGGCTGTTGTCCGAGACCACCGGCGAGGGCTATGTCTTTCGCACCGACCTGCGCTTGCGGCCCTCGCCCTCGACCACGCCGGTCTGCATGGCGATGGAGGCGGCCGAGCGATACTACGAATCGGTTGGCCGCACCTGGGAACGCGCAGCGCATATCAAGGCACGGCCAGCGGCGGGCGATCTGGTGGCGGGGGCGGATTATCTCGCCCGCCTGACACCTTTCGTGTGGCGCCGCCATCTGGACTTCGCTGCCATTGAAGATACTCACGAGATGCTGCGCAAGATTCGCGAGCAGAAGGGTCGCCTGACGCCCGGCGCGCTGCCCGGCTGCGATATCAAGCTTGGCCCCGGCGGGATCCGCGAGATTGAATTCTTCGCCCAGACCCGGCAATTGATCTGCGGTGGCCGCGAGCCGGGGCTTCGGGTGCCGACGACACTGGGGGCGCTCGACGCGCTGGCAGGGGCGGGTTGGATAGGGTCCGACATCGCGCAACTTCTGGCAAACGACTACACGCTGCACCGCACTCTCGAGCACCGGTTGCAGATGATGGAGGACGCCCAGACCCACATCTTCCCGAAATCGGAGGAGGCCCGCGACCGTCTCGCCGCCCTGTGTGGTTGGTCCGACAGACGTGCCTTCGAGCGCAACGTGGCCGAGAGGCTGGCGCGCGTTCACGCCACCGCCGAGGAGTTCTTTACCCCCGGCAGCGAGCGCCGGACCGCCAAGCCGGAGGATATCGGCGAGGAGCAATTCGCCCAGGCCGGGTTCCAGCGCCCGGCCGACGCCGTACGGTTGTTGGAGCGCTGGCGCGGTGCCAGCCTGCCCGCCACTCGTTCGGCGCGGGCGCGAACGCTGTTCAAGGGATTGGAGCCGCTGATTGTCACCAAATTGGCCCGAGCTGGCAGTCCGGACGAAGCGATGGCGCAGTTCGATCGCTTTCTGACCGGGTTGCCCGGTGGCGTACAGGTATTCTCGCTGTTTACCGCCAACCCGCATTTGCTTGACCTGATCGTCGAGATCTGCGCTGCGGCTCCCCGGCTGGCGGCACATCTGGGGCGCCAACCTCAGGCCTTGGATGCCCTGCTCGACAGGGCGTTCTTCGATCCATTGCCCGACGCTGTGACCCTGACCGGCGAGTTGGAAACCTGGCTCCGGGGTGAACGTGACTACGAAGCTGTGCTCGACAGCGTGCGGCTGTGGGCGCGCGAGCAGACCTTCCGCGCCGGGGTCCAGGTGCTGCGCGCCGTCGGCGGTGCGGCGGAGGCGGGGTTGGCGTTCTCAGCGATCGCCGATGCGGCGCTGACAGCGCTTTACCCGAGAGTGGTCGAGGAATTCTCCCGCCGTCACGGCCCGCCCCCCGGGCGCGGCATGGCGGTGATCGCCATGGGGAAGCTTGGCAGCCGCGAGATGACAGCGGGCTCCGACCTCGACCTGCTCACGCTTTACGATGCCGAGGGCGCTGACGCATCCGACGGCCCGAAACCTCTGCCCCCCGCGACCTATTTTCCGCGCCTGACCCAGGCGCTGGTCGGCGCCCTCACTGCGCCAACCGGCGAGGGGCGCCTCTATGAAGTCGATATGCGATTGCGGCCCTCGGGACGTCAGGGGCCGGTTGCTATTTCGCTCGGCTCGTTCGGAAAATACCAGGCGGAGCAGGCTTGGGTCTGGGAGCACTTGGCACTGACCCGCGCACGGGTGGTGACCGGTAACCCCGGTCTCGCCACAGATGTCGAGCAGACGATCCGGATGGCGCTGTCGCGGCGCCAAGGCGACCCGGATGTCCTTGCCCAGGCATCCGAGATGCGCCGCAAACTGCTCGAAGCCCATGCCCGCGATCGCCAGAACCCCTGGTCGTTGAAACACGCCGCTGGCGGGCTGATGGAGATTGAATTTCTGGCGCAAACCGGGGTGCTGTTCCACGGCCTCGCCTGCCGCGCGGCGAGCGAAGCGCTGACCGCGTTGGCCGGTTGCGGCTGGATCAGCGCCGGTGAGGCGGCGACGCTGAACGAGGCATTGGCGCTGATGCAGCGCCTGCAACAGATCGAGCGCGTGGCGCTGGAGACCCCGGTTGACCCCGCAACCGCGGGCGAGGGTTTACGGCGGGCGATGGCGCGGGCCTGCGATGTCGAGGATTTCGCCGCATTGGCGGTGAAGTTGTTGACCTTGCAAACTCGGGCTACCAAGGTTTGCACGCGAGTCTTCGACAGTGATTGATCGGATCAGGAGGTATTTTCATGAGCGTCCGTGCGGTGGTTTGGGGCGAAAACATCCATGAGCAGAGAAACGCGACCGTACGCGCCATCTATCCCGACGGTATGCATACCTGCATTGCATCGGGTCTGAACCAAGACGCCGATATCAAGGCATCGACCGCCACTTTGCAGGAGCCGGAGCACGGGTTGACCGAGGCCCGGCTGGCGGCGACCGACGTTCTGCTGTGGTGGGGCCACTGCGCCCACGATCAGGTGGACGAGGCGGTGGTCGAACGCGTGCAACGCCGGGTCTGGGAAGGGATGGGCCTGATCTGCCTGCACTCGGCCCATTTTTCCAAGATTTTTCGCCGCCTGATGGGCACGCCCTGCGCCCTGACCTGGCGTGAGGCCGGCGAGCGCGAACGGATCTGGGTGATCAACCCGGGCCATCCCATCGTGCAGGGTCTCGGCCGGACCATAGAACTGCCGTGTACCGAAATGTACGGGGAACCCTTCTCGGTTCCCGAGCCGATGGAAACGGTGCTGATAAGCTGGTTCGAGGGCGGCGAGGTTTTCCGCTCCGGCATGACCTGGCAACGTGGCGCCGGGCGGATTTTCTACTTCCGCCCCGGCCACGAAATCTATCCGATCTACCACAACCCGGAGGTCGCCCAGCTGTTGCGGAACGCCGTCCGGTGGGCGTACAACCCGGCGCCAGCCTGGCGCGATGTGGTGGATGCGCCGATGCGGGCGGCCAAAGACAGCCTCGAGCCGCTGATTGAAAAGGGGCCGCGTTTACATAAGGACGGTGAAGATGGGTACCGCTAAGGCACCGTAACCGTCGGCAAGCGCGGTCAAGAAATGGAAAACCGATGGTGCGACTGTTGATTTTGGGTACTGGGTTCATGGCCGGGAACCATGCCAAGGCGTTTTCTGAACAGGACGGATGTGAGGTCGTCGCCGCAGCCGATATCGACCGGACAGGACTGGCGGCGTTCCAACAGAAATACGGCATCGAGCGCGGATTTGCCGATATCGACGATGCGCTCGCTTGGGGCGGCTTCGACGCCGTGGCCAACGTGACGCCAGACCCGGTTCACCATCCGACAACCATGCGGCTGATCGAGGCCGGCAAGCATGTGTTCTGCGAGAAGCCCCTGGCGGTTAATGCCAACGATGCCTACGAGATGGCCGACGCGATCGAGGCCGCTGGGTTGGTCGGGATGGTCAACCTGTCTTATCGCAATGCCTCGGCGATCCAGCAGGCGCGGACGCTGGTCGCCGAGGGCCGGATCGGCGCCGTGCGCCATGTCGAGGCGTCCTATTTGCAGAGCTGGCTGGTTGGCAACTACTGGGGCGATTGGCGCGACACCCCAACCTTTCTGTGGCGTCTGTCCGAGGCTCATGGGTCGAAGGGCGTTCTGGGGGATGTCGGCATCCACATAGCCGATTTTGCCTCGTATGGCGCGGACAGCGAAATCGCGTCCGTAAGTTGTAACCTGCAGACCTTCGCCAAGGCCGAGGGGGACCGTATCGGCGAATATGTGCTGGACGCCAACGACAGCGCCGTCATGAACGTATCGTACAAGAACGGCGCAATCGGCGTAATCCATGCCACGCGCTTCGCCACCGGCTATGCCAACCGCCTGGCATTGCAGGTTTTCGGAACCGAGGGTGCGATCAGGGTCGATCTCGACCGGAGCGCCACCGAGTTGGAGATATGCGAGGGGGCGGATATTCACACCCAGGCCTGGAAGCCGATCGACTGCGGCAAGGTGGCGACGAACTATGTCCGCTTTGTCGATGCAGTGACGCGCGGCAAGACCGTCGAGCCATCGTTTCGCCGGGCGGCGGACTTGCAGCGGGTCCTCGACACCTGCTTCGAGAGCGACCGGACCGGTAGAAGGATCACGCTTTGATCGGGGGCGCTATTTCAGCTCGACCGCCAGCGACCACACCTTCTCGTTCGATTCCGGCGTGCGATGGCGCGAGATCTCGCAGCCGAGCGTGGCGCCGTTCGGCAGCCGGTCGAGCTTCTCGATCCGGATATGCACCCGACGGGCGCGCGGATCGACCAGGCAAAGCTGGGCCAGACGTTCGGCGAAGGTCTCCAGCAGGCTGATCCGGGGGCCGGTGATCAGGCTCTCAATCGCCTCGATCAGGTCGTCATAGTTGATCACTCGGCCAACCTGGTCGTCGATATGGGCGGTGTTGCGGGTCACCTCGAGCACCACGTCGAAACGCACCCTCTGGGTGACGCCGACCTCCTCGGAATAGGCGCCGATCTCGACGTCGCGAGTGTAGCCGCGCAGAAAGATCCGATCAGCCTGTGGGGCTGCCTCGGCGTCAACCGCCGCATTCAGCCGACCTGGCATAACAGCTCTCTCGATCATTTGACTGTCCTTTTGGTCGCCGACGCCGATGGGCGCGGGCGCGCCGGAAAACGAAGATTTAGCGTCGCCGGCCCGAATTGACCATTTGAAAACGACGACAAAGATCACATACGAGGCCATTCAGCCCTAAATCGTCCCATTTCTGCGAGAGAATCTTCCGGGCTTGACAGGTTGGCGGGTGGCAGCCGAAGATCATTCCCGTCCCGGAGTGACAACGCGCCCTTGTGCGCGTTTTTTCGGGCACTATATATGCTCAATCTGAGCATAATGCACGACGGAGGGCCTGACCCATGTTGATCAACACCACGACGCCCATTGCGGACGCCCGTGTCGAACTGGCGCGCAGCTATGATTTGGCGCCTTCGCAGGGCGCGGCGCGCGATACCGCGAGCCGCTATGCGAGGGTCAGCCGGGTCATCCCGGAGGTCGACTGGATCGGCTATGCCCCCTACATCCGCGCCATCGAGAAGCTGAAGGCCGAACGCGACGCGGTGATTCTGGCCCACAACTACATGACACCCGAGATTTTCCACGGTGTCTCGGATTTCTCCGGCGACTCGCTCGCGCTGGCGATCGAGGCAACCAAAGTGCCGAACCAGGTGATTGTCCAGTGCGGCGTGCATTTCATGGCCGAGACCTCGAAAATCCTGAACCCGAAGAAGACCGTGCTGATTCCGGACGGGCGCGCCGGCTGCTCGCTGGCCTCCTCGATCACCGCCGCCGATGTCGCTGGCCTGCGGGCCCAGTATCCCGGCGCTAAGGTGGTCTCCTACGTCAACACCACCGCCGAGGTTAAGGCCGCCTCCGACATCTGCTGCACCTCGGCCAACGCGCTGGAGGTTGTCGAGGCGATGCCTGGCAACACCGTGATCATGACCCCGGACGGATACCTTGCCCGCAATGTCGCCGCCCTGAGCACCAAGCGAATTGTCTGGTGGGAGGGCACCTGCATGGTGCATGAGCGGTTCACCGCCGAGGAGCTGCGCGGCTACCGCGACGGCAATCCCGGCGTCGTCATCATCGCCCACCCCGAATGCCCGCCGGAGGTGGTCGCGGAGGCGGACTTCGCTGGCTCAACCGCCGGCATGATCAGCTGGGTCCGCAAGAACAAGCCGGCGAAGGTGGTGATGGTCACCGAATGCTCGATGTCCGACAATGTCGCCGCCGAGATCCCGGAGACCGAGTTCATCCGCCCCTGCAACATCTGCCCGCACATGAAGCGGATCACGCTGGAGAACATCCTGTGGTCGCTGCACACGATGACCGAGGAAGTGACGGTGAGCGAGGAATACCTGGAACCCGCCCGCCGCGCCGTCGAGGCGATGATCGCGCTGAACGCGCCCAAGCACTGAGCAAGGATGCCGGGCGGCAATGCCCTGCCGCCTGGCAACGCAATCGCCACCCGTACCGGCATTGAAACAGAGGCAGTCCCGACCGATGCAAAATATCCTGTCCCGATGCAGCGGCCTCTCGCTGCTGGTGTTGGCCTTCGGCCTCGCCGGGCTCACCGCATGCGGTGGCCGGGTCGCTCAGACGCCCGAGATTGCAGCCGCCTGTTCAGCGTTGGCGCCGGCCAACCCCGCGCTCGAACGGCTGATCGAGCCGGAGGGGCTTGATCAATGGCTGTTCGACGAGGCGGTCCGCCATGCCGTGAACGCCGAACGTTGCAGCCGAGGCCTGGTTCCGTTGCAGGAGGAATCGGCACTGGCGCGCGCGGCGTCTCTCCATGGCGGTGACATGGTCGTCCACGATTTCTTTGATCACACCTCTCCGGTTAGCGGGCGCACCACGCTCGGCGAGCGTTATGCGCATACCGGGGTGCAATACAGCCGCGCCGCCGAAAACCTCGCCACCATCAGCCTGTACGATTTCGGGGGAAAGCATTTCAACCGGCGCAATCTGGCGGCATGCGACTTCACCTTCACCGAAGGCGGTCGATCGATTGCACGTCAAACCTATAGCGGCGCGGCGCGCGCGCTGATCGACGGCTGGATGGACTCGCCGGGTCACCGCCGCAACATCTTGCATCCTGGAATGAGGCGTCACGGGGCTGGGGTGGCTTTCAAACCCGATCCGGAGATCTGCGGGATGCTGGTCGTCGTCCAGGATTTCGCGGGCTAGGTGTGGCCGTGCCGCACGATAGCGTTTTTGACGTTAACGGCGCGCTGATCATTGGCGCCGGGTTGGCCGGGCTGTTCACGGCGCTGAAGATGGCGCCGCACCCGGTGACGGTGATCTCGCCGATGGCACTGGGCGAGGGTGCCTCCAGCGCCTGGGCGCAGGGCGGGGTCGCGGCGGCGCTGCGCGACGACGACAGCCCCGCCGCCCATGCTAACGACACCATTGCGGCGGGCGCCGGCACAGTCGATCCGGCGGTCGCCCTGTCGGTGGCCGAGGAAGCGGCGCGGCAAATCGAGGATCTGGTGGCCCTCGGCACGCCATTCGACCGTGACGCCGACGGGCGCTTTGTCCAGTCGCGCGAGGCGGCGCATTCGGCCCACCGGGTCGCCCGGGTCAAGGGCGACCGGGCTGGTTTTGCGATCATGCAGGCGCTGATTGCCGCTGTCCGCGCCACCCCGTCTATCCGCATCATCGAGGGCATCGAGGCCGATGACCTGGCACTGGCCGATGGCCGGGTCGCCGGGGTTTTCGCCCGGCAAGCCTCGGACCCTTGGTCGGCGCCGATCCTGTTTCAAAGCACCCAAGTGGTGCTGGCGACCGGTGGTGTCGGCGGGCTTTACCGAGTGACCTCCAATCCCAGCCGGGTGCGCGGCCAGGGTCTCGGCATGGCGGCCCGCGCTGGTGCTGTCATCGCTGACCCGGAATTCGTCCAGTTCCACCCCACCGGCATCGCGGTCGACCGCGACCCCGCACCGCTGGCATCCGAGGCGCTGCGCGGCGAGGGGGCGACGCTGATCGACGAGACCGGCACCCGGTTCATGGTGGCGATCCACGGGCAAGCCGAGCTGGCCCCGCGCGACATTGTCGCCCGCGCCATCCACTACCACATCGCCGCCGGACATCAGGTCTTCCTCGACACCCGCGAGGCGATCGGCGCCAGTTTCGCCGAGCATTTCCCGACCATCGCCGGGTATTGCGCCGAGGCTGGCATTGACCCGGTGACCCAGCCGATCCCGGTCGCGCCGATCCAGCACTACCACATGGGTGGGGTGCGCACCGACGCTGTGGGGCGAACCTCGCTGCCCGGTCTGTGGGCGGTTGGCGAGGTCGCCTGCACCGGGTTGCACGGCGCCAATCGGCTGGCCTCGAACTCGCTGCTGGAGGCGTTGGTATTCGGTGCGCGGATCGCTACTCAGATTGTTGGAGAGGCGGCGAGGTTCGCCCAACCGATTGGCACTCTGCCCACCCCCGCGCCGGAGATCGACATCCTGCCCGAGGCGGCACATGCCGAGCTGCGCCAGATCATGACCGCCGATGTCGGGGTCGAGCGCGACGCCACCGGGCTGACCCGTGCGCTGCGCAGCATCGCCCGTATCGAGCGCGAATCTCAGGGTACCAGCCGCGCCTTCCTGAACATGCTGAGCGTCGCCACGCTGATCACCGCGGCGGCCCTGCAGCGCGTTGAGAGCCGGGGCGGCCATGCCCGTGCCGACTATCCGGCAACCGATCGCGCCCAGGCCCATCAGACCCTGATCACTCTGGACCAGGCGCTGGCAATCCGAGCCGCCGCCGAGGAGACCGCCCAATGACGCTGACCAACGTTAGCCTGCCGCCGCTGCCGCGCCTGATGCTGGAGCCCGCCATCCGCGCGGCGCTGCTGGAGGACCTTGGCCGGGCTGGCGACGTGACTTCGGACGCGGTTATCCCGGTTGGCACCAGGGCCACCGCAGTGATGCGGGCCCGCGAGGCTGGCGTTGTGGCGGGGCTTGACGCCGCCCGGATCGCCTTCGAGCTGATCGACCTCGCCCTGCAAATCTCACAAGCCAAGGCGGACGGCGACCGGGTTGCCGCCGGCGACGTGCTGCTGTCGATCTCCGGCGAGGCCCGCGCCATCCTTTCGGCCGAGCGGGTGGCGTTGAACTTCGCCTGCCGCCTCAGCGGCATCGCCACGGCGACCCGGCAGATCGCCGACGCCATCGCCCATACCAAGGCCATGATCATCTGCACCCGCAAGACCACACCGGGGCTGCGGATGTTCGAAAAACGCGCCGTGCGGGCCGGTGGCGGCGGCAACCACCGCTGGGGCCTCGATGACGCCATGCTGATCAAGGACAACCACATCGCCGCAGCGGGCGGCATCGGACCGGTGCTCGCGCGCGCCCGCGCCCATGCCGGCCACATGCTGAAAATCGAGATCGAGGTCGATACGCTGGAACAGCTGGCCGAGGTACTGGCGGCGGGCGGCGCCGACAACGTGCTGCTGGATAACATGCAACCGGCGACCCTGCGCCAAGCGGTGGCGATGAATGGCGGGCAACTGGCGCTGGAGGCCTCCGGCCGGATCACTTTGGAGACCGCCCCCGCCATCGCCGAAACCGGGGTCGACTATCTCTCCGCCGGGTGGTTGACCCATTCGGCACGGATCCTGGACCTTGGGTTGGATATCGATTGATTCAAAGGTCGTGCTGGTACTCCTGCCCGACCATCGGCGGGCCAAAATCGCTGTGTGGATGCTCGGATACCAGCTCGAAACCAAGCGAATCGTAAAGCTGCCGAGCCTCAACCAGGCAGTCGTTGGTCCACAGCGTCATGCGCCGGTAACCAGCAGCCTTGGCGAAATCCATACATACCTCGACCAGCTGCCGCCCGAGACCCAACCCCCGTGCCGTAGGCTCAACATAAAGCATCCGCAGTTTCGCCACCTGGTCATTGACCCGAACCAGAAAAACCGACCCGAGGATCGCTCCGTCGCGCTCGGCGACCCAGCAATGCTCGCGCGCCGGGTCGTGCGATTTCAGGAACTCCGCCGCTATCCCGACGACCAGGGTCTCGAAATGGCCGTTCCAGCCATAGTCGTCGCGGTAGAGCACCGCCTGGCGATGAACGACCCAGCTCACGTCACCGACACGGTGGCCGCGGATAACCACGGGTGGGACCGGTTCACCGTCGCCGCTGACCGAGCCGATCAGTTGGCGTCCTCCCCGATCAAGACCGGCATCGACGCCACGGCCTGGCTCGGGATCGCCGCCGGTGCCTCGTCGAAGTCGAACGCTTCCAGGCGTTCGGCCCGGTTACCAGCCTTCTCGGCCGAGACCTTGATGCTGCGGATGTCCTCATGGGCTTGGTCGAAGTGCCGGTCGAGGTTGGAAACCCGCTCCAGCAACCGGCCGACATCCTTGGTCAGCAGGCCCAATTCGCGGCGAATGCGATGCGCCTCGACCCGCATGCGGGCGTCCTTCATCACCGCCCGCATGGTGTTCAGTGTCGCCATCGCGGTGGTCGGCGAGACGATCCAGACCCGCGCCGCGAACCCGGCCCGCACCACATCGGCGAAATTGGCGTGCAGTTCTGCATAGACCGCCTCGGAGGGCAGGAACAGCAGGGCCGATTCCGCCGTCTCGCCCTCGATGATGTAGCGCTCGGCGATATGCTTCACATGGGTCAGGACGGCGGCGCGCAGGGCCCGCGCCGCCTCAATCTTCTCACGATCGGTCACCGCGGCCCGCAGCGCCTCGTAGGCCTCCAGCGGGAACTTCGAGTCGATGACGATTGGTCCCGGCGGCAGCGGCAGGTGGATCAGGCAGTCGGCCCGGCGGCCATTCGATAGCGTCGCCTGGAAGGTATAGGCGTCCGGCGGCAAGGCGTGGCTGACGATCTCCTGCAACTGGATTTCGCCAAAAGCGCCACGGGTTTGCTTGTTCGACAGGATATCCTGCAGGGTCAGCACGTCGCCGCTGAGTTTCTCGATGTTGGTTTGGGCTTTGTCGATCGCTTGCAGGCGCTGCTGCAACTCGCCCAGCGAATGGGCGGTTCGGGTCGACGATGTGTTCAGGCTTTCACCCATCCGGGCCGAGACCTGCTCCAGCCGTTGCTCCATGGTCTGTATCAGCCGCGACTGGGCCTCGACCTGGGCGTTGGCGACCTGGGTCAGGCCGCCCACAAGTTGCTGCTGGCCCTGCGACAACGCCACCACCTGGGCCGCCAGCGGTTCGGCCATCCGGCTGGCACGCCGCGAGGTGACCAGCACCGAAATCAACAGGATCAGCACCAGCAGCAGAAACGCCGCCCCGCCAACCAGCGCCAGAAACAGCGGATCGGACCAGTCGATGCGGAGGGCGAGATCGGACATCAGCGCCGCCCGAACAGTTTCTCGATCTGCGCCAGCGTCAGGCTGACATAGGTCGGGCGGCCATGGTTGCACTGGCCGGAATGCGGCGTCGCTTCCATCTCGCGCAGCAGCGCGTTCATCTCGTCCGCCGTCAGCCGCCGGCCCGAGCGGACCGAACCATGGCAGGCCATCCGCGACAGGATCGCCTCGATTCGAGTCTTCACCGCCTCGCTCTCGCCAAGATCGGCCAACTCGTCCGCCACATCGCGAACCAGACCGGCAGGGTCCGCCTGCCCCAGCACCGCCGGAACCTCACGCACCGCCACAGCACCGCCGCCAAATGGCTCAACCACCAGGCCAAGTTCGGCCAGTTCCTCGGCCCGCTCCAGCACCCTCCCCGCCGCGTCGGCGCCCAGCTCGACCACCTCGGGGATCAGCAACCCCTGACGCTTAACCCCGTGTTCCGCCATCTGCCGCTTCAGACGCTCGTAGACCAGCCGCTCATGGGCGGCGTGCTGGTCGACGATGACCATGCCAGTTGTGGTTTGGGCAACAATGTAGTTCTCGTGTAACTGCGCCCGGGCAACGCCCAGCGGTAAGTCCTCGGCCCCAGCCTGATCCGCAACAGGTTCCTCGACCCGACCCGACCAGCCAGTTTGAGACGATCCGGCTTCAGCAAAACCGCCTCCCAGTGGCGCCTGAGCGGCGAATGCCTGATTTAACTGCCCCGCACCCGGCCGCATCATCTGTGGCCGCCATGTCTGCCCAGGCTGACCCTCCGGCCGGAACGCCCCCAACGCCTCGGTCGAGACCGTGGTTGCCGCCCTGTGTCCGGCCTCGGCCAGCGCATGGCGCAGCGCCGAGATCACCAGCCCACGGACAACACCGGGCTCACGGAACCGGACCTCGGCCTTCGCCGGGTGGACATTCACGTCGACCCGATCCGGCTCGCAATCCAGGAACAGCACCGCCATTGGATGCCGGTCACGCGACAGGAAATCCGCATAAGCGCCGCGCAGCGCACCGACCAGCAGCTTGTCGCGCACCGGGCGGCCATTGACGAAGAAATGCTGCGCCACCGCCGCCCCGCGCGACAGTGTCGGCAGGCCGGCAAAGCCAGTCAGCCGCAGCCCGTCGCGCTCAGCCTTGATGGCAAGCGCATTGGCGGCAAACTCCCCGCTCAGGATGCGGTCGATCCGCGCCAGCCGCCCATCGAACAGCGCCCCCGGCTCGGCCTCGACCCGCAGCAGCGCGCGGCCCTCGCCATCACCGGAGACATCGCGGAGTGAGAACGTCACCCCCGGTTCGGCCAGTGCCAGCCGACGCACCACATCGGTGATCGCCTGGGACTCGGCCCGATCGGTGCGCAGGAACTTCAGCCGGGCGGGTGTCGCGCAGAACAGGTCGCGCAGCTCCACCGTGGTGCCCTGCCCACGCGCTGCCGGTCGCGGCTGACCAACATCACCGGCCCGGGCCTCGATCTCCCATGCAGCATCCGCCCCGGCGGCGCGCGAGGTCAGGGTCAGCCGCGCCACCGCCCCCATCGAGGGCAGAGCCTCGCCGCGAAAACCATAACTGAGGATGTTCACTAGATCGGAGCCGTCGATTTTCGAGGTCGCGTGGCGCTCCAGCGCCAGCCCCAGGTCGCCGGCGGCGATGCCGATGCCGTCATCCGAGACTCGGATCAGGGTCTTGCCGCCATCGGCGATGGCAATCTCGATCCGCCCGGCGCCGGCATCGATGGCGTTCTCGACCAGCTCCTTCACCGCCGATGCCGGACGCTCAACCACCTCGCCCGCCGCAATCCGGTTGGCCGCAGCCTCGGAAAGGCGGAGAATTGGCGACGGCTTACCCATCATGTTGCGGCTGTGGCTATTCATACTACCAGACCTAGCACGATTGTGGTTGATTCTGAAAGGCTCGGTAGTGTCTCAGTTTGACTTTCTGCTTTGCTGACAAGTGCAAAAACTGGCCATCCATGCGCAACCGAGGGCCGCGCCCTTCCTCGGGTGGGCGCATACGGCCTTTGTGCGGGTTCCTTTATGGTCGCGGGCCCCTGAAACCTGTGAACTTCGAGCGAGGCTGTAAAAGCGCCCTCCCTTGGGGGAGGAAGGGCGCGACCCGGCGGGCTACGCCCTTGGTTCCGGGCCGGGTGCATGGATGGTGCAGGTCCGCAAAGGGCTCAGAGCGAGCTTTCGCAACGCATGCTACCGACGGCATCAACGCGGACTTTGCGGTCATTGTAATTTTCGTACTTGGCAGTTTTTGGAGCAATTATTTGTCTGCATAGAGCGCTCGAAAGAAAGCTGGTGAGTTGCGTTTATACCAAACACCTGCCCAATCGGCTATCAACCTCGCGTTCGGTGTAACTTCCCGCCGATAGTCCAAGACCCTTCGCAAGCCGCCGCCCTCAAGGGGTTCATCGGCATGCGTCACTTTCGGCGATCCATCTGAAAAACGAAGATACATATAAACAAATAGCACAAGGTGCCTCTTCTCAATGCTTTCAGCATAGTTTTTGATGTTCTGAACAGCAGTCTGAACACTCTCGAAATCTTCAAGCTTAACTGCTCGTTCGAGCCTCACGAACTTTAAGAAAAGGGTTCTATCAGACAAGGTCAACCTTCCATCGGCCGTTTTACAAACGCCATGTGTCAGCAGTTTGTCTTTCGTGGACTGGTAAATTGAGCGCTTCATTTTCGTCGTTTCACGATTCTAAGAAATAGACAGAATTGAAGCATCTTAGCAGAATGTGCGCGCCGCAGAAAATGTTCAATCTGGGCTCGGAGCGGGCTTTCTCTACGCCCGCGATCGACGGCAGCAACGCGGGACACCGCTGCCTTTGTCCACCCATCCCCAACCGAGGGCCGCACCCTTCCTCGGGTGGGCGCATACGGCCTTTGTGCGGGTCACTTTATAGCGGCACCCCCCTCCGCCCTGTCAGCTTCGTGCTGCGTTGCAAATGCGCCCTCCCTTGGGGGAGGAAGGGCGCGGCCCGGCGGGCTACGCCCTTGGTTCCGGGCCAGGGGGGTGGATCAGTTGTGATCGCCGGTCAAAACAGAAACTCAAACTCACAGACTACCGAAGGCTCTATAACGCCAGGCACAGCCTCAGGGAATCATGGATCGCGGCGTGGATATTGCGGCTGACCACCGCGTCACCGACCCGGAAAAGCTGGAACCCACCCTCCGGGTTCGCAACCACCGTCTGCGGCCTCCCGTCAACGAGTGCCGCCAAATCGGCCTGCCCGGCATTGCGCGACATCGGCTTCAATTCGAAAAACAGCTCGTCCGCCGGGCGGGTCCCATACTCCAGCACCACCTGATCGACCCGCCTGGTGTGCGCACGTTCGCTGTATTCATTGAACAGCGATACCTCGATCTTGTTGCCGTTCCGGCGTAGCCCGGTGACCCGGTGATCGGTGGTCACAGTAGCACCACTCTCGTATACCTGTTTGAGAATGCCCGGATAGTTGGTTGTTCCAATCTCGGCGGCAAAGGTTCGGTCCGGGGTCACCACCTCGACAATACAACCCTCGCCGGACAGGAACGCCAACAGCGAGGGCGCATCCTCACGGCCATTCTCGTCGTAGATCAGCACCTCGCCGGCCGGTGGCAGGTGGCCGTTCAGCAGATCCCAGCCACTGACAGCCAGCTCCGACCCGGCGACATAGGCAGGGCTGCCCGGAACACCACCACAAGCGATGATCACCACATCAGGTTCTTCGCCGAGAATATCATCGGCCTCGGCATAGTGATTGCAGCGGATATCAACGCCCGCCAGCGCCACCTCCGCCGCCAGCCAGTCCGTGATGCCCACAATGTCGCGCCGCCCGGGCGCCCGGGCCGCGGTCAGGACCTGCCCGCCGGGGCGGTCCGCTGCCTCGAACACGACCACCTTGTGGCCGCGCAACGCCGAGACCCTTGCCGCTTCCAACCCGGCCGGGCCAGCGCCCACCACGACCACCTTGCGCCGCACCGCCGCGCGTTCGGTGATCGCGTGCGAGAACCGCGCCTCGCGCCCGGTGGCCGGGTTGTGCAGGCAATAGGTGGCGCCGGCGATATAGATCTGGTCGATGCAGTAACCGGCACCGACACAAGGCCGGATCCGCGCCTCCTCGCCGCGGGTGATCTTGGCGACGATATGCGGGTCGGCCATATGAGCGCGGGTCATCCCCACCATGTCCATCGCGCCGCTTTCCAGCGCGTGGCGCGCGCTTGCGACATCGGCGATCCGGCCAGCGTGAAATACCGGCAGATCGGTAACGCCGCGTACCTTGGCAACCTGATCGATATTGGGGGCAAAGGGCGTTCCCATCGTCGGGATCAACCGGGCGATACCCTTGTCGGTCACCGGACTGCCGATATTGATGTTGAAAAAATCTACCAGGCCGCTCTCCGCGAACCGGCCAATATGGCGCAGCCCATCGGCCTCGGATATGGCGCCCGGCAGATGATCGTCGAGGCCGATCCGCATGCCGACGATATAATCATCGCCAACCGCGCCGCGCACCGCCTCCATCACCTCGATGGCGAAACGGGTGCGGTCCTTGCCATAGGCATCGGTGCGTTGATTTTCGGCCGGACTGAGGAAGGCGCCGATCAGATGCCCGTTGGCCATGATCTCGACGCCGTCCAGACCGCCCTGTTTCGCCCGCATGGCGGCATCGGCAAAGCATTGCGCGATGCGGCGCAGATCCTCCGGCTCGGCCTCCCTGGCAAAAGTCCGGTGTCCGAACTCGCGCTGGATCGAGGCCGAGACCAGCGGCAGCCAGTGCTCGCCCGCCCAGGTGCTGCGCGCACCCATATGGGTCAATTGGGTCATGACATGGGCGCCATGCGCGTGGACCGCATCGGCCAGTGCCCGGTAATGCGGCACCACCGCATCGATCGAGGCATTGATATTACCGAAAGTCCCCGGGGAATCGATCGCCACCACGGTCGAGCCGCCGATCATGGTCAGCGCAATGCCGCCCTTGGCCTTCTCGACATGGTACAGCCGGTAGCGTTCCTGCGGCTGCGCATCGTCGCTGTAGAACGGCTCGTGTGCTGTCGACATGATCCGGTTCCTGAAGGTCAGATGCTTCAGGTGGAACGGCTGCAAAAGGGGATCAGAACTGGCCATGGCACGATATTGCTGCCTGCGCCCGGCGCGGGCAATCGGTTATTGCTTCCAAATGCTCAAAATGCGCCGAGGACCGTGCTGCGCTTCAAAGCCCGGTCGGCTTGCCAACCACGACGATCGACAGCTCGTTCGGCTTCAGCACCCGCGCCGCCACCCGCTTCACATCTTCCAGCGTCACCGCCTCGATCAGACCGTTGCGCCGGTCGATGTAATCGATGCCCAGATCAGCTTCCTGAATAAACACCAAATAGTTGGCGATCTTTGAGTTGGAATCAAAGCTCAACGGAAACGCGCCGGTCAGATAACGCTTGGCGCGGTCAAGCTCATCGGCAGTCGCTCCCTCCGCCGCCATCAGGGCCCATTCCGCCTTGACCACCTCCAGGGTCTCGGCCATACCCTCGTTGACGGTCTGGACCGCGCCCAGATACAACGCCGACTCGTCGCGGACCGCGAGGTAGGAATAGATACCATAGGCCAGCCCGCGCTTCTCGCGAACCTCGGTCATCAGCCGCGAAGTGAATCCGCCACTGCCGAGAACGTAGTTCATCACATAGGCCGGAATGAAATCCGGGTCGTCGCGGGTCAACCCGGCATGGCCAAAGACCGCCGCCGATTGAGGCACATCAAGCTCGATCACCCGCAGTCCCGGTGGCGGCGCGTCGTTGACCCGCTGATGCACCAGCGGTGAACCTTGTTCCAACCCGGCCAGAACCGTATCGACCATGCGCCCGGCCCGCTCGGCATTGATGGCGCCGACCACGGCAATGCGTGCGTTGGCGCGGGTCAGCAGCCGGCTCCGGGCCGCAATCAGGTCGCCGCGGGTGATCGCGCTGACGCTCTCCGCCGTGCCGTTGGTCGTGCGGCCGTAGCGATGATCGGGAAAGGTGGCCGCGTACCAGGTGTTTGCAGCCATGGATTCCGGCTCGGTCCCGGCCTCGGCGATGACCGAGAGGATTTGTGCTTTGACCCGCTCGATCGGCTCGGGATCGAAGCGCGGAGAGGCCAAGGCAGTGGCCAGCAACGCCACGCTTGGCTCCAGCGTCTCCATCAGCATCCGGGCACTGACGTCAATCCCGTCCTGCCCGGCAGAGAACCCAAACCGAGCCGACAGATCGTCCCGCGCCTTCGAGAAACCCACGGCATCAAGGTCGCCGGCGCCTTCCTCAACCAGCCCAGCCATCAGGTTGGCCAGCCCGGTGCGATCCGCGGGGTCAAGCCGCGCGCCGCCGGTAAAGCTGATCTCCAGGGCGACGATTGGAATCGAAGGCTCCTCTACCAACCAGAATACCGCGCCGTTCGGACTTTTCAGATCCTGGATCTCCAGCGCCCATGCCGGTGGGCTGGCCAGAACGGCGATGGCGACAAGCCCGGCACTCAGCGTCGCGCGAACGGTTGAGATCATACCCATTATTGTGTCTCCTTCGTGCGCACCAGCCAGCCAGTCACCGAATGCTCGAGCACCAGATACTTTTCCGCCGCCAGTCGAACGTCCTCGGCAGTGACCGCCTCGATCACCGCCGGCCAGTTCTGTACATCGGCCACCGCCCCGCCAGACGCAAGGGCGGCGCCATAAAGCCGGGCCTGCGAGGCCAATTCATCCTGGGCAAAGATCAGCGCCGCCCGGTTCAGACGCTTGACCCGCGCTAGTTCTTCCTCGGTAGGTCCATTGGTCGCCATCTCCACCAGAACCGCATCGATCGCCGCCTCGACGATCGCCAGATCCTGGCCCGGCGCCGGTACGCCATAGACGCTGAAATTGGTCTGGTCGCGCCGCCCCGGCGTATAATAGGAGCCGGAATCAATGGCCACTTTCTGTTCAAGCTGGAGCGCCTGCGCCAGCCGAGAGGTAATGCCGTCGCCGAGAATATCGCTGAGAATGCTCAGGGCAGCCGACTCGCGCGGGTTCGATGGATCGAAGGTCGGCACCAGATAGTTCCGCATGACATACGGTTGGCGAACTTGCGCATCATGCATTTCGATCCGCCGGGGCGCCAATTGCGGTGGTTCCTGTGGTCGCGCCTCCGGTGGCCGACCCGAGGGAAGGAGCGGCCCGTAATAGGTCTCGGCCAAGGCGCGAACCTGCTCGGGCGTTACGTCTCCGGCAACCACCAGAATTGCATTGTCGGGGGCGTAGTAGCGGGCGTAAAACGCTTGGGCATCGGCGAGGTTCAATTTCTCCATCTCATGGCGCCAGCCGATCACTGGAACACCATATGGGTGGTTCATATAGAGCGCCGATTCCATCTGCTCATTGAACAATGCCTGCGGGCTGTTGTCGGTGCGTTGGTTGCGCTCCTCCAGGATTACGGCACGCTCGGTCGCAACCACAGCATCGGTCAGCAGGAGGTTGCGCATCCGGTTCGCCTCCATATCCATCACCAGTTCCAACCGGTCGCTGGCGATGCGCTGGTAATAGGCGGTGTAATCATGCGACGTGAAGGCGTTGTCAGACCCACCATTCGCGGCGACGATCTTCGAGAACTCTCCGTCCGCGATCTTGTCAGTGGCCTTGAACATCAGGTGTTCGAAGAAGTGAGCAATACCGGAGTGACCCCATGGCTCGTCGGCGGCACCCACGCGGTACCAAACCATATGGGTTACGACTGCGGCGCGGTGATCCTCGATCACCACCACGTCCATGCCGTTGTCCAAACGGAAATCGGTCACAACCGAGCCTGCACGCGTTACCGGCGCCAGAGCCATCGATAAAAGCATGCCGAACACCGTCAGGGTGTAGGTCAGACGCATTCTATTCTCCCTCGCCGCAGGATCGTTGTGATGCCGGTATAGATAGGAAGATTTACGCCGATCAGTAGGTCGGAACCTTATCCGTGAACGGACTCGTTGGACGTTTAGACAAGTATTGGGAGTCGACCAACGGCGGTCGAACCTCGTCAACCTCAACGGTCGCGTTAGGATCGACCGGGGTGACCTTCCCCTCGCTCTGCAGGCGTTGCGCCTCCGCTGCCGGGTCGAGCAGCGTCGATTCGTCGAGCTTCTCACCGCCGAACCCTAATCGTTCAAACAGGCTTGGCGGCTTATATGGCTTGTTCGTGTTGTTTTCGATCTTGTCCTGTTCGAGCTGTACCCTGATCTCGCTCGAAGACGATGCGGCATTGGCCGAAGCCAGCAAAACCTGCTCGCCCGCGCTGGGACTGGCTGGGCTCGCGACAGTGGTTCCGCTGCCGAGCAGCGCCAATTTCGCAGCGCGATGCGGGTCCGGAGCCAGTGGCGACGCCTCGCCGGGACGGGGTACCGGCAGGCTGGCTGTCTGCGGCATCATCAGCGGCTTGTGGTTCAACACCTGGAATTCGTCCGGTGGAGGAATCTTGCCGCTAATTGCCTCGAGCGGATTGCCGACCGTATCGCAGGCGGGCAAGGCCAGCAGTATTGCTGTGATTCCGACCGAGCCGACGATTCTAGCCGCCCTTTTGATCTTCATCGCATTGTTCCTCTGTCCCAGGCGCCCACGCTAGTCCTCGTACACTACGAGTCTCCTAATGGCCCCGGCGGCATATTGACCATTTGGGCGGCGAACCGCAATGGTCGAGACGACAGTACCGCATCGTGAGGGCGGCATTATGCCCTGAATGCAATCAATGCCGCACCAGCGAAGATCGCCACGTCGGCAATATTGAATGCATAGGGATTGTTGAACCCGCAGCAGCTCATGTTCAGAAAATCCGCCACGGCGCCATATTGCAGCCGATCCCAAGCATTGCCCAAAGCACCGCCGACAACAATTCCAGCACCCCAGGCGAGTATGGGTACGCGCGCCTTGCCCTCCTCGTGCCCCGCCTGGCGATACACCCACCAGATCAGCGCCACTGAGATCGCGATCGAGAGTATGATCAAGACCCATACAGATCCGCCTCCGAAGAGGCCAAAATTGATCCCCCGGTTCCACGCCATGACGAAGTTCAAATAGGGAGGAACCACTTCAACCCGGCCGATATTTGCAAGATCCAGCCACTCGACGATCCACCATTTCGACATTCGATCGATGGCAAAGACCACGCCACCAGCGATCAACATCCGTGAGCGAATCGTAAGCTTGGCGCTGGGCACGGTCAGGATCGCTTCACTGCGTGTCGAACCCGAAGGAGAAGGCATCCTCTGGATTCTCCAACCGGTTTTTGACGACGATGCACGACAGGTAGTACTTCGCGGCCAACCGATCTTCGTATTCGAAAATCAGACTGTCGGGGTGTCCCTCGGGAACGGGATCGGGTCCACGATAGTTGGAAAGATCAATCCGCCGCAGAGCATTCGACATCCCGGCGCAATCGAGGCCAGCAAGCTCCGGCATTGTCACGACCTCGCCATTCGAGGCCACTGCGCGCAGAACCGAAGGCGTATCGACGGTCTGCGCGCTGACACCGCCGGCCAGCCGTGTCGCAACGAGCACCATCGCAACAGTTCGTCCCGCTCGCCACATCCTGGTCACCGTCTCGATCCTGCGGTTTCGCAATTTCGGACTCCAAATGGTTCATATTTTTCGCCGGAACGCAATTCTGACAGCTCAGTCAGGCGAATCTTGGGCGGCCTTTATGCGGCAATCCAAATTGACGCAATCAAGCCGCCCCACCCAATGCCGATGTATCCAACGCTTTGTCACAACGCCCGCAGACACCCGGATGTGCATGCCGCCCAACCTCGTCGAGCACCTTCCAGCAGCGCAGGCATTTCTCGCCCGAGGCCAGTTCGAACACCACACCGATCGCCGGATCGTCGAGGCGGAACGCCTCCGCCGGTGGCTCGTGTTCGGCCAGTACCAGACCGGAGGTGATGCACAGATCGGCCATCTCGACCGACTTCACCGCCACCGCGATCTCCGGGTCGGCGATATACAGCACTGGGGCCGCCTCCAGCGATGCGCCAATCACCTTGTCGCGCCGGGCGATCTCCAGGGCCCCGTTCACCACCCGGCGGGCGGCGCGGACCTTCGACCACTTGGCGGCCAGCGCATCATCGCGCCAACCCGCCGGGGTCTCCGGGAAATCCATCAGATGCACCGAGCTTTCCGGCCCGGGATAACGGTTCAGCCAGACCTCCTCCATGGTGAAGGTCAGGATCGGCGCCAGCCAGGTGGTCAACCGGTGGAACAGCGCATCCATCACGGTCAGCGCGGCGCGGCGGCGCAGGCTATCGGCGGCGTCGCAGTAAAGCGCGTCCTTGCGGATATCGAAGTAGAACGCTGACAGATCGCCAGTGGCAAAGGTGAACAGCTTCTGGAACACCCCCTGGAAGTCGTAGGCGGCATAACCCTTGCGAACCTCATCATCCAGCACGGCCAGCCGGTGCAGCACCCAACGCTCCAGCTCCGGCATCTGTGCGGCGTCAACCCGCATCGCATCGTCCCAATCGCCCAGCGCACCCAGCATATAGCGCAGCGTGTTGCGAAGGCGCCGGTAGCTGTCGGCGGTCGACTTCAGGATTTCCGGCCCAACGCGCTGGTCGACCGTGTAGTCGGCCTGCGCTACCCACAACCGCAATATGTCGGCGCCGTATTGCTTGACGACCGCGTTCGGCGCCACCGCGTTCATCAACGATTTGGACATCTTCATGCCCTTCTCGTCCAGCGTAAAGCCGTGGGTGATAACCGCCTTGTAGGGCGCCCGGCCCTTGGTGCCGCAGGCTTGCAGCATCGAGGAGTGGAACCAGCCGCGATGCTGGTCGGTGCCCTCCAGATAGACATCGGCGATGCCATCAGGCGTGCCGTCCGGCCGGTCGCGTAGCACAAAGGCATGGGTCGAGCCGCTGTCGAACCAGACATCCAGGATATCGGTGACCATCTCCCAGTCGGCGGCGTCATCGCGCCCGGCCAGGAATCGCTCCCGCGCCCCATCGGCGAACCAGGCGTCGGCGCCCTCAACGCGGAACGCCTCGCTGATGCGGGCATTGATTGCCGGATCGCGCAGGATCTCGACCTCGCCCTCACTGACGCGCTTGATGAAGCAGGTCAGCGGCACGCCCCAGGCGCGCTGGCGGCTGAGGACCCAATCCGGGCGCTGCTCGATCATCGCATACAGCCGGTTGCGCCCGCTCGGCGGGGTCCACTTGACCAGCTTGTCGATCGAGGTCAGGGCGCGCTCGCGGATGGTATTGCCATATTCACCCATGCCGTCATCCAGCTTCTTGTCGATGGCGACAAACCACTGCGGCGTGTTGCGGAAGATGAGCGGCGCTTTGGAGCGCCAGGAATGCGGGTAGGAATGGGTGATCCGCCCGCTGGCGATCAAGGCTCCGGTTTCACGCAACTTGTCGATAACGGCCCGGTTGGCTTTGCCCTCCTTGCCCTCACGGTCGAAGGTAAAAAGCCCACCAAAAAACGGCAGATCAGCCCGGAACGAGCCGTCAGCCAGCACGTTATGGGTCATCGGCAGGTTATGCTTGACCCCGATGATATAGTCATCGGCGCCATGGCTCGGGGCGGTATGGACAAACCCGGTGCCCGCCTCGTCGGTAACATGGTCGCCGGGCAGCATGGGGACATCGTAGTCCCACTCGCCAGCGGCGCCGTCGAGGTTACGGAAGGGATGGGCGCACCGCATCCCTTCTAGATTAACGACATCTCGTACTTTCTCATATCCATCGATGCGGGCCGCCACAAAGACTTCGGCAGCAAGTTTGTCGGCCAATAGATACAGTTCTCCTGTCTTCGCCCAGTTTTCATCTGGCGCGGATGTAACGCGATAGAGCCCGTATCGAATATTTGGATTGAAGCAGATTGCTCGATTCTGAGGAAGCGTCCACGGCGTCGTGGTCCAGATAACCACATTAGCACTCATTAATTCGTCGAGCGCATCGATTGCGGACGCCGCGTTGGCGTCAACAATTGGTCCACCCCCAAACGGGGGGAAATCTCGTAGCGGTTTA
>DATLAW010000073.1:0-25390 GCA_035527255.1 Thermohalobaculum sp. | reverse complement strand
AATCGCTTGGATAGCGCGCGCAACTCCGTCTATGCTCAACCCGAGCGGTATCGTTCCAAGGCATCTGGTCCTCCATCTTCCGAACAAAGACGGTGAATCATAATATGCCGATATGGCTCAACTACTTTCCGGTCAGGCTCTCAGAGCGCGTGGCCTGATGCAATCAGGTCGGAAAGCGCTCTTGGTTGCGCTCGTTGGCGCACGCCCCTACACCATGCACAGGCTATAAACGGCTGCCCATGATCTGCCGCCCCGGCACTCAGGTTGTGTGGCAAGCCAGAACCGGAGAATACCAGATGGATCTCGAGAAACTTTCAAAGCGTGTGACGCAGGAGCTGGACACTGCCCTTGCCGCCGATCTTCCGGCGGCCGAGCGCGAAGCGATCCTGAAGATCGTCCGGCAGGCGATGCTCGACGCGTCCAGCCGGACGCACCGCGAGATGAAAGAAACCGCGGTCGTCTGCTGCGGCCCGGAGGCCGATCTGGCCCACAAGATTCAAGAACAGATGGACAAGAAGCGCGACATGCTGATCGCCAACCTGATGGCCATGCGGTGAGCCGCTAGGGAAGACGGGGCTGGCAAGCGTGGCCACTCGCACCGTGCATTCCGCCGCGTTAACCCATCGAGTCGGGAGCACTCCCAAAACACCCCTAAAACACCCCTAAAACACCCCCGTCGGATTCCGAGCCCAAACGGCTATCACAGCGCCTCCAAGCACCATCTCAAAATTCCCTTTTGCACATGCAACCGGTTCTCCGCTTCGTCGAAGACCACCGAGCGGGGGCCGTCGAAGACCTCGGAGGTGACCTCCTCCCCACGGTGCGCCGGCAGGTCGTGCATGAAGATGGCTTCAGGCTTGGCATGGGCCATCAGGTCCGCCGTCACCTGGTAGGGCTTAAGTTGATTATGCCTGCGATCACGGGCAGTTACGTCGTCATGCATGCTCAGCCAGGTGTCGGCGATCACCGCATCGGCGCCCTCGACCGCCTTGAAAGGGTCGCGCTCGAAGCGAATAACGGCACCGTCACGGCGGGCGGCGGCGACGATTTCTGGATCAGGATCCAGGGTTTCCGGCCCCGTCACCACCAATTCGAAGCCGAACTGCGCACTGGCTTGAATGAAGCTGGCGCAGACGTTGTTGCCATCGCCGGTCCAGACAATCTTGGCCCCTTTGATCGGCCCGATTTTCTCCTCAAAAGTCATCACATCAGCCATGATCTGGCACGGATGCGAGCGGTTGGTCAGCCCGTTGATGACCGGCACGGTGGCGAATTCCGCCATCTCCTCCAGCGTCGCGGGTTGGTAGGTGCGGATCATGATCGCGTCCACATATCGGCTCAGCACCCGCGCCGTGTCGGCGACGGTTTCGCCATGCCCGAGTTGCATCTCCGAGCCCGAAAGAACGATCGTCTCACCACCCATCTGGCGGATGCCGACATCGAAGCTGATCCGGGTGCGCGTTGACGGCTTCTCGAAGATCAGCGCCACGATTTTTCCGCTAAGCGATTGATCGGTGTCTGGAAAAAGCTTCGACTGCCCTTCCCGTGCCACCTTTATCTGGCTGGCACGGGTCAGGATATGTCGCAGTTCCTCGGCGGGAACCTGGTCAAGGTCGAGAAAATGCCGGGTCATGCCGCGGCGGAAGCTTTTACCGCCCTGCAGGTGGCGTCGAGCCGGGCAATGCCTTCGGACAGGTCCTCGTCGGTGATGTTCAGGGGCGGCAGAATGCGCACCACATTGTCGCCGGCGGGCACCGTCAACAGCCCGTTGCCGCGCCCGGCGGCGACGAAATCACCGTTCACCTTGCCCTCATGCAGCCGCACCCCCAGCATCAGCCCCTCGCCGCGGATCTCAGCGATGATGTCGGCATGAGCATCCGCCAGTTCGGCAAGGCGCTGGCGCAGCAGGCTGGCCTTGCGTTTGACTTCGTCTAGAAAGCCCGGCGCGGTGACCTCCTCGACGACAGCATTGCCCACCGCACAGGCCAGCGGGTTGCCGCCATAGGTCGAACCATGGGTGCCCGCGACCATCCCGGCCGCAGCGTCCTCGGTCGCCAGGCAAGCGCCCAGCGGGAAGCCGCCACCGATGCCCTTGGCAACGCCCATCAGGTCCGGGGTGATCCCGGCCTGCTCATGGGCGAACAGGGTGCCAGTCCGGCCCACGCCACACTGGATTTCGTCCAGAATCAACAGGATACCATGCTCGTCGCACAGCGCCCGTAGCGTACGCATGAACGCGCGCGGCACCGGGCGAATGCCGCCCTCGCCCTGGATCGGCTCGATCATGATCGCTGCCGTCTCCGGCCCGATCGCCGCCTTGACCGCGTCGATGTCGTCAAACGCCATATGGTCGAAGCCCGGCATCATCGGGCCGAACCCCTTGACCAGTTTCTCCTGCCCGGCCGCCGCGATGGTCGCCAGGGTGCGGCCGTGGAACGAGCCCTCGAAAGTGATGATCCGGTTGCGTTCGGACTGATCCTTGGCCGACCAATACTTGCGCGCCGCCTTGATGCAGCACTCCATCGCCTCGGCGCCGGAGTTGGTGAAAAACACCGTATCGGCGAAGGTGGCATCGACCAGGCGCTCGGCCAGGCGCTTCTGCTCCGGGATCTCGTAGATGTTCGACACATGCCACACCCGTCGCGCCTGCGCCTCCAGCGCGGCTACGAGTTTAGGGTGGGCATGGCCAAGGGAGTTCACCGCGATACCGGCGCCAAAATCGAGATACCTCGATCCGTCGGTCGCAATGAGCCAGGAACCCTCGCCCCGCTCGAATGCGAGCGGTACCCGTGCGTAAGTCGGCATGACGGGCGAGATCACAATTCAAACTCCTTCGAAGGGCGGCTAACCGCCGGGCTGCAAAACCAAACAAGCCCCACTGGCAGCAGGCCATGGGGCGATGTCCGAATCTATGTCGGAACAAAGTCGCAAGTCAATCCGGGGCCGGGGTTGGTTCCAACCTTGCCGGACGGGGCGTTCCGGGATAACCCCCGGTTGTGCAAAGCACGGTGGAGAGCAGGGAATTGGGTTTTTTGAAGCGCCTTCGGTGGCTGCTCTTTGGAAGCCTGGAAAAACGTGCACGCGAGTCCGCAAGTGTACCAGCCGCGACCCTGCAGTTCGGCGCGATCCCCTACCGTGTCGTCGATGGCAAGCTCACTTTCCTGATGATCACCTCACGACGCACCAAACGGTGGATATTTCCCAAGGGCGGTTTGATGGAGGGGCTAACGCCTGTTGAGATCGCCGCTCAGGAAGCCTTTGAGGAAGCCGGCGTGCGCGGAACCGTCGGGGTGACGCCGGTCGGTCACTACCGTTCGCTGAAGTCGGACCTGGCGGGGGAAACTTGGCTTTCGATCGAGATGTACCCGCTTGAGGTTGACGAACAGCTAGACGACTGGCCCGAGAAGGGCGAACGCCAGCGCCAATGGGTCACGCTCGCCGAGGCACAAAAGCTGCTGTTGGAGCCCGATCTGGTGGCGATGGCCGGGAAAATTGCGGGTGGCGATATCGGCTAGCCTGCGTCAGGAGCCGGCGAACAGCCGGAGAACCAGGAACAGCAGCGCCGCCAACAAGCCCGCCGCCGGAACCGTAATCACCCAGGCCGCGCCGATGCTCCAGATATGCCGTCGGCGCACCAGCCGGCGCCGCTCGTTTTTCTGCTCCCGCTTGACCAGCTTTTCGCCGGTCGGCTCCGCCGCCGCCGCCACCGCCTCGGGCATGGCTTTAGCGGCCTTTTTCGAGCCCTTCCTGTGGATGCCGCGGTTGACCAGCGCCTCACGCAGGAAGCCAACGCCAAAGATGCCGCCGACCGCGATATGGGTCGACGATACCGGCAGGCCCAGGCCGGAGGCAAAGATCACCGTGATCGCCGCCGACAGCGCCACGCAATAGGCGCGGATCGCGTCCATCCGGGTGATCTTCTCGCCGACCGTTCGAATCAGCCGGGGACCGAACAGCGCCAGGCCGGCCGCGATCCCGGCGGCGCCGACCATCAGAACCCACAGCGGCAGGTTGACCTTGGCGGGTGCCGCCATCCCGGTCTCGGCGGCGGCGACTATGGCTGCCAGCGGGCCGACCGCGTTGGCGACATCATTGGCACCATGGGCAAACGACAGCAGTGCTGCGGCGAAAATCAGCGGCAGCACGAAGAGGGTGCTGACCTGCTTGCGCCGGTTCTCGATCAGCGCCGCCCGCGTCGCCACCCACCGCTGCGATCCAACCCAACCCAGGGCGAAGCCCGCAACGACAGTCAGCAGCAAGATTTCGCTCGATGGCTTCCAGACCCGCTTCAGCCCCTTCGTCACCAGATAGGCCGCGAACACCCCTGCCATCACGCCAATCAGAACTGGCACCCAGCGTTTGGCGGCGGTGATCCGGTCCTCGCGATATAGCACCGCCCATTTGATGAACCCGAGGAACAGCGCCGCAATGATGCCGCCCAGAACCGGCGAGATCACCCAGCTTGCCGCGATTGCACTCATCGTCGGCCATGAAACGATGTCCGGCCCAGACGCCGCCATTCCCGCCCCGAGCACGCCGCCGACGACGGAATGGGTGGTCGAGACAGGTGCATTCAGGATGGTCGCGAGATTGATCCAGGCGGCGGCAGCCAATAGTGCCGCCATCATCACCAGCACGAAATCCTCGACTTGCATCGCCGGATCGGGCGTCACGATCCCCTTCGAGATCGTCGAGACCACGTCGCCACCAGCCAGAATGGCCCCTGCTGCCTCGCAGATTGCAGCGATTACCAGCGCGCCGACCATCGACAGCGCTTTACCGCCGACCGCTGGCCCCATGTTGTTGGCCACATCATTGGCGCCAATGTTCAGTGCCATATAGCCGCCGATCACCCCGGCCGCGATCACATATAGGCTGAGTGGCGTGTCCGTGGCAGTTGCGGTGGTAAAGGCCAGAACCGCCACCAGAAAAAGCAGTCCCAACCCCATCGGGGCAAGCGAGCGCGACAGATCATGGGTTGCTACCTCAAAGCGGACGACCTTCTTGAGGTCCTTGTCGAGCGATGTTTTGGTCAAGGTTCTCTGCCCCCCGGAGAGTGAACTCGAAGCCCGCTTGGCGAGTCGCCGTCGAAGTACCACGAAGAGGCCAGATCGCGAAGTTGGTTCTGCGCGACCGAATGGTCGTCTCCAGCGGGCGACCGACTGCCTCCCTGTATACGCTCGGGCTTGACGGCATGGCGCCGTTAGCTAACTTGGCGCGAACCATCTGGCACAGGGACTTTCGACAGGGCCGCAGTGGTAACGATCCGCTTTCAGCGAGGGGGCGATGTCGAAACGTGTGATCCTAATCCGGCATGGCGATGATCCGATTGATGACCGGGTGGTCACCTACTTTCGCGGGCGCAACATCGAGCCTGAGATCCGACGGCCCTTCAAGGGCGACCCGCTGGGCGGTGTCGATGGCTCGGTGGCGGCCAGTGTGGTCTATGGCGGGCCGTTCAATGTGTTCAGACCGAAAAGAACAGCTTTCTCGATGATGAGCATCGTTGGATCGAACAATGCATCGGGCGCGGCGTGCCGCTGCTTGGGATCTTCCAAGGGGCGCAATCGATCGCCCATGTGCTGGGCGCCTGGGTCGGGCCGAAGCCGAGTGACCCACATGAATTCGGCTATTATCCGATCCGCCCGACCGAGGCTGGCAGAGCGTACTTCCCCGGCGAATTGCATGTCTGCGAGAGCCATTACCACGAGTTCGCCATCCCCGACGGCGCTGAACTTCTGGCCTCAACCGATGCGTATCCGAACCAGGCGATGCGCTACGGTGAGATCACCTTCGGTTTTCAGTTCCACGCCGAAGTGACCCCCACAGGCTTCCGCCGCTGGCAGAGCAGCGACTGGGCCGCTTTCGGCAAACCCGGCGCCCAGACCCGCGAAGAACAGGACCGGCTGGGGGTTCAACATGACGCGGCCCAGCACAACTGGTTCATGGGATTTCTCGACCGTTTGTTCGGCGCCATCTGAGCGGCCAAGACGCGGTCTATACTGGGGAGCGGAATTCACAGAATGGCGCTGTCCGATCATGCCAAGGGCTATCTGATCACGCTTACCGGCGTCGTGATCCTGACGCCCGACACGCTGCTGATCCGGCTCGCCGCGGTTGAGCCATTCACCCTTGCGGTGACGCGCGGTGTCATGGGCGGGCTGATGGTCCTGATGATTTCGGCGCTTTGGTACCGGCGTAGTTTCATGGCGCAGCTGCGTGGTATCGGCTTTTGGGCGCTGGTGGTGGCCGTGTTGCAGGGCGTTGGATTGGTTCTATTCGTCGTCGCCCTGGACTATACCAGCGCCGCCAACGTCTTGGTGGTCTTTGCTACGACGCCGCTAATCGCGGCGGCGATGGCCTGGGGGTTTTTCGGCGAGCGAATACCGCTCGTCATCTTGGCGGCAATCCTGGTATCGCTTGTCGGACTGGTCATCGTTGCCAGCGGCAGTCTCGGCGCCGGACACCTGTTCGGTGACATTCTGGCACTGCTGGATGCGGTTTCGCTTGCTGCCTACTATGTGGTGATAAGGCGTCACCGCGAGGTCGATATGATCCCGGCGATGGGGTTGAGGCTGCTGATCGCAGCCGTGCTGGCGCTGCCCCTTGCCGCCTTCCCCTCGGTCGCGCCGCTCCAGTGGCTTTGGATCGGGCTTGGGGGGCTGGTCGTGGTGCCGTTCGCGTCGATTCTGGTTACCCACGGAGCACGCTATCTCGCTGCCCCGGAGGTCACGGCGTTGATGCTGTTGGAGACGGTAATCGGGCCATTTTGGGTTTGGCTGGTCCTGGCCGAGCAGCCGGGTATTCGGACAATGATCGGCGGCACGATCATTGTCACCGCCCTGTTCCTGCACGCACTGGTGCGACTTCGCCGCGCCGGTTGAGACGGAAGGTGCGGCGCCTACCCGGCCAGCGCTTTCGCGACGTGTTTCTCGATCTCCTCTACCGAAAAGCCCGTCAAGTCGCTGCCGATCTCCGCAATCACACAGGCCGCAGCCTGCGCCGACAGCGCCGGGCGAAGCAACCCAAGAACCTTAGGTGGTGCGGCAACAACCAGCCGCTTGAACTGCGCGCGCCCAACCGCCCGGTTGAGCCGCCCGGCGAGTTCTTCGATAAAACGCGATTCCTCGAACCTGTGCCAGTCGGTGGTCTCCATTGTCGAGCGCTGACCCAAACCCGGTCCGGATCTCCGGCCCGGTTGGTCGGCGCCCTGAAGATGGGTGGGCGGGTTCTCGAGTTCCGTCTTGGCGATAACGCGCAGGTTAGGCGCTCGATCGGTCCCTTCATTGACCAGAATCAGCGCCTTGCCTCCGTCGGCGACAGCGATCCAGGTAATCTTTTGGCGCAGAGCACTCATCTTCAAACCTTTAGATTGGGGAACATCCATCCATCCATTTGAAGATTAGAGATTACTCCGACGTGAGGCATTGATGTCGATCAAGGTGTTGTCCACCGAATGCGATGATATCGCCCTCGCACTGGCCGGTGGGATTCCATATACTCACAACGACAATGTGTTAGACCCAGCGCTTGGGCGCCAAAAGTTTACCGGAGGCCAACATGCCGGTCGCGTATAGGACCATTGCCTACTTGCTAGCGTCGGGGCTTTTTGCTTTGCCGGCTGTAGCCGACGAGGCCAATATCGAGACGATCGTTGCAAACGGCGGCTGCCCAGGCTGTGATCTGAACCTCGCGGAAATGCGGGATCTGAACCTGCCCGGCGCTGACTTCACTGATGCCGACCTGCGCGAGGCCGACCTGAAAGGCGCGTCTTTGGTTGGCGCTAACTTCTCTCGCGCCGATCTTCAGCGTACTGAGATGGAGCGTGCGTTGCTCGCCGGCGCCGAGTTTTCGCGGGCGCGGATGCGCAGTGCCGATCTGGAGAAGGCCGATGTCTCAGCCGCGCGGTTCGAACGCGCGGACTTGAGGCAGGTCGATTTTGCCGAGGCCAGCCTTGCCGATGCCGATCTAACGGGTTCCGATCTGCGTGGGGCGTTCCTGCGCCGCGCCGACGTCAGCCGGGCGGTGTTTCGCGATGCCAAGATGGACGATGTCGATCTCGAACGCAGCCAGGCCGAGGGCGCCGATTTCTCCGGCGCACGGATGGCTTACGCCGATCTCAGCCGCACCAATGCCAAAGGCGCCAGCTTCCGTGACACCGATATGACCTCGGTACGTCTTTCCAGCGCTGACCTGACCGGAGCAGACCTGACCGGAGCAGACCTGACCGGCGCAAATCTGCTCCGGACCAATTTGTCCGGCGCGGATCTCAGTGGCGCCAAAGGTCTTTCCGAACGCCGTCTCGCCCAGGCTTGCGGCGACGCAGCGACGAAATTGCCGGACGGGTTCACGATCCAACTCTGCAGTTCCCAGCCGGCGGAATAGCCGCTCAGGCAGCGTCGCGCCGCAGCGGCTGCGCCATGCAGTGCACGCCGCCGCCGGCCCAGGTGAACATTGTCATCTCCGGGTCGTAGACAGTGAAGCCCGCCGCTTTCATCTTGTCGTTCAACCCTTTGGCTCCGGCAGTCGACAAGATCCGGTCGTTGCCCAGCGCCACGACATTGCAGCCAAGAGCCATGGTTTCCTTAAAGGTGGCCGGGATGATCTCGATCTTGCGGGCTTTCAGCCAGTCGATCACATCGTCCTCGGTGGTGTCGAGGCAGACCGCCGCGCAGTGCTCGTTCAGCATGCAGACCATTAGGTCGATGTGAACGTAGAACTGGTCGATCGGGGCCCATTTGATCTCCCACCCCTCGGCCTTGAACCAACCGGCGATCTGCTTGGCCGCGACATGCTCGGAGCGCTGGTCGGTGTAGCCCAGCAGCACCGCCTTATCACCGATCATGTTGAAGTCGCCGCCCTCGAAATTGCCCGAGCTGACCATGTCGTAGATCGGAATACCCATCTCCAGATAGAACCGCAGGCAGGCGGCGTATTCGCCGCGGCGGCGCGGGTTGGCCATCTGGCAGATCACCGCGCCGTAGGGTGTCATGAACGACGAGTCGCGGGCATAAACCTGGTACGGATTGTACTCGTCCAGCGGCAGGAAATGGGTGGTTACACCAGCTTGGGTATAGGCATCGACCATCTCGCGGTGTTGGCGCATCGCCAGCTGCTTGTCGAAAACATAGCCCTTGCGCTGGGTGTCGCGCACCAGCGACGACCAGGCGGCGTTCTCCTCGCCCATCCAGCGGAACCCCTCGGCCGGGCCAAGCAGCACGTCGCGCAGCACCCCCGCCTCGGATTTCATGCCCCAATCAACCATCAGCGGCGTACCACCACCCTCGACCCGGGCGCGGAGCGGGGTGGTGCCAGAAGTCATTTCAGTGCCCATGATAGGTCTCCAATTCACACCGGATTTCACGCCAGCCAATGCATGGCCAGAAGGGACATTCGCTCAACTGCAAAGCATTGGCAATCGTCAAAGGATCTGGCTCAGGAACTCCTGCGTCCGGGGATCCTTCGCCTCCTTGAAGAAGGTAGCGGGCGGCCCGTGCTCGACGATCACGCCACGGTCGGTGAAGTAAATGTGGTCGGCGATCTCGCGGGCAAATCCCATCTCGTGGGTGACCAGGATGCAGGTCATACCCTCGGCCACCAGGTCCTTGATGGTGACCAGAACCTCCTTCACCGTCTCGGGATCCAACGCGGCGGTAATCTCGTCGAACAGCATCACATCTGGGTTCATCGCTAAACTGCGGGCAATGGCGACGCGCTGCTGCTGGCCGCCGCTGAGCTCGCCCGGATAGGCGTCCTCCTTGCCTTGCAGGCGCACCTTGGCCATCAGCGCGCGGGCCCTTACCTCGACCTCGGCCTTGTCCTCTTTCAGCACCAAAACCGGCGCCATCATGATGTTCTCCAGCGCCGTCTTGTGCGGAAACAGGTTGTACTGCTGGAACACAATGCCGACCTTCCGGCGCAGCGACAGCTTGTCGAGATGCGGGTCGTTGACCTCCAGTCCCTCGACGGTGATCGACCCGGCCTGGATGTTATTCAGCGCGTTGATGCAACGGATCAGCGTCGACTTGCCAGAACCGGATGGGCCGATTATGCAGATTACCTCGCCCTTCATCACATCAAGACTGATGCCCTTCAGCACCTCGTTGGCGCCAAAGGATTTATGCACATCCTTGATCGAAATGATCGGCTGGTCCGGGGTCCAGGCCGCTTCGGTTGTCGTGGCGCTGTGTTCCATCCTCGCAGGGCTCCTCAAATGCCGGAGTTTGGGTGGAGCCGGTTCAGGACCGACCGCGCCGTCGCCAATTTGGCTCCGTGCCGCACCAGGATCGCTGGCGCAAAGCGGGCGGCGGTGATCAGGGCAACACCCTCCAGCATTAACCCGCCGGCACGAAGGCTCGCGGCCTTGCGGTCGAGCAGGCCACGCCGCACATCCTCGGCCAGCAACAGCCCATCAGCGGCAACCGACGCGGCGGCAAAGGCCAGCCGGGCTGGAGGCGGCGCCGCGATAATCAGCGCCCGCGCCACCGAACGGCCTTTCAGGATTAGATCTCGATTACGAGTGACCCAACCGGGTGTCACCTCCCGCGCCTCGGGGTCAGGCACCCCGCCCCCAAGGATCTCGCCTTCCAGGGCCGGATTTTCTGCGTTGCGCATCTGATCCTCCATTACAGTTTCACGGCATAGCGCCGCTCAAGGGCGATGGTCAGCCGTGCAATCGGATAACAATACGCGAAAAACATCAGCAACGCGAAGCTATAGAATGGCACCAGCAGCTCCGGATGGTTGTTCTCGCTCTCCATCGCCTGGCGGGTTAGGGTGATCAGTTCCTCGACCCCCAGCAGCGAGCACAATGGCGTTGCCATGGTCAGGATCGCATACCAGTTCATCCAGGGCGGGATCATCCGCTTGTAGCACTGCGGCAGAATGATCTGCCACAGCGTTTGGCGGCGCGAGAAGGCAAGGCTCTCAGCCGCTTCCCACTGGGCGGTCGGAACCGAATTCACCGCGCCCCGGACGATCTCGGAAATGTTCGCCATCACCGGCAGCGAAAGCCCGATCACCGCTTTCATCCAGTCCGGGATCGGGATGATCCAGCCAAAGACCACGATCTCGAACGGAAATGCCAGCAGCACGATGAACAGGATAACCAGCCAGGGCGAGTTTCGAAACAGCTGGGTGAAGAACCAAGCCACCCACCGCACCGTCGGGCTGAGTGATATCTGCGCCAGCCCCAGAACCGCGCCCGCCAGCGTTCCGATTGCCATCGCCAGCATCGAGATCAGCACGTTGAAGAAAAAGCCGGACTTGATCAGGAACGGCAGCCAGCGCCACAGCGCCGCAGTTGCGTCGCCATAGCCATAGCGCGATTGTGCATGGGCGATCGCCGGCCAGGCGAGGGCGACGGCGATCAACGCGAGCGGTGTCCATGCTGGCAACCCCGCCAGCCAGCGGGTCAACAGCATCGGGTCCGGTCCGATGGTGGTCGGGCGGTATGGCTTCAGCACCGCCAAATCGGTGCGGGCCGGCGCGTTGAGGCCTGCGATTCTACCCGCCATAACCGGGTATCCTCATTGCGCGTTCCCATTTGGTCATCCCAAAAACCAGGATGGCGACAAGTACGATATAGACCGTGAACAGCAGCAGCATGGTCGGGTTCTGCGCCGAAGGGAAATCGTTCCAGGTGCTGACTGATTGATACAGCAGCTCCGGCACTGCGATAGCGAAGGCCTGGGTCGTGGTCTTGACCAGGTTGACCAGGTTATTGTTCAACGCCGGCAGGCTGATCCGAAAAGCCAGCGGCAGCACGACGTATCGATAGATCTGCAGCCGCGAAAAGCCCAACGAGTCGGCGGCCTCGACAGTTGATTCCGGTACAGCCTCGATCCCGGCTCGGAATATCTCGACATTGAAGGCCCCGGCGAAGAACGACAGCGAGACGATGGCCCAGCCGACATTCGAGATGACCGGCTCCTCCAGCCATCCATCGGAGGCATAGGTCGGGGTGAACTGCCCCAGCGCGAAATAGAAAAACAGCAATTGCACGAAGGGCGGCGTGTTGCGAAAAAACTGGATGTAGCCCTGCACAAAGGCCCTGAGAATTGTCGAGCGCGCGCCTTGCAGCCAGGCTCCGACAACTCCGATCACCATCGAGAAAACCACGCAGGCAATCGCCAGCTTGATCGTCATCCAGAGGCCGCCCAGGATCTTGCCCTGTTGGCGCTCGTCATACATCCAGACGAAGTTCCAGCGCGGCGCGTCGTCAGCGAGTTGCCGGAAGAAGTCGTCCATCACACTTTCTCGGCCGCAAGCCGATCGAGCCCGGCGGCCAGCGAAGCGTCGAGGATATCCAGCGCCCGGTCGATCTCGGCGTTAGTGACCGTCAGCGGCGGCGCAATCCGCCACACCGCGCCGCGCTCAGGCCGGCGGCGGATGTTCATGCTGAGGCCACGGCGGAAGCACTCCTCGGTGGTAACCGCGCCAAGGCGGTGGTTGGGTCTGCGGCTCTCGCGATCCTCGACTAGTTCGACGCCGATCAGCAGGCCTTGGCCCCGGATGTCGCCAATCGCCTCGTATCTTTGCTGTAGCGTCTGCAATCCGTCGCGCAGATAGGCGCCTTTTTCGATGGCTGCCTCGATCAGCTCCTCGCGTTCGATCGTCTCAAGTACCGCCAGCCCGGCCAGCGCGGGCAGTGGATCGGCGACATGCGAGGTGTAGAAGGTGAAACCCGCCGCGTGCGCTTGCTCCTCAATCGCTTCACTCGTCGCGGTCACCGCCAGCGGCAGGCCACCGCCGATGGTCTTGGACATGGTCAGGATGTCAGGCGTGGCGCCGGTCGCATGGGCTGCGGTCTTCGCGCCGATCCGGCCACAGGCGGTCTGCGCTTCATCGAAGATCATCAGCATGCCGCGATCGTGGGCGGCTTGCGAGAGGGTTTGAAAGTACCCCTCCGGCGGAACGATCACGCCGCCGGCCGAAATGATCGGCTCGGCGATCACCGCGGCGCCACTGCCGTCGGTCTGCATGTCGAACATCGCCAGACCGACCTTCAGGCAGCTCATGTCGCAGGTGTCGCGACAATGGCCGATTGGGCAACGATAGGCGTTCGGCTCCGGCAACACGAAACCACCCGGCACTTTCGGTCCGTAGCCCTTGCGGTCCGAGGCGTAGGAGGCCTGCGCCGCGCCGCCGGTCACCCCATGCCACGAGCCGCCAAGAGCGACGACCTCGTAGCCGCCGGTGGCGAGCTTGGCCATCCTCAGTGCCGCCTCGTTGCTCTCCGCGCCGGTGTTGACGAACAGTGCCCGTTTCAGCGGCTTTGGCAGCCAGTCCTGCAGCTTGACCGCAAGCTCGATCACCGCCTGCGGGATCATTCCGGAAAACAGATGCACAGCCGTCTCGCCGGCGCGCTGCATGGCGCCGATCAGCGCTGGGTGGTTGTGCCCGATGGTCGCGCACATCTGCCCTGAGGTGAAGTCGAGGATCTCGCGGCCCTGGTCGTCCCAGACCATAGACCCTTTCGCGCGGACGAATACCCGGTCGAACTGGTCGCCGCCATAGCGCACAAGCAGGTCGCGGGCCTCGGCGAGGTCGGCGGTCATCTGCGGTCTCCTGGAAATGAGGAGCCGCCCAGGCGGGCGGCTCCGTTGTGCTGAATCACTTACTTCGCCAGCCAATCCTTGAACCGATCTGACTCGTTCTTCAGGTACGCGGTTGGCTGGATGCCCCATTTGGCCTCAAGCTCGATCAACCGGCCCGAGCGGTGCCAATTGTACTGCATGCCGGACATGAACTGCCCGAATATGCAGCTTTCCTCGGCCTTCGGCACGGCCAGTGCCCAGGGGTTGTCGTCCTCGGAGGCCAATGGCATCTCGAATTCCGGATAGTCACCGGACGAGAGGTCGGACATGATCGAGCTGTCGTCATAGACCCAGGCGATGCACTTCTTGTCACGCAGCGCCTGCTTGGCCTCGGCGTTGCCGGTGAAGGCGACGATCTGGGCGCCGTAACGCTCCTCGACGATCTGGTTGTAGAAGGCGCCCTGCTTGCCGCAGACCGGTTTGCCGCTCAGTTGATCCCAACTCGTCAGTGCCAGCGCTTTTGGCGACATGACGTTGGTGCCAGAGGTGTAGTAGTTCGGCCCGACGATGCCGACGATCTCGCGCCGGTCCGCGCGGTCAGACATGGTGGCGACCATCATGTCGATCTTGCCCTGCTCGAGGAACTGCATGCGGTTCGAGGACTGCACCGCCTCGAGCACCAGCTCAACCCCCATTGCTTCGGCGACGTCCCGGGCCATATCGATTTCCATCCCGACCAGCGCCCCGCTGGCATCGCGGAAGCCCCAGGGCTTGTAGTCTGCCTTCACGCCGACGACGAGCTTGCCACGATCCATTATTTTCTTCCAGACATCGTTAGTGCACTGCGCGGCAGTGGCTGAAACCGCGCCAAGCGCGATTGCGGAGGCGGCAAGCCCCGCGATGATTTTCTTCATTGCGTTTTTCTCCCTGTCGTTTCTTTTCAGGAGCACTTGCCCCTTGATCTGGAGAGCTTAGCCATCCCAACCGGAATGGGAAGCCAATATTTACATGCGTCGGCGCAGAGTTTTTTTGGATCTAGTTGAGTGGACCGGGTGCCTCAAGTCTTCAACCGATATCCGCCGCGCAGCCAATGCCAAGCTGTCGCCGCGAGAACGATGTTGAGCGCCATGGTAACCGCCAGACCCAGCACCGGGTTGGCGTCCGACACTCCAGCGGCGCCATATCGAAAACCGTCGATCAGGTAGAAGAACGGGTTGAAGTGGCTGAGGGTCCGGAACGGCTCGGGCAGGATCGCGATCGAGTAGAAGGTGCCGGACAGAAACGACAACGGCGTGATCAGGAAGTTGGTGATCACCGCCATCTGGTCGAACTTGTCAGAATAGATCCCGGCCAGCACCCCCACCAGCGCCAGCATCAACGAGCCGGACAGCACGAAACAGACGGCCCAGATCGGGTGCGTCAGCCCGATCCCGGCAAAGGGGAAGATCAATATCCCGGTCGCAACCGCGCAGACGATACCGCGCGTGGCGCCGCCGAGTGCGTAGCCCGCCAGCATCTCGCCGGGGCTGAGCGGCGGCATCAGGGTGTCGATAATGTTGCCCTGGATCTTGGCGACGATGATCGACGACGACGAGTTAGCAAAGGCGTTCTGGATCACCGACATCATCAGCAGGCCCGGCGCCAGGAAGGCGCCGAAGCCGATACCGGCCACATCGCCTCGGCGTTCGCCGAATGCCAGCACAAATACTAGCATGAACAGCCCCGAGGTCATCGCCGGGGCCACCACGGTCTGCGTGAAGATCGAGGCGAAACGACGTACCTCGCGGGCATAGAGAGCCCGGAACCCGATCCAGTTCACCGTACCGAAACGGCGCATTCCCATTGTGTCCGGACGCTGCATCGCATACCTCAGCGGTCTGCCGGAGAGCCAGATGCCGTCCGGATCGTCGCACCATCTTGTAACCCGCGCTGGCAGGCTTACAATGGCAGCGAGAGAATTTCGCGCCCTTTCCCGTGCCGCCGGTCGGCAAATCGGGCAAGGATTGCGCCAGCGAGGAGAGATCGATGTCCTGGACCGATGAACGGGTCGAGAAACTGAAGGAGCTTTGGGGTGACGGCATGAGCGCCAGTCAGATCGCCAAGGCGTTGGGCGCAGTGACGCGCAACGCGGTGATTGGCAAGGTGCATCGGCTGGGGTTGTCAAACCGGGGCGCGACGACGGGCGGCCAGCCCGCCACAAGCGAGGCAAAACCGGCGCAAAAGCCGGCTAAGCCCACCCGTCCGGAGAAAGTCGCGGCCGATCCAACGGATCCGTTTGTCGTGGCGGAGGAGCCAAGGCTTGCTCCAGTCGTCGTTGTGCGCACCCAGCCGGTAATCCGCGACGCTACCCAGCCCCGGGCGCCTGGTTTGCCGACGCCCGAGGAGCAGGCGGCACGGGCGACGCTGGTCGAGATCGAGAAGATGGCTCGCAAGCTCGACCTGATGTCGCTGACCGAACGCACATGCAAATGGCCGATCGGTGATCCCACCGAGGCGGACTTCCACTTCTGTGGCCTGCCCTCGGTAACCGGCAAACCCTATTGCGAGCACCACGTCGCCGTGGCCTTCCAGCCGATGTCGACGCGGCGCGATCGGGCCCGGGCGGGTCGGTAAACTGACCGTGAATTTCGCGGACGTGACGTGACACCAATCTCGACCATCGATATTGCCCCGTTGTTCGGTGGCGAGTTGGACGCCTGCGCCAGAGTAGATGGCGAGATTGCCCGTGCCGCCTTCGACATCGGCTTCATGACGGTGATTGGCCACCCTGCCGATCTGGCGGTAGGGCCGGTCGAATGCGCCGTTCTGTTGAAATTGTTAAGCCTTCCTGTTGCCGAGCAACGGCGTCTGTGGAAGCGCAATTTCGCGCCGGAGAATACCAACCTCTACCGCGGTTGGTTTCCATTGGAGTCGAGTGGCGCGCGCAACCGCGAGGGCTTCGAGATCGGCCCGGACATCGTTCGCCCGCTGCCTGAGGATGGCCATGGCGACCTCCTTTACGAGCCGACGCCTCTGCCCGACCTGGCTCTGTTGCCAGATGGTTGGCTTGACACGGCGCGCTCATACTATCTCGGAATGGAGGATATCGGTCATCGTATCTTGGCATCACTGTCGCGCAGCCTGGGCATCGACGAGCATATCCTTCGGGATGCCTTTGATGATGGCATCTCGACGCTAAGGCTTCTGAACTATCCAAAGCGTCCGGCTGATCAACCGGCGCCCCAGGATGTGCCGGAGCGGTTCGTCGAGTTCAACGGCCAACGGGTCGAGCAGGTCGCCCGCGCTCATGTTGATTCCGGTCTTTTGACAGTGCTGGCCAAATGTGGCGTCGATGGCTTACAGGCGCGCAATTCGAATGGCGACTGGATCGATGTCCCGCCGCGCGACGACGGTTCTGCGATCAATTTCGGCGGATTGCTCGAGCGGTGGAGTGGTCGGCGCGTGAAGGCAACTGCACACCGGGTGATCGGCCTCGGCCACGAGCGGTTCTCGGTGCCGTTCTTTTTCGAACCTCGCCCAAGCACCCGCATCGAGCCGCTGCCAATTCCAGGGATCAGGCCATTTGCGTCATTCCTGTATGGCGACCACCTCTGGGCGACAACCACCAAGTTTCCGGAGAACTTCGGTCTGGCGGAATTGCGCCCGGCGCGCGCACCCTACAGCGACCCGCTGGCGATCTGATTTAGCGATGCACATAAGACCGATCGGGCCGTCTACCGGGCTGGCGCGCCGCGCTGTGCCAGAGGATTTTTACAATCGGGAAAGACTGTTACAATATCATCGTATGGATTGATGCCGTCAAATCACCTATATTTGGGGGTATCTACAAGTGCGAACGCTAGGAAGCCCGCCCGAATGATCCGCTACAGCCTAAAATGCGACCGCGCACACGAGTTCGACGCTTGGTTCCCGTCGTCGGCCGCTTTTGACGAGCAGCGGATCGCCCGGCATGTGGGTTGTGCGGTCTGTGGTTCGACCGAAGTCGAGAAGGCAGTGATGGCTCCCGCCGTCGCCAACGCGGCGGCGCAGCGCGAGCCTGCCGCGCCCAATCTCTCCAAGCCTTCCTCACCCGCCGAGGCAATGTTGGCTGAAATGCGCCGGAAGGTCGAGACGACTTCGGACTACGTCGGCCGCGAATTTGCGACCGAGGCGCGCCGGATCCACGAAGGTGAGACCGACAAGCGTGCCATCTGGGGCGAAGCCAGCCTAGATGAGGCACGTTCGCTTAAGGAGGACGGCGTCCCCGTCGCACCGATCCCATGGATGCGCCGCACCAACGGGTGAGCCGGAAATTGGTTTCTGATCAGATGATCCGCCAGCGCGGCTGGCTAGACTCGTTTCAGGTATTCCGTCGGCTCTCGAATGCCGCGCTCTCGCCGGCAATCTTGCCGAAGACCGAGCCGGCCATCAGCCCGCTGCCGCCGGGGTAGTTCTCATAGAACAGGCCCCCGACGAGTTCGCCCGCTGCATAGAGGCCGGGAATCGGCCGGTCGCTGGTGTCCTGCACGGCACCCCGTTCGTCGATGCGCAGCCCGCCGAAGGTGAAGGTGATGCCGGTGGTGGTGGTATAGGCCTCGAACGGCGGCTGGTCGATCGGCAGGGCCCAGTTTGTCTTGTTCAGGCTAAGCCCCTCGGTCGCGACACCGTCGAGAATTGAGGGATTGAATCTGCCGGGGTCGGACTTCGCCATGCCGCAGGCGACGTTGAACTGATCCACCGTTGCTTTCAGCGCGGTGGCGTCAATCTCCAGCGCCATGGCCAACTCCTCGATCGAATTGGCGGTGACCTTGGTGACCTCGCGAATGCGATATTCGTCGCGCAGCAGCGGGATAGTCTTCTGGTCGAAAATCTGGATTGCAGTGCGGTGAGGCTGGCCAATGATGGCTCGGCCGAACTTGACATAGGTGAGGTTGCGCAGGTCCTCACCCTCGTCAACGAAGCGCTGCCCATCTATGTTGACCATGATACCCCAGGGGTAGGAGTGCTTCTGGAAATTATCGAGGATCACCCTGTCCCCGAAGGGCGGGGCCGAGATGTCCCAGCCGACGGAGTGGCAACCGGACCAGTTGCCGTAGGGCAGGGCGCCGATCTCCAGCGCCATGCGGATGCCCTCGCCCATGTTGTGCCTGGTTCCGCGCACCCGGCACAGATCCCAACCGGGGCCAAGATAGCGCACCCGCATCTCCGGGTTTGACTCGAAGCCGCCACAGGCCAGCACAACCGCATTGGCGACGATTTCCTCGTAGCCGTCGGGGCCACGCACCTCGACCCCGGTAACCCGTCGCGCACGGTCCTGGATCAACCGGGTCGCACCGGTTGAATAGCGGATCTCGCAGCCAAGCTGGCTCACCCGCTTCAGTTCAGCCTCGACCAGCCCGGCGCCGCCGCCGACCGCCTCGACGTTAACTCCGCCGTAGAAATGATGCTTGCCGTCGACCAAGAAGGACTGGCGCCCGAACATCGGGATGAACCGGATGCCGTGGCCCCGAAGCCAGACCATGGCGGGCCGCGAACCATCGACCAGTCGCCAGGCCATGTCCTCGTCAGCCTGGTGATGGGTGACCTTCATCAGCGTGTCGTAGAAGACCTTTCGGTCATGCACCGGCAGCACGATCTGCGCTCGCTCGGCCGGCGAAAGATCGGTCAGCACATCGGTTGCCGCGTCGTCGATGCCGTCGTGACAAAAGCGAAAGCCGCCGGCGGTAAAGTAGGAGTTGCCGCCCTTCTCGTCCTCCGGCGCCTTCTCCAGGATCAGCACGCTGGCGCCATTTTCGCGCGCCGCCAAAGCCGCCGAAAGCGCTGCATTCCCGGCGCCGACGATCACAACATCATAAGTAGCCATGAGCCAGTTCCCCAGGGTCTATGAACATTCTTTCTTGGCAAGCGCCTCAAAGTCAGGATGCCAGCGCGAAAGGGGCGGCCGGTTCTGCGTGATGTCCCGTGCCCCCCAGAGGATCCGTTTGTGGTCCATTTCGGTGGTCACGTCGTCATCGGGGCAGAGGATGTAGAAATCGCCGCGCGCCAAGCCCTCGATCATGAAATCGACGACCTGACCCGGCAACCAGGCACCCGGACGGTGTACTGCATCGCCGGTGGTGGTCCAACCGGGAATGAGCAGATGCGCCGTCACCCGCTTGCTGTCCTGATTTGACCGCAGGTCATGTTCGAGGGCTTCGGTGTAGGTTTTCAGGGCTGACTTGGTGATGTTGTATATCGGGTGACCGGGCGGGTTCGTTATACCCTGCTTGGAGCCGACGTTCACGATGACGCCGGGCTCGTCCATGGAGAGCATGTCCGGGAGGAAGGTCCGGACGGCGTTCACCACGCCCCAGAAATTGACCTCCATGGCATGTCGCCAGTCGGCAATGTCGGCAGCGTGGCCGCGACCGGCCCTGGTGACCGCGTTGTTCATCAGGAAGTGGACCTTGCCGAACTGTGCGATCGCTTCGCGGTGCAATGCCTCGATTTTCTTGGGTACGGAAACGTCCGCCGCTAGCTTAACTATTGCGTCCGCCCCGCCCGGCGCCAAACTGGTGACCTCCGCCACAGCGCTGTCCAGGCGCGGTCCTGGAAGATCAACCAGACATACAGACATGCCCCGTTCGGCAAGCGACCTGCAGGTCGCCCTGCCAATCCCACTTGCGGCGCCCGTTACGACGGCAACGTTACCTTTTGCAATCACCTGATGTACTCCCCTTAGCCGGCCTTCCAACACTCATCCAGCGGCTTTCATCGGACGTCCGGCTTCTCACCCATCGAGCGCAGTCCGTTTGCCCATTTCTCCAGCCACCAGCCATATGGTTTCGGCCAGGCCTCAAATGCCCCGGTCTGGCCCATCGCCTCGGCGGCGTGATGCGGCCAGAAGGGATCGTAGAGCATCTGGCGGCCGAGAGCGATGATATCGGCGCAGCCCTCCTGCAAAAGCTGTTCCGCCAACTCATGCGTGCGGATCAGGCCCACGGCCTGGGTCATCACGCCAGTTTCCTCGCGCAATCGGCGGGCAAAGGGTGCCTGATAGCCCGGCGAGCGGGCAAGGTTGGAGTTGGTCGCGCCCTTCAGAAGGTTCCCGCCTGAGGAGCAGTCGACCAGATCAACGCCCGCACCCTTCAGCGCCTTGGCCAACGCTACGCTGTCGTCGATTTCCCACCCGCCGTCGATCCAGTCGACTGCCGATATGCGGGAAAACAATGGCGTATCCTCGGGCAGTGCTTCCCGTACCGCTTCGGCGACTTCTAGCGGAAAGCGCATGCGGTTCTCGAGACTGCCGCCATAATTATCAGTCCGCTTGTTGGCGATCGGCGAGAGGAAACTCTGCAACAGATAGCCATGTGCCATGTGAATTTCGACAATTTCGAACCCCGCCACCAGCGCACGCCGCGCGGTTGCGACGAAGGCGTTGCGGATGTCGTCCATCCCGGCGCGGTCGAGTGCGCCGGGCATCAGCCAACCCTCGGCAAAAGGCGTGGCGGAAGGCGCAACCGGTTGCCATTCCTCGTCGCCGTTGGCAAGATTCTCGGCGGCCAGCGGTCCGTTGCCCTCCCACGATCGTTGTGTGCTCGACTTGCGGCCGCCATGCGCAATCTGGATCGCTGGCACGACACCCTGGGATTTAAGAAAGGCCGCAATTGGGGCGATGGCATCGATCTGACCATCTTCCCATAGTCCGAGGCAGCCGTTGGTGATCCGTCCGTTGCGCGTCACCGCAGCTTCCTCGACGAAGACCAGGCCTGCGCCGCCAATTGCGAACTTGCCGTAGTGGACATGGTGGAACGGCACCGGATAGCCATTTTCCGCGCTATACATCGCCATCGGTGATACGGCGATGCGGTTGCGCAGTTCGACACCTCTTATTTTCAGCGGCGTAAACAGAAGCGGCTTCAATCGCGTCATCCGACATTCTCCATCGTGCGGTCTATTCAGGGGGTTTCCCCCAACAAGCTACCCGATGCCACTGTTATGTGCCTGCATCCGCACTCATTTGATCGAGTATCCCGTACGCGATGAAAGCATAGCAGGCAATTTGCCATCCACGCGATGCGATCGCCTATCGCAGCGATTGGGCCTCTTGATTGCCGGAGGTCATTCCAGGCATCGTGTTTGACCGGGCTCGCTCGGGTTGATCGACGCCGTGGGCTTCGGATCAAGCTGGGGAAGCTAAAGACTGGAAAACCCGCTCCACCGAACGGGGCCGGATCGCGAGGGCGCATAAATGGCTGGAAAGCGGCCCGCAGTTCCCGGGAATACATCGGATCCGGAGGCGTCGGGCCTCGCCGCGTTCGCCGCCGAGTTAAAGTGGGAAGATATTCCCACGAGCGTAAGGCACGAGGCGAAGCGCGCGCTTCTCAACATGTTTGCCACTGCATTCGCTGGGTGCGGTGAACCTGCGGTCGAAAAGGCGTTGGCAGTGATGAGCCGGTTTTCCGGCGATCCGCAGGCGAGCCTGTTCGGTCGAGGTCAGCGGCGCGACGCGGCGCTGGCGGCTTTCGTGAACGCGATGGCGGCGAATATCCATGACTATGATGACACCCATCCAGCCACGATCATCCACCCGACGGCGCCCGTGGCGCCAGCGCTTCTCGCCTTTGCCGAGACCGCGCCCCGAACCGGGGCCGATCTGCTGAGGGCATTCCTGATCGGGGCGGAGATTGAATGCCGGATCGGGAATGCTGTCTCTCCCGGACATTATACGCGGGGCTGGCATATCACCTCGACCTGCGGTGTGTTCGGCGCGGCGGCAGGCGTCGGCGCGCTGCTTGGGCTTGATCCACAGCAGTTTGTCTGGGCGTTCGGCAACGCTTCGGTTCAGTCGGCCGGTTTGGTCGAGGCGCTCGGCACAATGTCCAAGAGCATCAGTGTCGGAAACGCGGCCCGTAATGGCTTGCTCTCGGCCCTCTTGGCCACGGAGGGTTTTGCGGGCCCGCCTGGGCCGCTGTCCGGATCACGCGGTTTCTTGCGGGTTTATTGCGACGAGCCGAAGTTTGGAAAACTGCTCGACGGGTTGGGCGAAGACTGGGAGATCGCACGCAACACGTACAAGCCCTATCCGGTCGGCGTGGTGTTGAATCCCGTCATTGATGCCAGCCTGCAGTTATCTTCGCTGAACGGGTTTCGGGCCGACAAGGCCGTCACGGTCGAACTGACCGGCCACCCGCTATTGCGCCAACGCACCGACCGGCCGGATGTCAGGACCGGACGGGAGTCGCAGGTCAGCGCCCAGCACGCCATCGCGATTGTCTGGCGCCGCGGCAAGGCAGGTCTTGACGAATTTAGCGACGCGGCGGTAGCGGAAACATTGGGCGCTGGCCGTCCAGAGGTCAATTTTATCGATGATCCGGCGCGCGATGTTGCCTCAGTCGGCATGGCCGTTCGTATGCGCGACGGCACCACGCTTCAGGCCGAAATTTCGGCAGCGCGTGGATCGCCCGAGAACCCCCTGTCGGACAGCGATCTGGAACGAAAGTTGATGACCACGGCTGACCGGATCGGATTCACCGGTAATGTCGGGGCCCTGATCGACGCGGTTTGGGCGCTGGACGAACTTGCCGATGCGGCAATGGTCTCCCGAATGGCGAATCCCGCAGGTACATCAGACGCCTGACACTGATGGCGGCGTATCGCCCGTACTCCCTTGGTCGAGATTCTTAAGCGGGGAAAGTTGCCTCCCGTCCGATCAGACACAGTCCAGCCTTTGCATATGGCCATAGCGCGCTATTTGAGGCCAATCGAAACCCAAACTGACGCGCCGCCTGCGGACCATCTATTGCAGTGCCGGTGGGTCGGCGATATAGGGAGGCGCCGTTTGCCTTCGGTTTGCATCCCGTGCTGACCCCTTCCGCGCCAGGAGCTTCGCATGCCTCGCCTTGTCATGAAGTTCGGTGGAACCTCGGTGGCGGATCTCGAACGCATTCGCAATGCCGCCGGGAAGGTCAAGCGCGAAGTTGACCGCGGCTATGACGTGGCTGTTGTCGTCTCCGCCATGGCCGGCAAAACCAACGAACTGGTTGGTTGGGTGCGCGATACGTCGACGCTGTATGATGCCCGGGAATACGACGCCGTGGTTGCCTCCGGCGAACAGGTCACGGCTGGACTGATGGCGCTGACATTGCAGGAAATGGGCGTCGCGGCGCGGTCGTGGCAGGGCTGGCAAGTTCCAATCCGCACCACCGGAGACCACGGCGCCGCGCGGATTCTGGAGATCGGGACCGAAGCTCTGATCAATAAATTTGCAGAGGGACTACACGCGGTCGTCGCGGGTTTTCAGGGCATTGGCCCGGACGGGCGCATCTCGACGCTGGGGCGAGGAGGCTCCGACACCTCCGCCGTGGCGCTGGCGGCGGCGCTGGGCGCGGAGCGGTGTGATATCTACACCGATGTGGACGGGGTCTATACCGCCGACCCGCGCATCGAGCGCCGGGCCCGCAAGCTCGACCGGATCGCCTATGAGGAGATGCTCGAGCTGGCGTCCCTGGGCGCCAAGGTCCTGCAAACTCGTTCGGTCGAGCTGGCGATGCGCTACAAGGTGCGGCTGCAAGTGCTGTCGAGCTTCGAGGATCTGCCGGGCACGCTTGTCTGTGACGAGGAGGAAATTGTGGAACAGAATGTCGTCAGCGGTGTCGCCCATGTGCGCGACGAGGCGAAGATTACCCTGGTCAAGGTGCCCGACCGGCCCGGCGTTGCCGCCGCAATTTTCGGCCCGCTGGCCGATCACGGGGTCAATGTCGATATGATCGTCCAGAATATCGGCGCCGATGGCATGACCGACATGACCTTCTCGTGCCCGACTGATGAGGTCGCCCGCGCCCGTGCCGCGCTGGAAGGCGCACATGGCACGCTGCGATACGCCGAGTTGGTGGTCGATGACGAGGTCGCCAAGGTCTCGGTCGTCGGCATCGGCATGCGCAGCCATTCGGGCGTGGCGCAGAAGATGTTCTCGGCCCTGGCGGGCGAGGGGATCAATATCAAGGTGATCACCACATCGGAGATCAAGGTCAGCGTACTAATCGACCGGAAATATATGGAGCTTGCGGTTCAGGCGCTGCACAAGGCATTCGAACTCGATACTGCCTGAGGGCGGATCGGTTACCTGAAAGAAGGGAGGGCCTGGCGATGCCCGCCGACAAGGGTGGATCGCGTGCGTTGCTGCGGGTGCTCCGGACCGTTATGGCCGGGGCAGGGGACGGGCAGCAGCGGCTCGACAAAGTGGTGCGCCTAGTGGCCAATAACATGGTCGCCGAGGTGTGCTCGATCTATCTGAAGCGCGACGAACGCACGCTTGAGCTTTGCGCTACCGAGGGCCTGAGGCAGGATGCAGTCCATTCCGCCCGACTGCGCGTCGGGCAAGGTCTGGTCGGGCGTATCGCCGAACGCGCGGAGCCGCTGGTCACCGAGGACGCGCCCAGCACACCTGGATTTCGCTATTTGCCGGAGACCGGCGAGGAGATCTACCATTCGTTCGTCGGCGTGCCGATCCAGCGCCTCGGCGAAGTGATGGGAGTGCTGGTGGTGCAGAACAAGACCCGGCGCCACTACACTGATGACGAGGTGGAGGCGCTGGAAATTGTCGCCATGGTGATCTCGGAGATGGCGGAGTCCGGCGCATTTCTTGGCTCTGACGGCCTTGTCGCCGGGCCAGGACGGCGGGTCGGACCAGTGGTGTTCGAGGGCGCGTCGGCCTGTGACGGCGTCGCCGAGGGCGTGGTGCATCTGCATGAGCCGAGGCTGGTATTGTTTGATCCCATCGCCGAGGATGTCGGTATCGAACGTCTGCGGTTGGCCGCGGCCATGGAGGCTTTGCGTGAGGACGTCGACCGGCTGGTCGAAGGTAACGGTCTGGGGGCCAGCGGCGAGCATCG
>DATLAW010000072.1:0-6872 GCA_035527255.1 Thermohalobaculum sp. | reverse complement strand
TGGCGATATGGAGGGGTGGCGCTGATAATTTTATCGCCGATACTTTTTCTTGGAATCGTCTGGACCGCGCCGGGTACTGGCATTGGCCCGAGCGGCTGGGGCGAGATGGGCCTCGGCGTGGTGCTGGTGGTGATCTATGCGGCGCTCTACATCCTAATCGGCACGGCGCTTCCCGAGGCCGCCGAGCGTGGTGATGTGGCGCTGGGCGAGGCTTTCGAACGCGGTCGCCGAAACTACCGGGCAATCGGCCGGGCCTTGGTCTTGCGGGTCTGGCTGTTTCGCGCCGCTACGGTTCTGGTCATGATCACGCTGAACCTAAGCGGCGTTACGACAGATTTTATCACGCCGGACAGCGGGGAATTCGATGCCGCGGCGACCGGTCCGATGCTGCTGTTCAATTGTAGCCATGTGTTCGCCGAGTGTCTGAACGCTATTGTGCTGGCGCGCGCTTATCGTCGCTTTCCCGTCTTGTCGGCCGGCACTGCGAACAGCTAGGCCCCCTTGACGCGGGGCGGGCGTTGCGATTGATGGCGGGCCATGGCCCAAGTCCCACTTCTGACACTCAATGACATTACCCTCGGGTTCGGGGGGCGGCCGCTGTTCGCAGGGGTCTCGCTGGCGATTGCGCCGGGGGAGCGGCTGTGTGTGGTTGGGCGCAACGGTTCCGGCAAGTCGACGTTGATGAAGATCGCCGCCGGGCTGGTCGAGCCGGATGCCGGCGAACGCTTTGTGCGGCCGGGCGCCAAGATTGCCTATCTGCCGCAGGATCCCGATCCGACCGGATTTGCCACCTTGGGCGACTACGCTGCCGCCGATCTGGATGAGACCGAGCGTTGGCGGGCTGAGGCGGCGCTGGATGGGCTGAAGGTTGACGGCGCCTGCAACACAGGCACCGCTTCGGGCGGCGAGCGCCGGCGGGCAGCACTAGCCCGGTTGATCGCTGGTGAGCCTGATCTGATGCTGTTGGACGAGCCGACCAACCACCTCGACATTCAGGCCATCGAGTGGCTGGAGGAATATTTGGCCGACACCAATGCGGGTTTCGCGATCATCTCGCATGACCGCGCGATATTGACCAAACTGACCCGGGCGACGCTGTGGCTCGACCGTGGTGAGGTTCGGCGCGGGCCGCATGGTTTTGGCCGGTTCGAGGAATGGCGCGACAAGATATTCGAGGAAGAGAAAGCCCAGCGCCACAAGCTGGACCGGCTGATCAAGGACGAGGCGCGCTGGGCGGTTGAAGGCATCTCGGCCCGGCGGACCCGCAATCAGGGCCGCGTCAGGCGGCTGGCGGCGCTGCGGGCCGAGCGCAGCGACCAGATCGCCCGGACCGGCACTGCCGCGATGGAGCTGTCGTCCGGGGGGCAGTCCGGCAAGCTGGTGATCGAGGCGAAAGATGTGTCAAAATCTTTCGGCAACAATCTGATATTCAAGGACTTTTCGATCCGCATTGCCCGTGGCGAGCGGATCGCGCTGGTTGGTCCTAACGGAGTCGGCAAGACGACGCTGCTGAAGGTTTTGACCGGAGAGATGGCGCCGGATAGCGGTTCGATCCGCATCGGCAGCAACATCGAGATGGCGGTGTTCGACCAGAATCGGCTGGCGCTGGACCCGAAAGCCAGCCTGTGGGAGAGCCTGACCGGCGACCGGGCGCTGGGGGTGAAGGGCAACAGCGATCAGGTGATGGTGCGCGGCAGGCCGCGCCATGTGATCGCCTACCTGAAGGATTTCCTGTTCGACGAGCGCCAGGCGCGCGGCCCGGCCTCGGCGCTGTCGGGTGGCGAGCGGGCGCGGCTGTTGCTGGCGCGGATCATGGCGCGGGAATCGAACCTGCTGGTGCTGGACGAGCCGACCAATGACCTGGATATCGAGACGCTGGACCTGTTGCAGGAGCTGATTGCCGACTTCGAGGGCACGGTGCTGCTGGTCAGCCATGACCGCGATTTCATCGACCGGACCGCGACCGCCACCATTGCGATGGCGGGGGACGGCCGGGCGCTGATCTATGCCGGTGGCTGGAGCGACTACCGGGCCCAGCGTGGCGGTGGCCCGGCCAAACCAGAGGCGCGGCGGGCGGCGGCCCGGGCGGCACCGGTGGCACAGAAGCGGACGGGGCGCCCCGTCGCCCGGCTGACTTTCGCTCAGCAGAACCGCCTCGACAACCTTCCGTCCGAGATCGAACGGTTGACAGCAGAGATCGCCAAACTGGAGGCGTTCCTGTCCGGCCCGGAGATATTCAGCCGCGAGCCGGTCAAATTCCGTAAGGCCAGCGAGGGCCTGACCGAACGCCAGCAACGGCTGGCGGCGGCGGAGGAGGAATGGCTGACACTGGAGGGAATGCGGGAGGCGATGGGGTAGGTTACTGACCCCGGAGCACTGCTGATTTTTCCAACTACGCTACAACTCTCCGGGGGTGATTTCCAATCCACAGGAACCACGTCATGCTCGTGCTTGACACGGGCATCCCGCTTTAAGCGGTTGAATAAAAGACTGGATTGCCGAGTCAGGCCCGACAAAGATGAAAAGGATGGCAGCGTCACCTGAATGGAGCTTGCCTTACTTCTCCGGAAACATCTTCCCCAGCAGTTCCCGCATTGCGAATGTGTAGCTCAACCAATCGTCCTGGCTGACGGCGCGTGCTTTCAAAAAGGCGTGGCTCAGCCATTCTCCCTGTTTGCAGAAGGTGGCGTTCACGGTGAACCCCTTTTTCGCGGGCGGTTCGGTTACAATAGCCTCCTTGGCCCGGCAATCGGCGACGCTGTCCGGCGCGCCGGTCGGGTTGAAATGCAGCACCAGCCGATCGCCGTCACCGATGATCCACTGGCCCGGGGCGATATCGCGGAACCGCACTGCCTGTCCGGAGCCATCCGGCATTCGCAATGTGCTGGCAATCTGTTCAGGTGTCGCGCCTGGCCAGGGGGCGCCGTGGATCTCGACGAGGACGCCGCTGGCCTCCTGCATCGCCAACAAATCGCTTGAGTACAAAAAGGTTCGTCGCTCGGTGCCGCTGACACTGACGTCGTCACAGGCTGCAACCGTCCCAATCAGGGCCAGCATGGCGAAATAACGCCCAATCATTTTGCTTTCCCCGGGCTAGGCGAGCGGTTTTGCAAGCTGGCGCTCGCGGTGGAACACGTAAATGCCGGAACCTATGATGATCGCGGTACCGGCCCAGGTCAACCGGTCTGGAAAATCAGCGAAGAAAAACCAGCCGATCACGGTTGCCGAGATGATTTCCAGATATTGCAGCGGCGCCAATACCCCGGCCTCGGCGCGGGCGAAGGCGTTGTTGATCATCTGATGGCTGATGGCGGCGATCAGGCCCATGCAGGTGAGATAGACCCATTGCTCGGGCCCCGGCCAGGAAAGCGCCAGCACCGGGATATCCAGCCGATCGCCGATGGCCGTCGCCACCACCAGGCCGGCCAGTGCCGAGACGCCGATCCAGAATTGCAGCGCCAGGCGGGCGCCACGCTGGGCCATGATCCGGGTGATCAGCAGATAGCAGGCGAAGCCGCAGGCGGCGATCAGGGGGTAGACCGCGGCGGGGCCGAAGGCCTGCCAGTTGGGCCGGATCACGATTAGCGCCCCGACCATGCCGGCGGCGACCGCCGCGAGGCGGCGCCAGCCCAGCCCCTCACCCAGCAGATAGGCCGAGAGCAGGGTCAGGATCAGCGGCTCGACAAAGAAGATGGCAATGGCGTTCGGGATCGGCATGTATTTCAGGGCCGAGTTGAAGGCCAGCAGGGCACCGGCCAGGAACAACCCGGCCACCAGGTGCAGCCAGGTCGGCCGCCCCCATTGGCCGCTGGCCAGCACGAACGGCAGCAGGACCAATGACTGGGCGGTGAAGCGTCCGAGTCCGATGGCGCCGGCCGACATGGTCTCGGTCAGCAGCTTGGCGAACAGGTCCATGAATGGTGCCACCAGCATGGCTGTGGCCATCAGGGCGACGCCCGCCTGGGCTGTGTTGGGAATTGGTTTCATGAAAGGCCCCTTCGAGGCCCATGTTTCACGGAATGTCGGGTTTGGGAAGCCCGAGCGAGCGCGGAATTGGGATTGCGCATTCCCCCCTCTCCCCAACCCTTGGGCCGGGCAAAAGGTCCCCCGGACCTTTTGCTTTTCCGACCCAAGCCCACGAGGGGGGAGGGGGTGCGCTGCGCCATCGGCGCGATGATGGAGTATCCGTGGGCATTGCCGCTGTGGTCTCCCTCCCTCCTATGTGAGGGAGAGGGGGGAATCGCCGATCACACGTCCAGATCCTCGACGAATCGAGCGTTCTCCTGGATGTACTGGAACCGCAGTTCGGCCTTCTTGCCCATCAGGCGTTCGACCAAGCTGCCGGTCTCGCCGTCGTCGTCGGCATCGACCTCGACCCGGATCAGGGTGCGCGAGCCCGGGTCCATGGTGGTTTCCTTGAGCTGCTTTGGATTCATCTCGCCCAACCCCTTGAAGCGGCTGACCTCGACCTTGCCCTTACCGCCGAAACCCGCGGCGATCAGCCGGTCCTTCTCGGCCTCGTCGTTGGCGTAGACCGATTTCGCACCCTGGGTCAGGCGAAACAGCGGCGGCGAGGCCAGATACAGGTGGCCGCTATCGATCAGGGGGCGCATCTGGGTGAAGAAGAAGGTCATCAGCAGGGCGGCGATATGGGCGCCGTCGACGTCGGCGTCGGTCATGATGATGACCTTGTCGTAGCGCAGGTCGTCGTTTGAGTATTTGGTGCCGGTGCGGACGCCGAGGGCCTGGCACAGATCCGCCAGCTCCTGGTTCTGGTCAAGCTTGGCGCCCGCCGCGCCGAGCACGTTCAGGATCTTGCCGCGCAGCGGTAGGATCGCCTGGGTCTTGCGGTTGCGCGCCTGTTTGGCCGAGCCGCCGGCGCTGTCGCCCTCGACCAGGAAAATCTCGGAGCCATCGCGGCTGTTGTCCGAGCAGTCGGCCAGTTTGCCGGGCAGGCGCAGTTTTTTGGTCGCGGTCTTGCGGCTGGTTTCCTTCTCGGCCCGGCGACGCATGCGCTCGTCGGCGCGGTCGACCAGGTAATCGAGGATCGAGCCGGCCAGTTTCGGGTCGCTGGCGAGCCAGGTGTCGACCCGATCGCGCACGGCGCCCTCGACCAGTCGCTGGGCCTCGGTGGTGGCCAGGCGGTCTTTGGTCTGGCCGACGAATTCCGGCTCGCTGATGAAGACCGAGATCATTGCCGCCGCCGTGCCGATGACATCGTCGCGGGTGATGTTGGCGACCCGCTTGTTGCCGATCAGCTCGCCATGGGCGCGCAAGCCCTTGGTGATGGCGGACCAGAACCCGGCCTCGTGGGTGCCGCCCTGTGGGGTCGGGATGGTGTTGCAGTAGGAGGAAACCATGGCGTCGCGGGCCGGGGTCCAGGCCAGCGCCCATTCGACCGAACCGGCGGTGCCGTTGCCGTAGCGTTCGCTGAAATCGACTTTGCCCGCAAACGGTTGGTCGCCGAAGAACTCGGTGCCGTTCAGGGTATGGGTCAGGTAGTCTTTCAGGCCGCCGGGGAAGTGGAAGACATCCTCGGCCGGGGTCTCGTCGCCGTCGCGCAGCAATTCAGGGGCACAGCGCCAGCGGATTTCGACACCGCGGAACAGATACGCTTTTGAGCGCGCCATCCGGTGGACCCGGGCTGGGCGCAGGGCAAGGCGGTGGCCGAAAATCTCCGGGTCCGGGTGAAAGCGGACCATGGTGCCGCGGCGGTTCTGGGTGGGCCCGAGTTTTTGCAGTTTGGTGGTCGGGTGCCCGCGCGAGAACTCCTGCGCATACAGCATTTTACCGCGCGCGACCTCGACCCGCAGGTAGTCCGACAGCGCGTTGACCACCGAGACGCCGACCCCATGCAGGCCGCCCGAGGTCGCATAGGTCTTCGACGAGAATTTTGCGCCCGAATGCAGGGTGGTCAGGATTACCTCGAGCGCCGATTTTTCGGGGGCGCTTGGATGCGGATCGACTGGGATGCCGCGTCCGTTGTCGGTGGCGGCGATTGATCCGTCGGCGAACATCTCGAGCTCGATGCGGCTGGCGTGACCGGCCACCGCCTCGTCCATGGCGTTGTCCAGCACCTCGGCCACAAGATGATGCAGGGCGCGCTCATCGGTGCCGCCCACATACATGCCCGGCCGCTTGCGCACCGGCTCGAGCCCGACCAGCACCTCGATGGACGAGGCGTCGTAGGCTTTCTCGGCGGCGGTCTGGGCGAAAAGGTCGCTGGCACTCATGTGCTCTTCGCTCCCGAATCGGTTATGCTCTGGATAGTGATTAAAGCAGGTGTGGTTGGGTGGGCGCAACATCTGGCTATCGTGCAGGGTTTATCTGCGATATTTTGCGGTCGAAGGGCGCGTTGCGCTACCGAAGGGAAGATCATGGCAAAGACGCCGACAAATCCATCGCCCGGCCCGTGGGGCTTTCCAGTTGAAACGGTCGCTTTCCTGAGAGATCTGAAGGCCAACAACGACCGGGAGTGGTTCGCGCGGCACAAATCAGTTCACGAGAGCGCGGTTCAAGGACCGGCCAAGGCATTTTGTGCGCAAGTGACAGATGCGCTACACGGGCTGACCGGGATGGCGCATGGTTGGAAGATCTTTCGGATTCACCGGGACGTTCGGTTCTCGAAGGACAAGACGCCTTACAACGCGCATCTGCATGTCTCGTTCATTCCTGCGCAATCACGGGGTCTTGCGCCGGTGTGGCATTTTGGGTTGGATCCGGATGAAATGGCGCTGGGGGTCGGAGCGTTTGGGTTCGATAAGCCGGGTCTGGAGCGGTACAGGGCACGCGTCGTCGGGTCAGATGGCGACGATCTTCGCGCGCTACTGGGCGGGCTGGTGCGCGGCGGTATGCGGCTCAGTGAGCCCGAG
>DATLAW010000071.1:0-13410 GCA_035527255.1 Thermohalobaculum sp. | reverse complement strand
CCCTATTCGGCCTGCGCCATGGCGGAATATTTCCGCGACAACGGCATGCACGCGCTGATCATCTATGATGATCTGTCGAAGCAGGCGGTGTCGTATCGCCAGATGTCGCTGCTGCTGCGCCGCCCGCCGGGCCGCGAAGCCTACCCCGGCGACGTTTTCTACCTGCATTCGCGCCTGCTCGAGCGCGCCGCAAAGCTGAACGACAGCCTCGGCGCCGGATCGATCACCGCGTTGCCGGTGATCGAGACCCAGGGCGGCGACGTATCCGCCTTTATCCCGACCAACGTGATCTCGATCACCGATGGCCAGATCTTCCTCGAAACCGAGCTATTCTACCAGGGCATCCGCCCGGCGGTTAACGTCGGCCTGTCGGTGTCGCGCGTTGGCTCGTCGGCCCAGACCAAGGCCATGAAGTCGGTCGCCGGTTCGATCAAGCTCGAACTGGCGCAGTACCGCGAAATGGCGGCCTTCGCCCAGTTCGGCTCCGACCTCGACGCCGCGACCCAGCGCCTGCTGAACCGCGGTGCGCGCCTGACCGAGTTGCTGAAGCAGGGGCAGTATTCGCCGCTAACCAACGCGGAACAGGTCTGCGTGATCTTCGCCGGTACCCAAGGCTACCTCGATGACCTGGCGATCGGCGATATCGGACGGTTCGAGCAGGCTCTGCTGACCGATCTGAACAACAACAACGCTGATCTGCTGGACGATATCCGCGACAACGACCGCAAGGTCGACGGCGATCTGGCCGACAAGATCAAGGCCGTCATTGTCAACGTCAAGAAGACTCTTGCCTAAAACGGGCGCCAACTGCGGACTATCTAAAAGGAACCCGAGGGCATGCCGAACCTCAAGGACCTGAAAAACCGGATCAACTCGGTCAAATCGACCAAGAAGATCACCAGCGCGATGAAAATGGTCGCGGCTGCGAAACTGCGCCGGGCGCAGGAGGCGGCCGAGGCCGCGCGCCCCTATGCCGCGCGCATGGACGCGGTGCTGGCCAATCTCGCCCGCGCCGCCAAGAACAGCCCCAGCGCGCCGACATTGCTGCGCGGCACAGGTGCCGAGCAGGTCCATCTGCTGGTCGTCGCCACTGCCGAGCGTGGCCTTTGCGGCGGCTTCAACTCGTCGATCGTCAAGATGGCGAAGCTGGCCGCCTCGAAACTGCTCGCCGAGGGCAAGACGATCAAGATCCTGACCGTCGGCAAGAAGGGCCGCGACCAGCTGCGGCGGGAATACTCCAGCTACTTCATCGGCCATGTCGATATGGGCCAGGTACGCCGTGTCGGCTATACAGACGCAAACGGCATTGCCGAGGACATTCTGGCCCGTTTCGAGGCTGGCGAATTCGATGTGGCGACGCTGTTCTACAGTGCCTTCAAGTCGGTGATCAGCCAGATCCCGACCGAACATCGCCTGATCCCCGCCGCCGTTGGTGAGAGTGCTGCCAACACCGCCGCCGTGAACTACGAATACGAGCCCGACGAGGTTGAAATCCTCGCTGACCTGCTGCCGAAGAATCTGGCGGTTCAGGTCTTCCGTGGGCTGCTTGAGAACGCCGCATCCGAGCAGGGAGCGCGGATGTCCGCCATGGACAACGCCACCCGCAACGCCGGTGACATGATCGACCGCCTGACCATCCAGTACAACCGTTCGCGCCAGGCAGCGATCACCAACGAACTGATCGAGATAATTTCGGGCGCTGAAGCGCTCAAGGGATGAGGAGATTGAGATGAGCAAGGCTGTCGGCAAAATCACCCAGGTGATCGGTGCCGTCGTCGACATACAGTTCGACGACTTCCTGCCCGCGATTCTGAACGCGCTGGAGACCGAAAACAAGGGCAACCGGCTGGTGCTGGAAGTAGCCCAGCATCTCGGCGAGAACACCGTGCGCACCATCGCCATGGACGCGACCGAGGGTCTGGTGCGCGGCACATCGGTGACCGATACCGGCGCCCCGATCGCGGTGCCGGTTGGCCCGGCCACGCTGGGCCGCATCATCAACGTGATCGGCGAGCCGATTGACGAGAAGGGCCCGGTCGAGGCGAAAGAACATCGCCCAATCCACCGCGCGGCCCCGGAGTTTGTCGAGCAGTCCACCGAGTCCGAGATGCTCGAGACCGGTATCAAGGTTGTCGACCTGCTGGCGCCCTACGCCAAGGGCGGCAAGATCGGCCTGTTCGGCGGCGCCGGCGTCGGCAAGACCGTGCTGATCATGGAGCTGATCAACAACATTGCCCGCGGCCATGGCGGCTTTTCGGTGTTCGCCGGGGTTGGCGAGCGCACCCGCGAGGGTAACGATCTGTACCACGAGATGATCGAGGGCGGCGTCATCGTTCCAGATGACCTGACCAAATCGAAGGTGGCGCTGGTCTACGGCCAGATGAACGAGCCTCCGGGAGCGCGTATGCGCGTGGCACTCAGCGGTCTGACCATCGCCGAGCAGTTCCGTGACGAATCCGGCTCCGACGTGTTGTTCTTCATCGACAACATCTTCCGCTTTACCCAGGCGGGCTCCGAGATTTCGGCGCTGCTGGGTCGTATCCCTTCGGCGGTGGGCTATCAGCCGACGCTGGCCACCGACATGGGCGCATTGCAGGAGCGGATCACCTCGACCAAACAGGGCTCGATCACCTCGGTTCAGGCGATCTACGTGCCGGCCGATGACCTTACCGATCCGGCCCCGGCAACCTCGTTCGCCCATCTTGACGCCACCACCGTGCTTTCGCGCCAGATTGCCGAGCTTGGCATCTACCCGGCCGTCGACCCGCTCGACTCCACCTCCCGCGTGCTTGACCCGGGGGTCCTGGGCCAGGATCATTACGACATCGCCCGCGACGTTCAGGGCATCCTGCAGCGCTACAAGTCGCTCCAGGACATCATCGCCATTCTCGGCATGGACGAGCTTTCGGAAGACGACAAGCTGACCGTTGCCCGGGCTCGCAAGATCCAGCGCTTCCTCAGCCAGCCGTTCTTCGTCGCCCAGGTCTTCACCGGTGTCGAAGGCAAATACGTCCCGGTCGAGAAAACCATCGACGGCTTCAAGCGGCTGGTATCGGGCGAGTTCGACCACCTGCCGGAATCGGCCTTCTACATGGTCGGCGACATCGACGAGGCCATTGCAAAGGCCCAGCGCATGGCCGCGGAAGCGGCATAACGTAAGAAACACTGCTGAGGCGGCATAACATGGCGGTTGAGCTTGATCTGGCGGACTGCATCAATGAAGTCTGCCCATGGTCCGGCAAACCGGTCGCGGCCGACAGCCTGACGCTGTATCGCGGCAATGTGGTCGGGTTCTGCAACACCGGCTGCCGCGACAAGTTCGAAAAGGCGGCCAGCATGTTCGAGGCTGCGTTGGCCGGAACGACTGGCGGAGAGGGATAAAATGTCGGATATGCTGAACTTCGAACTGGTCAGCCCCGAGCGCAAACTCGCCTCGGTCGAGGCCGAGTCGGTCACCATCCCAGGCATGGAGGGCGATCTGACCGCAATGGCCAATCACGCGCCGTTCCTGACCAACCTGCGCCCGGGCTATGTGGTGGTGCGCAACGGGTCGTCCGAGGACGGCTATTTCGTCACCGGCGGCTTCGCTGAAATCTCCGACAACACGGTTTCGGTTCTGGCCGAGGAAGCCATCGAAAAGGCCGACCTCAACCGCGCCTTCATCGAGGAAAAACTCGGGCTGGCCGAACAGGCACTGGCCGACGCGGGTCCATCGCGAAAGCAGGCGGCGCAGCAGAAGCTGAACGATTACAAGGCATTGCTGGGGCAGGTTCCAGGCTGAAGCCTGCTTCGCTCAGAACAAATCACCGAATTCCTCGAACACTCGCTCGTAGGTATCGCGCTTGAACGGCACGATGCGGTCGATCAGTTCCTTGTGTTCCATCCAGGCCCAGACCCGGAACTCGGGCTCGGCAGTGGCGATGTTCACGTCGGCATCGCTGCCGTGAAACCGGATCGCGATCCAGCGCTGTTTCTGGCCGCGAAAGCGCCCATTCCACAGTTTTCGCACCAGATGGCGGGGCAGATCATACGGCAACCATTCGCGGCTTTCGCGGATGATCTCGGCCTTGTCCGGGGTAATCCCGGTCTCCTCGGCCATCTCGCGCAGCGCCGCCTCGCGGGCGCTCTCGCCTTCGTCGATGCCGCCCTGGGGCATCTGCCAGGCGTCATACATGCCGTCGATCCTCTGCCCGGCAAAAATGCGTCCCGCCGGATCGAGGATCACCAGCCCGACACAGGGACGGTAAGGCAGCGCGTCAATATCGACGTTACTGCTCTCAAGCGTCATGGGTCGGGTCAATCGGCAACAGGGCGCTGAGACGTTCAAAGTCGTCGTCGGCGCCCTGTCCAATAGCATTCAACGCCATCATTTGGTGCTGTTATAGATCGATAGTCCGGCCAGCAGATCCAGCGCATAGGCGAGCTGGAAGTCTTCCTGGCGCAGCAACGCGGTGGCCTCGTGGCGGGAGCGCTCCTCCTCGAGCAATTTGCGCTCGTCGTCCGAGAGGACATTCTCCAGGCTACCCCGCAGATCGGCCTCGGAGCGAGTGACCCGACCGGCGTTCTCGCCATCGCCTGAAGTGGCGATCTTGCGTTCCTCGACCAGGATATCAGGCTCGATACCCAGCGACTGGATCGAGCGGCCCGAGGGGGTGAAATAACGCGCCGTTGTCAGCTTCATCGCACCCTTGTCGCCCAGCCGCATTACCGTCTGGACCGAGCCCTTTCCGAACGTCTTGGCGCCCAGAAGGATTGCCCGGCGCTGGTCCTGCAGGGCACCGGCAACGATCTCGGATGCCGACGCCGATCCCTCATTGATCAGCACCACGATCGGCTTGCCGTTGGTGAGATCGCCGGGCCGGGCATTTACCCGGTCGGCCTCTTCCAGATCACGGCCACGGGTCGAGACGATCTCGCCGGTTTCGAGGAACGCATCGGAAACCGCAATCGCCTGGCTCAACAGCCCGCCGGGGTTGTTGCGCAGGTCAACGATATATCCGGCGATCTTGTCCTCGCCGATCTTCTCCTTGATCTCGGCAATGCCGAGTTCGAGATTGTCGTAGGTTTGTTCGTTGAACGTCGTGATACGAAGAACCCCGACATTTCCCTCGATGCGGGTTCGCACGGCGCGAATCTTGATGATGTCGCGGACAATCGTGACGTCAAACGGCTCGTCGGTGCCAGCGCGGCTAATGGTGATAATAATCTCCGAGCCGATCGGGCCGCGCATCTTGTCGACCGCGTCCGAAAGGCTGAGGCCGAGTACCGATTCACTATTGATATGCGTGATGAAGTCACCCGATTCCAACCCGGCATTGGCGGCCGGAGTATCATCGATCGGCGACACCACCTTGACGAAGCCGTTCTCCATGGTGACCTCGATGCCAAGACCACCGAACTCACCCTTGGTCTGCTCGCGCATGTCCTGGAAATTATCCGGCGGCAGGTAGGCGGAATGTGGGTCGAGTGACGCCAGCATGCCGTTGATCGCGGCCTCGATCAGCTTCTGTTCGTCAACATCCTCGACATAAGCCACGCGGACCCGCTCGAAGATATCCCCGAACAGGTCGAGATATTCATAGGTATTCCGGGCAGTGTTTTCCTGTGCTGCTATCGGCGCCACGACCATAGGTACCATCGCACCCAGAGCCACGCCTGCGAGCAGTGCCATCACTGTCTTGCGTTTCATCGAATTGCCTCGCTTCCTGTCGCGTCGAACCAATCAGCCGGATCGAGGGGTTCACCCGACCGCCTAATCTCCAAATAGAGCGTTTCCTGCCTGATCTGACCGCCCTCTACGGTTTGATCAAGTAAAAACTCATCACTTGTGGGTGGCTGACCACCCATATCCCCCAGCTTTTCGCCAGCCAGAACCACTTCGCCTGCACTCCGGTCAATATGCCCTAGACCGGCGATGACGACAAGATAGCCTGCTTCAGGTTCGAGGACGACAACCTGGCCGTAGTCGATCAGTGGCCCGGCATACCGAACCGTGGCATCCCACGGTGCTGTGACCTGGGCGAAATCCGGGGCGACGATGCTCCAGCCATGACCAGGGCGGCCCCAGGGATCGGGTGCGCCAAATTTGGCGCTGACCTGGCCGGCCACCGGCAGTGGGGCGAACGACAATGAAATGTCGCTTTTAATGTCGGCGCCATGCAGCGCGGCCGCCAGATCATCAAGGTCGCGCACGCGCGCCGCCGCCACATTAGCTTGAAGGCGAAGCTCTGATCCGTCCACCAGCCCTGAACGGTCGCGCTGGCCCAATGTCTCGGTGGTTTTCGCACGCAACTCCTGAAGATTGGCGAGCGCATTGCGCACTTCGGTCCGGGCCTCTTCCTGCCGTTTGCGCAGGTCTTGCAGTGCGTGTAGCCGCTGCTCGAGAGCGGTGACCCGCCGGTCCAGCTCCGGCGTGACCCCGGCCATCAGCATGGCGGCGCGCGTTGCTTCCAAAGGACCGCCGCGTGCCGCGAGCAGGGTTGAGGTCGGTGCGCGTGAAAGCGAAAGGAGCGCACCGAGCAGACTGCGCAGTTTGCCGGTCTCGGTGTCGATCTCGCCAGTCATGCCACGCTCTGTGGTGGCCATTGCCCGCAACCCGGTCCGCAGCGCCGACAACGCCGCCTCGTGGGCGGTGACCGCATGGCCGAGTGCCGCGAGGCGGCTCTCATCGCTGCGTGCCGCTCGCAGTTCCGTACTTGCATCGGCAAGCAATCGGCGGGCATGGGCGATCTGGTCGATCTCGCCCGCCGGGGCGGTCGATGGAATGCACAACGCCACTGCCAGCAATAGGTTTGCCGCGTGGTGCCGTAGTTTCATGCGCCAGGATCAGTCAGCAGTGAGGCTCCGGTCATTTCCGGCGGTCGATCGAGCCCCATCAATATCAGAAGCGTCGGCGCGACATCGGCGAGACGGCCGTCGCGGACCCCCCAGCCCCGCGCCGCCGCGCCGCGCTCGACCAGTATAAGCGGCACCAGGTTGGTGGTGTGGGCAGTATGAGGCCCGCCGGTCGCCGGGTCGATCATCATCTCGCAATTACCGTGGTCGGCGATAACCACCATCGCCCCGCCCACTTCCTCCAGCGCCGCCAATACCGCGCCCAGCCCGGCATCTACGGCTTCGCAAGCAGCGATGGCAGCGGGGATCGATCCGGTATGGCCGACCATGTCCGGGTTGGCATAATTGACCACAATCAGATCATATCGCTCACGGATCGCGCCGGCCAGATGCTCGGTCACCTTGACCGCCGACATCTCGGGGGCCAGATCATAAGTGCGGACCCGGGGCGAGGGCGCCATATAACGCTCCTCGCCCGGCTCCGGGACCTCGACGCCGCCATTCAGGAAAAACGTCACATGGGGGTATTTCTCGGTTTCGGCCAGCCGGAACTGGCGCTTGCCATGGGCCGCGACCCATTTGCCGAGGGTATTGACGATCTCGGTTGAGGGGTACATCGCTTCCATCAGCGTGTTCAGCCGGCCGGAATACTCCACCATACCCAGCCGGGCGGCAAACTCCGGCGCGTTGGAGGTGTCGAAGTGATCGAACTCCGGGTCAACCAGCGCCCCCAGTATCTCGCGCGCCCGGTCGGCGCGGAAGTTGATGAACAACAGGCCATCGCCGTCGTTCATTCCGGCATAGTCGCCGATAGCGGTCGGCAACACGAACTCATCGGTCTCGCCGCGCTCGTAGGCGCCGGTGACCGCATTGGCGGCACGGCCAGCCCGCTCGCCTTTGGCCGAGACAATCACGTCATAGGCCGCCTTGACCCGCTCCCACCGCTTGTCGCGGTCCATGGCGTAGAAGCGCCCGGTGACGGTGGCGATATCGCTGGCCAGATCAAGCCCAAGCTCGGCGATATGGTCGAGTGCCGACTTCGGCGCCACATCGCGGCCATCGAGGAACAGATGCAGCTTCACCGGCACATCGCGCGCCTGCAACAGGCGGGCCACTTCGGCCATCTGGCGTTGGTGCGAGTGGACGCCGCCGGGGCTCATCAGGCCCATGACATGCGCCGTACCGCCGCTGGCGAGCAGCTTGTCGGCAAATTGCTCCAGCGCCAGGTTGGCGGCAAAGCTGCCATCGGCGATGGCCTTGTCGATCCGCGGCAGGTCCATCCAGACCACCCGCCCGGCCCCGATATTTGTGTGGCCGACCTCGGAATTACCCATCTGACCAGCCGGCAGACCCACATCCTCGCCGCTGGCCGAAAGCGTCGCATGCGGGCAATCGCACCAGATCCGGTCGAAGTTGGGCGTGTTGGCCAGATACGGCGCATTGCCAACCGTATCGTCTGACAGTCCCCAACCGTCGAGGATCATCAAGACAACTGGGCGGTGCGCGGGTGCGGTCATCTGCCTCTACTCTCGGGACTGCTCGGCAACGGATTTAACCCCTGGCGCTCAGGCGTGCAACTGGACCGTCACGCCCGATGATACGGCCCGCCCGACAGAATCGACACGGCGCGGTAAAGCTGTTCGGCCAGCATTGCCCGGACCATCATATGCGGCCAGACCATTGGTCCGAACGACAACATCCGGTCGGCCCGGTCGCGCATTGTCTTATCATGGCCATCGGCGCCACCAATCAGGAACACAGCCATGCCGGTTCCCCGGTCGCGCAACTTCGCCAGCATGTTGGCGAAGTCCTGGCTGGAAAGGGTCTTGCCACGTTCGTCGAGAGCGATGGCAACCGCGCCTGCCGGTATCGCTTCGATCAACCGGGCCGATTGGTTGGCTTGGGTGAGAGCCTTGCGCTCGTCGATCTCGACCACCGAGAATGGACCCAGCGCCAATGGCCGACCAGCCAGCGCCGCGCGGTTCAAATAGTCGTTGAGCATGATCTGCTCGGGCCCGGGCTTCATGCGCCCGACGGCGGCGATATTGATTTTCACGCGCGCGCCGGAGTTTTTGCCCGTGACAAAAGCCGCAGTTGCGGCTTTTGGGCTCCGTCAGGGCAATCGCGCATCAGGCCGGGCGCGCCGTTATGTCCGGTGCCGTTTGCCACATCTTTTCGAGCTGGTAGAACTCGCGCACCTCCGGCCGGAAGATATGGACGATCACGTCGCCGGTATCGACCAGCACCCAGTCGGCGGCGTCCTTGCCCTCGATGCGCGACTTCACGCCCATTTCGTGCTTCAGCTTCTCGACCAGATTGTCGCATAGCGCCGAGACGTGGCGCGTGGAGCGGCCGGTTGCGATCACCATATAATCCGCCACCGGCGACTTGCCGGCGAGCGCGATGTCGAGGATGTCCTCGGCGCTGTCCTGATCAAGCGAAGATTTAATGAGAGCGAGAAGCTGTTCGCTTCCGGTCTGGCCCTTCGTAGCGCCCTTGCGGGGCTTACGGGCCGGAGTGCCCACCGCACTCGTGACGACTTGTCCGGTCAGATCATTTACCTCCGTCGGTCTGACTGCCGGACCCCCATCGGGACCGTGGCACAGCACTACCAACGCCTCTAACTTAGCAATTATTGCGGCTGCTCTCAAGAAGCTGCTGAAATTTCACCGAAATGTCGCATCAAAGCCACGCCGCACTCACGGCAACCGCTGCTCGCGGTGATGACGCACCAGGGCCAGCAGCCGGTAGACCCCGTGCACCATCTTGCCATAGGGCAGGGTGACGAACAGCGCCAGCACGAAGCCGAGGTGGATCGCCAGCAGCCACCCCATCGCCGAGGTCTCGCGGAACGCCAGCAACGCCAGCCCGGTCAGGGCGGTGAAATGCAACAGCGCCAACAGGCCGATATCCATGCCCCAGCGGCTGACCGCTTCCGGTTCGCGGTCGGTGATGAACTTGATCACGTACAGCCCTCCGGTGCCCACCATCAACCCGATGCCGCCGATTGTGCCCAGCACCACCGGCGCCGAATACCAGCTATAGGGCGCCACCCAGCCCAGCAGATGATCCATCAGGGTTGCCACACTGGTGGCGGCGAAACACAAGCCAAACCCCCACATCATCGCCAGATGGAAATGCCGCCGCCCCATGCCGAACCGCTCGTCAAAGTCGTTGCAACCCTCACCGCCGCCATCAAGGTGGCGGGTCTGCCCGGCGTCCTTCAATGCGACGCGCAGATCCGGCCAGCGCAAAGCCCCACCACCCGTGGTCCGCCAGAACGACCGCGCCCCCATGACCATGGCCAACACCGCCCAACCGAAGGTCAACCCGGCCAGCGCCACCATCAACCCCCACGGAACAACCGCATAAAAGGCACCGGGGCCGGTATGATTACCGTACAGCGTGGCCTGGTCCTGCAACATCATGGTCAGCACAATCACCGCCGTCAGACAGAACGCCGTCGCCAGCGACACAACCAACCCGTTGCGCTCGAACAACCGCCCCAGGCCGCGCGGCCAGGCGTGTTCACCGTAAGTCTCGGCCCGCAGGTCGGCCAGCGCGCGCGGCAGGTTCAGCCCCCATTCATGCGGTTCGGTATACTGGCAGGCGTGAAAGCAGCCTTTGCAGTTGTGGCACAGATTGGCCAGGTACCCCAGGTCGCCATCCGAGAAGCTCCGGTGCACCTCCATCGCCGGGAACACCGGGCAAAAGCCCTCGCAATAGCGACAGGCATTGCAGATCTCCATGGTACGGCGGGCCTCGCCGAGGATCGCCGCCGAGGCCCCCGCCCTATCCCTCCCCCCAACGGGGAGAGGGGACTGCGTTGTGCTTGGGTGACGAGATTCAGTTTCCAGCATGACGCGCCGCCGCCTCCCCTGCCTTGCGGCCAAACACCGTGCCGATGGTCATGCCGAAGCCTGCCAGATAGCCCTGGCCCAGCACGTTGCCGGCCATGATCTCGCCAGCGGCATAGATGTTCGCAGCCGGCCGGTTATCGCTCATGATCGCCGTCGCGTTATGATCCACAGCGACGCCCATATAGGTGAATGTGATGCCGGGCCGCAGCGGGAACCCGGTGAAGGGCGGGGTATCGATCGGCCTGGCCCAGTTGGTCTTGTCCGGCGCCAGCCCGTTCGTGCGCCGCCCGTCATGGACCTTTGGATCAAACGGCCCATCGCCACTGCAAGCGGCATTATAGGCGTCAACCGTGGCCCGTAGCGCCACCGGATCGAGCCCCAGCGCCTCCGCCAGCCCGCCGATGGTCTGGGCTTTGATCGGCGGATAGATCGACGGCATGAACAGCGCCTCCGCTTTGGCGTCAATGATCGAATAGGCGATCTGGTCCGGCTGCTTGGCAATCAGCCGGCCCCAGATCGCATAGCGCTTGGGCCAGAAATCCTCGCCCTCGTCGTAGAACCGCTGGGCGTGCCGGTTGACCATGATCGAGAACGGCACGCTATCCAGCCGCGTGGCAATCCCGCCATCGAACTTCGGCCCCCGGGCGTCGATGGCGACCGCATGGCACTGGTCAGCATCGGCCACCGGCTGGAACCCGGCATCCAGCAGCAACCGCAGCACATCGCCCCTTGCATAAGGCGTGCCCCGGATCAGGAAATTCCGCGCCGCCGATCCCCAGGCCTGCTCCAGCCACTCGATATTGGCCTGAAAACCGCCCGCAGCGGCGATAAACGCCCGCGCTGCGATGCGCGCCTCGAAGCCACGATGGCGCAGCCGGGCGGCGATGAAAAACCCGTCCTCGATTTCCAGGCCAGTCACCTCGGCATCATAGATCACATTGACCCCCAGCCGCTGGGCGGTCAGGTAATAGGCGTTCATCAGCGCCTTGCCACCGCCGCGAAAGAACGCGTTGGTGCGGTCCAGCGACAGGGTGCCGCCGATGGCCTGCTGGAACCGCACCCCGTGGCCGTGCATCCACTCGGCCACATGGGCCGATTCCGTGATGGTCATGCGGGCCAGACGTTCGTTGGTCTTGCCCGCCGTCACCCGCATCAGATCGTCGAAATATTCGTCGACCGGATAGGCGGTGGTCAGCACATCCGTCGGCGCCTCATGCGCCGTGCGCAGGTTACGGGTATGGCGCGAATTGCCGCCGCGCAGGGCCTTGGGCGCCGCCTCGGCGATCAGCACCCTGGCGCCGCGCTCGGCCGCGGTGATCGCGGCGCACAACGCCGCATTGCCGCCACCGGCAATCAGCAAGTCATAGGTCTTTTCGTTGCTCAATTCTGGGCTCAACTCTGGGCTCGACATTTACGGTGCTATCTGTTCCGGTCCCATCTGGATCGATCCCATCGGGCCGGCTCGAGATGTATACCGCTACATGCAAACCGTCAAAACCATAATCACCCGGGCGCGGCTGCTGGCGCTGGCGGTCTCGGCCATCGGGACCGCGGTCTTCTACCTGTTCGACCTGCCATTGCCGTTCATGCTGGGGCCGATGTTCGCCTGCCTGATTGCGGCGCTGGGGGGCGCGAAACTGCAAGCGCTGGGGCACCTCTCCACCGCCATGCGCATCGTGCTCGGCATCGCGGTCGGCACCGCGATCACCCCTGCCCTTCTCGACCGCCTACCGGAGATGATCTACAGCGTCGCCCTGGTGCCGCCCTTCATCCTGGTCATCGGCCTGATTGGTTACCCGTGGTTTCGAAAGGTTTGCGGCTTCGACCACGCCACCGCCTATTTCGGCGCCATGCCCGGCGGGTTGCAGGACATGCTGGTCTTCGGCGAGGAGGCTGGCGGCAACGTCCGCGCCCTGTCGCTGATCCATGCCACCCGGGTCCTGGTGATCGTGACCGCCGCGCCGTTTCTGCTGCAATCGATGTGGGGCGTGCCGCTGGTGGCGTTTCCAGGCCAGCCCGCCGCCGACATCCCGCTGATCGAGATGGCGATCATGGCCGTGGCCGGAACGCTCGGATGGCTCGGCGCCCGCGCCATCCGCCTGTTCGGCGCGCCGATCATCGGCCCGCTGGTGGCGACAGCACTCGTGTCGCTCAGCGGGCTGATCGAGCACCGCCCGCCCGGCGAGATGCTGCTGATGGCCCAGTTCATCCTCGGGCTTGCCGTCGGCGCCGAATATGTCGGTGTGACGATGCGCGAGCTAAAGCGCGACGTGCTGGCCGGCATCGGCTATTGCCTGTTGCTGGGAGTTATTTCCGTCGCCTTCGCCGAGATCGTCATCGGCATCGGCGCCGCCCCGCCAATGGAAGCCTTCCTCGCCTTTGCCCCCGGCGGCCAGTCGGAAATGGCGATCCTGGCCATCGTCGCGGGCGCAGACCTGGCCTATGTGGTGACCCACCATTTGGTCCGGCTGGTGGTGGTGATTATTGGGGCGCCGATCGTGGCGCGGCTGGTGAAGTAGGGGTGGGATGCGGAGGTAACCGGACGATCTGATCGGACGTCAGGAACTTCGGTTTCGTGCCATGTGTGGACGGCTCCATGTTGGCAAGGGTTTTTTTGACGGATATCGCATTGCTGGTCGGAGCTGCCATGTGTTCGGCCTGTTGTTGCGGCACTGTTCATGGCCGCTGGCCATAATGCTCTCCGCAGATCGGGTCC
>DATLAW010000070.1:0-7318 GCA_035527255.1 Thermohalobaculum sp. | reverse complement strand
AGGCTGCGCTCATCCTCTGCCCCTTTGTTGTTTGGGGCGAAGAATCGCATCTCAACCGACAAAAAGGAATCCCTTCAATGATTCAGCGTTCACGGATCACGCTCTAAGCTACAGGCGAGCTGCACGTGGTGATGAAATCATATGATCGATCACACTCCTGCCCATGAAGACGCCCCGCGTACACTCGCCGATGAAGCGGAGCGCGTCCGGCGGCTGGCAATGCTCGACGAGCCGCACATAGCGCCTCTAACCAACGTCATCTACAGTCTTCGTGCTGCACAACCCGAGATAGTGATCCCGAATGTTGACCCGCTTGATGGCGGCGTCGGCGCCCGGATGCTTTTTCTCTTTGAGGCGCCTGGCCCGAATACGCTTGAGACGGGCTTCATCAGTCGCAACAACGACGACCGTACTGCCGAGGCAACTTTTCGATTTATGCGGATGGCCGGCATTCCCCGCACGGAGACGGTGATCTGGAATACTGGTCCTGGCTGAGATTGCGATATCGCCAATAGCGCCCGAACCGCTCGCCGGGATGCAGCGCTGCTCAGGGGCTTCATAGGCGCGTTGCCCAATCTGGAGGTCGTGGTGCTGGTAGGCGGCGTTGCCCGACGCTACGCTCGGCCCCTGGTCGCCGAGCGCGGCTTCCTTACCTTTGAGACGGTGCACCCGTCATCCAGGGCGCAAGGTCACCCGTCATACAAGAATATTCCCCGGGTTTGGGCTAAGGCATATGCGGCGCTCAACTCAAACCGTCGGCCCTGACTGATCAATGTCGCCAACCCAAAAAGAACCAGGATGAGCCGGAAGGCATGTCGAGGTGCTCGAAACGTAAGGTCTAATCAATGCACTGGGGTGTGAGTGAGAAGACAAATCCGGCTGCAACTGGTTGCACGACCCAAATCACACGAAATTTCGGCGACATTCGCTGCAACTGGTTGCACGGCCTTAAATGAACCAGAAATTCGGCTATTCGGATAGCGATATCGCCAATAGTGCTCGAACCGCTCGCCTGGATGCATTGCTGCTCAGGGGTGTCATAGGCGCGTTGCCCGCCCTGGAGGTCGCGGTGCTGGTTGGCGGCGTCGCCCGACGCTACGCCCGTCCGCTTGTCGTCGAGCGCGGCTTTCTCACTGTTGAGACGGTCTGACGAAGTGCTGTGATGATCCGTAAAGCCGCTCAGGGTCGTAACTATGAGGCGGTGAAGGCAACGCAATCCGTTAGGGTCAAAGAGGCGCGGCAAGTGCTCTATGAGCGTAGCCGCGCAGTCCGGGACTATGTGCTTGGGCGAGCGAATGGCCAGTGCGAGCTTACCGGCGAACCCGCGCCCTTCCGGACGAAGAGCGGCGCGCCATATCTTGAGGTGCATCACACACGCAGATTATCCGATGACGGCCCAGATGATCCCAGGTGGGTTGCAGCGATAACGCCGACGGCACATCGCGAAATTCACTACGGAGAGAATGGTGATGAGTTAAATCGACTGCTGCAGGAACAGCTAAAATTGATCGAGCAAGAATGACCCGACACTGCGAGGCATGCGCCGTTCGCCGGTGAGACCCTCTGCAACTGGTTGCACGAGGTTAATCAGTTTAAATTTTGGCCGATCCTCATTGCAACCAGTTGCAAATTCTCGAATTCTGATCATTTTCCCCTTTCGGCCCGCTGCAACTGGTTGCACGGTTAGCCGACGCTGAGGGCGGAATGTCGGCCTTCTGCCGGTAACCAGACCCGACTCCGAGCCATCGCGAATGCACGTTCATGACCCAAACGCGAAATTCGATCTCATTGCGCTTTCGGCGCCAACCCAGTCGTCAGCCGTTATTGTGGTGGCCTGAAGAGAACCCGAAACCCGACATTGCCTAGGCGTTGGCGGGTCGGCGGCGATCTCCCAGAGTTGCCTTCACCGCGAGCGCGTGCTTTGACCCGGCATTGCAGACATAGGCACGATAGTCCGTGTTCGGGCCTTTTCCGGCCGTCCAATACTCGGCATTTCGGGCGCCGCCTCGATTTCGAACCGGCACGCTGTGACGGGCTTTCGCGCGCCACCCGTTCCTTGCTAGACTTCGCCGAGCGTATTTGATGCGTACGCATCTTGAGTGCCATTCCAAGGGAGCACCTCGTGTCATTCCTACGAAAGCTAATGATCCTGCCACCGATCGCTGCCGGGGCGCTGCTGGTAGCCTATGCTATATCAAACCGGGAACCGCCGAGCCGGATCGCAGCCAGCGAAACCAGCACTGCCGTCCGAGTGGTCGCGGTTGAGCATCAAAGCTTTACCCCGCGGGTCAGCGGTTTCGGTTCGGTCACGCCAGCGCGCGTATGGGACGCCGTCGCACAGGTCGCGGGTCGCATTGAATATGTCGCCCCCGATTTCATCCGCGGCGGCACGGTCGACAAGGGCAGTATCCTCGTGCGTATCGCCCCCGATGACTACAATCTTGCGATCGCCCAGGCCGAGGCGAACATCGAAAGTGCTGTCGCCGAGATCGAGCAGATGAAGCTTTCCGGCGTGACGATCGGACGTTCGCTCGAGATCGAGCGCGCAGCCTTGACGCTGGCGAAGCGCGAACTGGAACGCCAGCGCCGTCTGGTTGAGCGTGGGACCGTAGCGGCATCGGTCGCCGAGGTTCAGGAGCGCGCGGTTCTGGTTCAGCGCGCGAAGATCCAGGATCTGGAAAACCAGCTCGAGATCCTGCCTGCTCAGATAAGGGCGCTCGTGCAATCGCTCGCGGTCTCGCAAGCCAATCTCGAGATTGCCCGACTGAATCTGGAGCGCACCGTTGTCACCGCTCCGTTCGATGCCCGCGTTGCCGAGTCGGATGTAGAAATCAGCCAATATGTAGGAACCGGAACGGTTATGGGCATGCTCGACGGAATCGATGCCGCCGAGATCGATGTCCAGATCCCGCCCCGCCAGATGGCTGGTTTCATACGATTATCCTTCGCCGGACGGGTGCTACCCGCTGGGGAGCAGGCGTCCAGATTGCCCAGCGACTCCGGCCTTAGCGCCGTTGTTCAGGTCGGGTTCCCAGAGACCGGGTTGGGCTGGGAGGCCGAGGTTACCCGCATCAGCGACACGGTAGATCCCGAAACCCGCTCAATCGGTGTGATCGTATCGGTCCCCAACCCCTATGACCGGGTCCGCCCCGGCGAGCGTCCACCGCTGATCAAGGGCATGTTTGCCTCGGTCGAATTGCGGGGACCCGCCATCGACGATGTGGTTCTTCTGCCCCGTGCCGCCGTACGTGATGGCAAGGTGCTAATCGTCGGGCCCGATGATCGGTTGACGATGGCCGAGGTGACGGTCGCCTACACCTATGGCGATTTCGCGGTCTTGGATGGCGGCCCGAATGACGCCCTCGAACCCGGCACGCGGGTTGTGGTCAGCGACCTGTCGCCGGCGATCAATGGAATGCTCCTGGCCCCGGTGTCTGACGAGTTGGTTGCCGAGCAGCTGCGTGCCGTCGCGATGCCCGGTGGAAATGGCCAATGATCCGCTATCTTGCCGCCCACCCAACCGCCGCCAATCTGCTGATGGTGGCATTCATCGTGCTGGGGATCACCTCGTTGCCGGATCTGCTGCGTGAGACCTTCCCACGGATCGCGCCGAGAACGGTTCAGGTCAGCGTTACCTATCCGGGCGCCTCTCCCGAGGATGTCGAGCGGGCGATCTGCCGCCGCGTCGAGGATGCGGTCGATGGTATCGAGAACGTCGATGAGGTTCGCTGCGAAGCTCGCGAAAATATCGGGATCGCGACTATCAAGATGTATCAGGGCGAAGATCTGAACCGTTTCTTCCAGGATGTGCAGACGGCCACCGAGGCGATCAGCGATTTTCCCGACACTGCCGAAGACCCGGTGGTAAGTGAACTGGGACGCACCGATTTTGTCGCCTCGATTGCGCTGACTGGGCCCGAGGACCGCACCCATCTCAAGGAATTGGCCGAGCAGGTCAAGGACCGGATGCTGCGCTGGGGCGGGATCCCGAAAGTTGAGATCAAGGGCTTTTCCGACCGCCAGATCCGGATCGAGATATCCGATGCAGCGTCCCGCGAGCTGAGCCTCAGCTTGCAGGATATCGCCACCGCCGTCTCGCGCCAGAACCTCGACCTTCCGGCCGGCGAGATCGTCTCGTCGGGTGGCACTACCCTGCTGCGTTTTGCCGACGAGCGTCTGGCGCTGGACGCCTACCGCGATGTCGTCGTCGCTTCCAGTGCGATGGGCGGCCAAATTCGGCTTGGCGATATCGCCCGGATCTCCGACCGCTTCGAGGACACCGAGGTCAAGACCCTGCTGAACGGACAGGCGGCGGCCTTGCTGGATGTCTCGAAGACCCCAAAGGACGACACCTTGAAGGTGATGGGCGCGATCAGCGCGTTTCTTGCCGACGAGCGCATGAGGTTGCCCCCGGGCGTCGACCTGACGGTCACCCGGGATGGCTCGCAGATCCTGACCGACCGACTCGAGATGCTAACCGTCAACAGTGCCCAGGGGTTGGCGCTGGTCTTCGTCGTGATGTGGTTGTTCTTCGGGCTGCGCCAGGCATTCTGGATCGGGATGGGACTGCCGATTTCGTTCCTTGGCGCCCTCGCGGCGATGATCTTGATCGGCTATTCGATAAATATGCTCACCATGGTCGGGTTGCTGATCGTGATCGGCATCCTGATGGACGATGCCATCGTGATCGCCGAGAACATTGCAACCAAACGCGAACAGGGCTTGCCGCCACTCGAAGCGGCGGTCGAAGGCGCGCTGCAAGTCGCGCCCGGCGTTCTCGCGTCCTTCGGCACGACCGTCGTGGTCTTTGGCTCGCTGGCGTTCCTGAAGGGCGATATCGGCGAGGTGCTGCGGGTGATCCCCGTGGTGATGGTGATGGTTCTGGTTGTATCCTTGGTCGAGGCCTTCGCTATCCTACCGAACCATCTGAGCCATGGTGGCGCCGGCAAACCCTCGGCAGTCAACCTGCGCGTAAGCGCCGCCATGGACTGGGCGCGAGACAGGCTGGTCGCGCCTGCGGCTCGGTTGGCGGTAGGGCATCGCTATTTGACCTTGGGGATCGCGATCTTCCTGTTCCTGGTTTCAATTTCTCTGGTCGCCGGCGGCGCGCTCAAGTTCCAGGCCTTTCCGGAGATTGACAGCGACCAGTTGGAGGCCCGGATCGAGCTTGCCGCCAGCGCAACGCTTGAGGACACCGAAGCGGTCGTCGCCCTGGTTCTGGCTGGGCTCGACCGGACTGACCGCGCTCTTTCTCCGCGCAACCCCGGCGGCGCTTCGCTGATCCGCAATATTGTGGTGCGCTACAACGAGAACGCCGACGCCGGGACCTCCGGAGCGTATCTCGCCACGATCAACGTGGATGCGCTGGAGGGCGAGATCCGGGCCGCGACCAATGCCGAGATACTCGCCACCTGGCGCGCCGAGGTCCCCCCGCTGCCGGATGTGCGTCGGCTGAACCTGACCGAGAGCACGATTGGCCCGGCTGGCCGGGCCATAGAGCTCCGCCTAAGCCATGAAGACCTCGCCGTGCTCGAAGCCGCCTCCGCGGATCTTCAGGACTGGCTCGGGCAATATGCCGGCACTTATAATCTGGCCGACGACCTGCAGGTGGGCAAACCCGAGCTGCGCATTTCGCTGCGCAGCGGGGCGGGAACGTTGGGCCTCGACGCCAGATCAGTCGCTGACCAGTTGCGGGCTGCATTCCACGGCGTCACCGCCGACGAGATTCAGGTCGGGGTAGAGAGTTTCGAGATCGACCTGCGCATGGCCGAGACGGATCGCGACAGCGTTGGTGATCTCGACGGTTTCACCGTGCAAACCCCGGCGGGCAAGCGGGTGCCGTTGTCAGCCGTCGCCGAGATCGCCGAGGCCCGTGGCTATACGCGCATCAATCGCATCGACCGGCTACCGACCACCACGATCACCGGCGATGTCGATACCACAATCGCCAACGCAAACGAGATCATTGGCGATACCGAGGCCCGTTTTCTACCAGTGCTGACCCAGCGCTACCCCGGCCTCGTGGCCGGAACCGAGGGCCAGAACGCCGAGGCTGCGAAGACCCAAGCCTCAATGATGTCGGGCCTTCTGATTGGCCTTATCGCGGTCTTCCTGCTGCTTAGTTTCCAATTGCGCAGCTATACTGAGCCGTTGGTTGTGATGATCATCATACCCTTCGCCGTCATTGGCGTGGTCTTCGGGCATCTGGTGATGGGGATCGACCTGTCGCTGCCCAGCATCCTTGGCCTGGTCTCGCTGGCCGGGATCGTGGTCAACGACTCGATCCTCCTGGTAAACTTCATCAAGAACGAGCACGATCCGGGCGTGGTGACCGTGGCCGAGGCTGCGCCGAAGGGCGCCGTGGCGCGGTTTCGCGCCATTCTGCTTACTTCGGTGACGACCATTGCGGGCGTCATGCCATTGCTTTTCGAGACCAGCCTTCAGGCGCAGATTCTGATCCCTTTGGTGACCTCGATTGCTTTCGGGTTGATAGCAACGACGGTACTGATCGTGTTTGTCGTTCCGGCGGTCTATGCGATCCTGGATGACCTAGGCGCAACTTCGCTCGCAGCGGAGCGCCGCCGGGCCGCCGCGGTCGGCGCGGTATCTGCCCCCAACGCCTGACGTGCCGTCATAGGGCGGCTTTGCTTGCCTGCGCTGCGCTATTCACTGTAAGCAATCGCTGCGCGCAACTGCGTCAGGGGCGCTGACATCAAATAATGCTCGCCCCGACAAACCGGGCGGCAAATCTTTCCAGAGAATTATGCGATCGCCGTCGAATGCCGGCAATTCAGGTCAAGTTTCACTTTCTGCTGCAACACTCGAAAGCCGTATATGGGGATAAAACGTAAATTGCGGTATTTGCGATACCTGACTCGGCATCCGGCTTTCGCCTTACGATCGGTTTTGTTTCGAACGTCACGATTGCCCTCGAAGGAAGACGCTGGTCGGTGCGCAATATCTACACCCACTAATGATCTGGGCCGCGGTGGCGCTATGTCGGTTCATGGCACGAAGCCGACCAACAGCCTGCCTGCTCGGAAGGTCTGCCCACCGCCGAATTGCCGACATTCGCGACTTAACGTCAGTTCATCGGCGCATTCCGGACCCGGTTCATAGGCACGCCGAATGCACGTTCATGATCCCATGCCGACGTAGCCCCTTTGTCGGGAAAAGGCCCAAAGACGGCACTTTTGCTGACGGGGCGGTGTCCGGGCTCATGCCCGAAGAAGACATCGCTGGCTTTGAATCATTTACCTGCCAAATTCGGGCGGCTTCGATGGTCAGCGTAAACCTGACATTGCCCCGCCACAAAATG
>DATLAW010000069.1:0-5602 GCA_035527255.1 Thermohalobaculum sp. | reverse complement strand
TTATTCCGACCAACACCAGAATGCGGTCCTCCACCTCGGGAAGCCTCTCGAGCCGCCCGCTCAGGGACCGGATAGCACCCAAAAACCGTCATGACCTCGCGTCGTTGCGAATCGGCACAAGCCGCGGAAGATGTGGGTCTTGGGGTCGAAGGTCTTGACGGCGCCGGTTGCTGTCTCGTCCGAGAAGGCGAGGGGGCGGTGGCGAGAAGGCATTCTCGATCAGTTTCAATATGGCATTGGCGAGCAATTGCGGGTGTTCGTTCAAATCAAGCCACTACCGACGGGAATGATGGATACGGCAATGGCGAGGTGCTAATGTAACGCCACCATCCCCCACGCCTTGAAGTTCAAAAATCGTTCCGCAAAATCTAAAACAACTGGGAGAGAACCATGAATAATGCAATTGAGTGGTCGCGACGCGACGCTCTTAAGTTCGCACTGGCAGTCAGCACTTCGGCGGCCATGTTGGGACGGTCGGCCCATGCTGCCGGCGGCACCGTCAACTTCGCCGATATCGGTGTTGGCGATCCGGGCGGCGACTGGTCGCGCTACACGGCCGCGAGCGGCTACGACGTTAATCTCGTCTCGATCGGCAACGCCCCCTCGGCGATTCTCAACGTTCTGATCGCCGGCGGCGGAACTGGCACCTACGATATCATCAACATCGTCGGCGGCATGCAGAAGCCGCTGGTGGACAACGACCTGATCGAGGAGCTGGATACCGCCCGGATGCCAAACTGGGCCAGGAACAAGAACATCGGCGAGTTCCTGGGAGCAGGCACCCCCGGCTTCCAGTTCATCGGTTACAACGAAAAGATCTATGGCTGCCCGACCGTGCTGCAGGGCGACTCCTTCGCCTACCTGCCCGAGAAAACCGGCCCACTCGATTCCTACGGCGCCATGTTCGACCCGCAGTTCAAGGGCTATGTGGCGCTTGAGGACAACTACACCACCGCTGCCCAGAAGACCGCGCTCTACCTCAAGCACTCGGGCATGGCGACGATCGCGAATCCGGACGACATGACGCCCGAGGAGTTCAAAACCGTCATCGACTTCTTGATCGAGCAAAAGAAGGCCGGCCAATTCCGCGTCATCTGGTCGAGCTTCCAGCAGGCAGTGGACCTGATTGTTAACAAGGAAGTCTACGTCATCGACTGCTGGGAGCCGATGGTCTTCGTGGCCAAGTCAAAGGGCATCGACGCGGTCTATGCCGATCCCAAGGAGGGTTACCTCCTGTGGGCCATGGCCGCCTACATCGTGAAGAACCCGAACCGCTCGCCCGAGCAAACCGAGGCGGCCTACCAGCTTCTCGATTTCATGCTGGGCGGCTGGTACGGCGCCACGATCACCAACTCGCGCGGCTACATGACCAACACCGACGCGCCGGACTACGCCAAGGCGAATGCGGGCGAGTTCTCGGCCGATCAGGCAGCCAAGGTCTCCAGCATCACCGACAACGTGCGGCGTAAGTTCGCGCAGGGCGGAACCTGGCAGAACCGTTGGCCGACGGCGGTGGATTTCTACGAGTCTGAGTGGTCGCGGTTCAAGTCGGCCTGAGCGGCGGCATGGGTGGCAGCAGCAGGCGGTTGCAGAAATGGGCGCGGCAGAGCTTTCTGCTCCTGCCCGTTGTCTTCATGACCGTGTTCCTGTTGCTGCCACTCGGTTTCATGGTCGTCGTCAGCTTCTGGAAACGGGCCATGCTGCGAATGGTGCCCGATTTCGTGCTGACCAACTACGCGGACTTTCTATCAGGCCCGCGCATGGCGGTGCTGGGACGCAGTTTCGCTGTGGCGATCGAGGCCACCGCGATCGGGCTATTGATCGCCTATCCCATTGCCTATTATCTCGCCCGCACGGCCAAGCCTTCGCGGACGCGGATCGTCCTGCTGCTGTTCACAGTGCCGTTTCTGATCAACTACATCATCCGGGCCTTCGCCTGGACCTTCCTGTTGGGGCGCACCGGGCCGATTAACACCGCCCTCATGAACCTCGGGCTGACGGATGGACCGGTCGATTGGCTTCTCTACAGCGATTTCGCGGTGCTGGTGGGGATGATCTCCTCCTATATGCCGTTCATGATCTTCCCGCTCTGGATCTCCATCGCCGGGATCGACCGCCGTCTGGCGGAGGCAAGCTGGATGCTGGGCGCCGCTCCCTGGACGACATTCTGGCGGGTGATCCTGCCACTTTCCATGCCGGGCGTATTCGCCGCGATCATATTCTCCTTCGTCGGCTGCTTCGGCGAGAGCGCGGTTCCCACCATCCTGGGCGGCGTCGGCTACCAACTGATCGGCAACGAGATCACAAGCACGATGGATGTGCTCAACTATCCGCTGGCGGCGGCGATATCGTCGGTCGTGACCGCGGCCATGCTGGTGTTGCTGGCGATCTGGTACGTCGCCTTCGATTTGCGCGCGTTCCTGGGCAAGATCCTGGCCTGGAGGATGGCATGAAGGCCGGACTCCGGATCGGCTGCAACCCGGGATGGCTCGCCTGGTGCGGCATCGGCCTGGTGTTGGCGCTGCTTTACGTGCCGCTGCTGCCGCCAATGCTGTTCTCGGTCTCGCCGGACACGGCGGTCGGGGGCTGGACCCTGCGCTGGTATTCGGAAATGTGGAAGAATCCGCTGCTCGCCGGCTCCGTGATCACCAGCATCGAGGCCGCCCTGATCGTCGCGGTCGTCACGCCGGTGCTCGCGCTAGGCGCGGCGATGGCCATTCGCGAGCTGAAGGCGCCGCGGCTGATCCTGCTCCTGATGCTGCTGCCGCTGTTCGTTCCCGGGGTCAGCATGGGCCTGGCGAATGCTTTCTTTTTCCGCATAATCGGCGTCTCCCCGTCGCTGCTCACGATTGCGATTGTGCAGATCATGTGGGCGCTTCCGTTCGCCGTTCTGGTCGTGTTGACCGCCATGTCGACGTTTGATCCGATCTATATCGAGGCCGCCCACATGAGCGGCGCCGGCCGCTGGCGGGCCTTCCGCGACATCGAGCTACCGTTGATCCGGCCAGGCCTATCGGGAGCGGCAACCTTCTCGCTGATCCTCTCGTTCAACGAGACAATCCGAACCGCGCTGGTACAGGGGCCGCTCAACACGGTGCAGACCTACATCTGGTCGACCTACAAGCAGATTGGGCTGTCACCAACTCTCTATGCCTTGATGACGCTGCTCATTCTGCTCACCTTGCTACTGGTGGGAATGATCGTCGTGCGGGGCCACATCCTGGATAGGCGGCGCTGAATTTCTGCGCTGTGCCCGGTCAATCCTCGAGCGGAATGATGTTCGCGGGGGTCAACCCGATTGGCACTGTGGCCCCCGGCGCGATCTCGATCCGCCGAGTCATGGTCGCCACGATCTGCTGCCCGTCCGGCAACCGGAATTTGTAGTCCAGCACCGTGCCTCGGTAGGTCACCTCCTCCAGCGTCCCAGACAGCTGACATGCGGCGGCGGCCGCATCCGGACCGATGGCAACGTCCTCGGCGCGGACGGCGACATGGCCGCCATTCGCTGGCCGGTCGCCCAGCGGAACGTCGGCTAAGTCGAACCCGGCGATGCGAAACTGCGCCATGCCGCCGGATGCGGCACTTTCCGAGGTCGCCAGCACGTTGCAGCCGCGAAAGAAATTGGCAACGAAGGTGTTTCGGGGCCGACGGTACAGTATTTCGGGCGCGTCACACTGCGCGCAGCGGCCCTGGTTGAAGACCGCGATCCGGTCCGACATGGTCAGCGCCTCCTCTTGGTCGTGGGTGACGTAGAGGAAGGTCGTACCGGTCTCGGCATGGACGCGCTTCAACTCGTTCTGCATGGCCCGACGGATGCGCTCGTCCAGCGCCGACAGCGGCTCGTCCAGCAACAGCATCTTGGGCTCGGGCGCCAGTGCGCGCGCCAGCGCCACCCGCTGCTGTTCGCCGCCGCTGAGCAAGGTCGCATTCTTGCCCTCTATGCCCGCGAGGCCGACCAGGTGCAGCATCTCCGTCACCCGTTTCTGCCGGAGGTCAGCATCCCAGTTGCGCACCTTTAGCCCGTAGGCGACGTTTTGGGCCACCGTCATATGCGGGAAGATGGCGTATTGCTGGAACATCATGCCAAGCTCGCGGTTCCAGGGCGATGTGCCCGAGACGTCGCGCCCATCGATCTCGATCAGCCCGCTGTCCGGCTGCTCCAGCCCCGCGACCATGCGCAGGATCGTCGACTTGCCGGAGCCGCTGGGCCCCAGGAAGGTGAAGAACTCACCGCGCTTGACCTCGAGCGACAGATCGTCGGCGGTCACCGTGGGGCCAAAGCGCTTCGAGACGCCCTCAAGGCGCAGGATGGTGCCGGTCGGGGAATTCATCTCAGCCCCTCATCCAAGGCTGTTGGCGGCTGTCTCGATGGCGATCTCCAACGTCCGAACCATGGTGCCAAGGTCCATCGACGCGGTATCGGCCCGCTGATGCAGTTCCAGCCGCCGCTCGCCCTCGATGGTCTCCAGCAGTTCGGCCACCTGCTCGGGAAGATAGGGCACATGGATGAACCCGGTCAGCGGCACCCGGCGCATGGTCGCCGCATGCGCGAGCGTCGTGTAAAGGGTCGTGTTGCACAGGAAGGTCCCGCCGGTCGAGGAAATGCGGGCCGGGATCCCGGCCGCAAGCAGGGCGCTCCGGATCTCGCGGTTGGGCAGCGTCGCCATGATCGCAGCCGCGCCATTGCCCTGAATCGGCGCCTCGGTCAGGAACCCGCCATCGTTGTCGGGAATTTCGAAATCGGCGATGTTGATGCCGATGCGCTCCAGCCGAATGACTGTCTCGCCCGGCCACAGGCCCAGGCTGATGACGATGTCGGGTTTCAAGTCATCCATCAGCCCGGTCAGGCCCGCCGCCAGCCGGACATGGGACACCGGCAACCGACGCCCTGCGACCTTCACGCCGCCAAACATGCGGCCGTCGAGCGCTATCGCCGCCTCGCCAGCGGGATTACGGCCCCGCCCACCATAGCCTTCAAACCCGGTAACCAGAGCCGTTATGGTCATGTACATCTGCCTCGCGTGATATGCTCCAACCCAGGAACTCGTGACCCCCAAGAGCTCGTTGCCCCGAAGAATTCATGGCGAAGTGAGAAGCCGACGACGAGTTGCCAGCCAACCGTAGCCGCTGGGGTGCGGGTCGGCAAGAACCAGAAGACAAGGTCTGGCGCATTCCGTTGGACCGCTCCAATTTCGGCCCTGGCCTGGTTAGGGTCTGATCGGGCAGAATATCGTGCTGCGGTTGAACGTTGGCGCCCTCGCGGTTTCCGGCCATTCTCGACCCAAATAAAATGTCGCGCTTGGAGGTGAAGCGGGAGTAACCGGAACCACTGGTGCCGAACTCCGTGCCGCAGCTTCTCCGCAGAACCGCTTGGATTTGAGTGTCGCCCTACCCTCCGAAGGCAGACATCTGCCTGTCAGGCACAATCGGCGCCAGGCGGAAACGGGCTCTATGTCGGTTCTTGTGCAGGTTTCTCGGACGCCGTGTTGCCGTGGTTGAGCGTGGCGCGGTGTTTGCCGGCGTCGGAGAAGCGCCAAGGCACGAAATCGCGGGGTCGGTGCGCGGATGTTTCAGGAAGCCCTATGGGGAATTGGTTCCGCCG
>DATLAW010000068.1:0-4450 GCA_035527255.1 Thermohalobaculum sp. | reverse complement strand
GTCAGCTGGTCGAGCTGGCCCGGGCGCTGATGGATGGCGGCATTGCGGATGCGGTCGATCTGGAACCAGTTGGCAACTGCACGCGACAACGCGGGACCATGATCTTGTTCGATCAGGTACAGCATCATGTCCATCCCGGCGACCCCGCCGGAACCGGTCCAGCGGTCGCGGTCAATGACATACAGGCCGGGGGCGCTGCTGAGGTCTGGGAATTCCTCCTCGAAGGCAGGCCGGAATTCCCAATGGACGGTAAAGCGATAGTGGTCGAGCAGGCCAGCGCGCGCCAGGATGAAGGTGCCCGCCGAAAGCGAGCCGAGGATCATCTTCGAGCGGGCGCATTGGTGCAGCGCGGCGTGCAGCCTTGATCGGTTCGGTGGATCGGGATCTGTTCCGGCGCAAACGAACAGGTAGTCGATCTGGTCCAGATGCCCGGTCAGGTCATTCAGCCCGCCGGTCACATTGACGATCATGCCGTTGGAGGCGGCGATGGGCGCGCCGTCGTCGCTGTAGAACCGCCAGGCGTAGTTGGCATCTGCCTCCAGCCGGTTGGCGGCACGCAGCGGCTCGACCGCGCTGACCACGCTCATCATCGAGAACTCGCGGACCAGCAGGAAAGCGACGGTGGTCAGGGGCTGGCTGTCGGCTGGCATCGTCGGGCGGGCTTTCAATGGGGCGGGGTCATCGGCTTTGTCGTGTTTTTGATGACGTATGCGACAATTGACCGGGATCGTCAGCTAGTCAACATCAGGACAATCGCGGTTGCTCACGGTAAAGTGCGGTTGCTATTCTCGGGATCAGGCGATTCCGACTAGGGAAAGGTCGCAAACAACCGTTGCGTAAAGCTTCGCGAAGCGCCAGAGTAGCGCAATAAAAATACAACAACGTCCTCAGGGAGGAACACACGAAATGTCCAAAGAACTCGAACACCTCAGCCTTATGGTTGCCCGCGGCCAGATGCGCCGCCGCGACTTCATCGGACGCGCCGCCGCATTGGGCTTGGCCGCACCGTTTGCGATGCAACTTCTGTCCGGCACCGCCAAGGCCAATCCGGTCAAGGGCGGGCACTTCATCATGGGCCTGAACGGCGGCGAGTCGACCAACAGCCTCGATCCGGGCGTGGCGGCGACGACGGTTCCGCAGGTCGTCAACTTTACCTGGGGCGAAGGTCTGGTCATCACCGATCCGGTTGATGGCAGCGCGCAACCTTGGTTGGCGGAAAGCTGGGAAGCCTCGGCCGACGCCAAGAAGTGGTCGTTCAAGATCCGCAAGGGTGTCACCTTCAGCGACGGCAAGGCATTGACCGCCGAGGACTGCGCCGCGACCTTGAAGCGCCACTCGGACGAGAACTCGCAGTCCGGCGCGTTGGGCATCCTGAAGGCGATCGGTCAGAACTTCCGCGCCGATGGCGACAACCTGGTGATCGAGCTCGAAGCCGGCAACGCCGATCTGCCCTATCTGCTGTCGGACTACCATTTGATCATGCAGCCGAACGGCGGTTTCGATGATCCGGCGTCAGGGATCGGCACCGGCGCCTACACGGTCGAGACCAACGAACCTGGTGTGCGGCACCTGCTCAAGCGCCGCGACGACCACTGGATGTCGGACTGGGCGTATTTCGACTCGGTTGAGGTGCTGGTCATCAATGACGGAACCGCCCGGACCGCGGCGCTGACCGGCGGCAAGGTCCATGCGATCAACCGGGTCGATCCGAAGACGGTCGGCCTGATGAAACGGGCGCCGAACGTCAAGATCAACAACGTCTCGGGCCGCGGCCACTATGTGTTCATCAACCACGTAAACACCGCGCCATTCGACAATGTCGATCTGGGGCTGGCGCTGAAATACGCGGTCAATCGGGAGGAACTGGTCGACAAGATCCTGCGCGGCTATGGCTCGGTCGGCAACGACTTCCCGATCAACGCGGCCTATGCGTTGTTCCCGGATTCGATCCCACAGCGCGAGTTCGACACCGACAAGGCGGCCTTCCACTACAAGAAGTCCGGCCATGACGGCACGCCGATCCTGCTGCGGACCTCCGATGCCGCCTTCGGCGGTGCCGAGGATGCGGCGGTGCTGTACCAGCAGACCTGCGCTAAGGCCGGCATCCCGCTGGAGATCAGCCGCGAGCCGGCCGACGGTTACTGGACCAACGTTTGGAACGCGAAGCCGTTCTGCGTCTCGTACTGGGGCGGCCGTCCGACCCAGGATCAGATGTACACGGTGGCCTACCACTCGGGCGCCGATTGGAACGACACCCGCTGGCTGCGGCCCGATTTTGACAAGTTGATCATCGAGGCGCGGGCTGAGCTCGACCAGGAGCGGCGCAAGCAGATCTACACCGACATGGCGCTTCAGGTCCGCGACGAGGGCGGCGTGATCGTGCCGATGTTCAACGACTTCATCGATGCCTCGACAACGAAGCTGGAGGGGATTTTAGTGGATCCCTCGCAGCCAATGTCGAATGGCTTGATCCAGTGTCGTTCGTGGCTGACGGCTTGATCTGAGAAAAGGGCGGCGGGGTAACTCGCCGCCCTTTGCCGATACCGCTACAAGGCAATTCGGGGGAACACTGCCATGGCGAAGAATTTCGGATTGGGTCCTGTGGCCTCGCTATTGGTCCAGCGAATAGGCATCGGCTTCCTGCTTATCCTGGCAATCTCGGCCCTGCTGTTCATTGGCGTCGAAATGTTGCCCGGCGATTTTGCCCGAAATTACCTGGGCCAAAGTGCTACCCCCGAAGCGGTCGCCAATATCCGCAAGGAGCTGGGCCTCGATCAACCGATTATCACCCGCTACCTCGGCTGGCTGGGTGGCGTTCTGACGGGCGATTTCGGTCAAAGTTGGGCCAACAAGGCCAGCGTCGGCGACCAGCTTTTCAAGCGATTGTCGAACACATTGTTCCTGGCCACGGTGGCGGCGGTGTTCGCGGTGCCAATCTCGGTCGGCCTCGGCATGGTGGCGGTGTTCTTCCGCAACAAGCTGCCCGACCATGTGATCAACATCCTGTCGCTGGCGGCGATCTCGATGCCGGAGTTCTTCATCGGCTACCTGTTCATCTTCTTCTTCGCGTTGCTGCTCGGCATCGGCGACGGCCCGCCGATCATTCCGGGATCGCCGACCTGGTCGCTCGGGAATGTCGGGCTGGTGGCGCTACCGGCGGCGACGCTGGTGGTCGTGGTGCTGGCGCACATGATGCGGATGACCAGGGCAGCAATCCTGAACATCATGGACAGCGCCTATATCGAGACCGCCGAGTTGAAGGGCGTCAACATGATGACGGTGATCCGCAAACACGCGGCCCCCAACGCGATCTCGCCGATCATCAACGTGGTGGCGCTGAACCTGGCCTATCTGGTGGTCGGCGTGGTGGTTGTCGAAGTGATCTTCGCCTATCCGGGGATGGGGCAATACTTCGTCGACGCCGTTCGGGTGCGCGACATGCCGGTTGTGCAGGCCTGCGGCATGGTGTTCGCCGGGGTCTATATCGTTTTGAACATGCTCGCGGATGTTGGCTCTATCATGGCCAACCCACGGCTGATGCATCCGAAGTGAGGCCAAGATGTCGCTGTTCGTATTTGGCTACTTCACCCTCCTGATCGCCGGCTCCAGCGCCGCTGCCTACTACAAACGCTCCGAGGCTTTCGGCGTTTTGTTCACGGTGACCCTGGCGTCCATGCTGTTTGGCATCCTTTGGGGCCAGGTCGCGTTCTGGACTGTCGGGATCATCTTCGCCAGTCTCGCCGCGGCAGCCGGGCTCGGGTACTGCTTCCGCGCCTATATGGTGATGCTGTTGCCGGAGCAGGCATCGCGGTTCATGAAATCGGCGCCCCTGACCGCGTCGTTCGGGCTGTTGGTCATCATCATAACACTGTTATTCGCGATCTTCGCCGAACAGATCGCGCCCTTCGGCGAGCGCCAGATCGTTGGCGATGTCTGGGAGCCGGCAACCGCCGAGTTCCTTCTGGGCACCGACAATCTGGGCCGCGACATGTTCTCGCGCCTGATCTACGGCGCCCAGACCACCATCGCGGTGGCGCTGGCGGCGGGGATATTGTCGTTCTCGATCGGCATGTTCCTTAGCTTCACGGCGGCTGTGGTGGGCGGTTGGGTCGACCAGGTGCTCAGCCGGATCAACGACCTGATGCTGGCGATCCCGACACTGATCTTCGCGCTGGTGGTGCTGGCCGCACTGCCGCAGAACATCTTTGTCCTGGTCGCCGTTATGGCGGTCATCGACCAGACCCGGGTGTTCCGGCTGGGCCGGGCATTGGCGATCGATATCGTGGTGCAGGACTATGTCGAGGCTGCGCGGCTGCGCGGCGAAGGCTGGTTCTGGATCATCTTCCGCGAGATCCTGCCGAACGTGCTGACCCCGCTGATCGCCGAGTTTGGGCTGCGTTTCGCTTTCGCCATCCTGTTCCTCTCGTCGCTGTCGTTCCTGGGCCTGGGC
>DATLAW010000067.1:0-6065 GCA_035527255.1 Thermohalobaculum sp. | reverse complement strand
AATGGCCCAGGACCTGCGGCTCCTGATCTCGGCGCTGAAGCTTTCGGCGACCATCGAGCGGATCGGCGATCTATCGAAAAGCACGGCCCGGCGCGGCATCCAGCTTTCCCAAGCGCGCCCGGCCGGCGTCATTGCCTCGGTCGTCCGGATGGGAAATCAGGCGCTGGGCCAGCTCTCCGCGGTGCTGGATGCCTGGGCCCGCCGGGATGTCGAGGAGGCGGTCGCGGTGTGGCGCCGCGACGCTGAAATCGATGAGGCCTATAACTCGCTGTTCCGCGAGGTTGTGACTTACATGATGGAAGACCCGCGCACGATTTCGATCGGCTCGCAGCTTCTGTTCATCGCCAAGAACATCGAGCGGATCGGCGATCATACGACCCATGTGGCCGAGATGATTTACTATGTTGAAACCGGAACGCCGCTGGCCGGTGAGCGGCCGAAGGGTGAGCCAGCCGGGCTCGAGACCGAATAGTTTTACCCACGGAGCAGCGATATGACCGCGAACATTCTGGTTGTCGAGGACGAGGCGGCGCTGGCGGCCCTGCTCGACTATAACCTCACCCATGCCGGTTATGTCGTGCGCGTCTGCACCAATGGCGACGATGCGTTGATGGCACTGGAGGAGGAGACCCCCGACCTCGCGATTCTCGACTGGATGCTGCCAGGGGTCTCGGGTATCGAGATTTGCCGCCAGATTCGGGCGCGGGCCGAAACCCGCGATCTTCCGGTGATCATGATTACCGCACGGGGCGAGGAGGAGGACCGGGTCCGCGGTCTCAATACCGGCGCCGACGACTACATGACGAAGCCGCTGTCGATGGCCGAACTGACGGCGCGGATCAAGGCGGTGCTGCGCCGAAGGCGCCCGGCGCTGACTGGTGACGCCGCAAGTTTCGGCGACATCACGCTCGACCGCGAGGTAAAGCGGGTGCACCGCGATGGGCGCGAGATCCGCCTTGGGCCGACCGAGTTTCGCCTGCTCGATTGCCTTCTGAAGCGCCCAGGTCGCGTTTTCAGCCGCGAACAGCTGCTCGACATGGTCTGGGGCCGCGATGTCTATGTTGAGGCGCGGACTGTCGATGTGCATGTCGGGCGGCTCCGCAAGGCCCTGAACCGGCGCGGCGAGCGCGACCCGATCCGCACAGTTCGCGCGGCCGGTTACGCTTTGGACGAGACCTACCCGACCTGACAGTGGTCTTCGCGCCAAGCGGATAAGAGTGCGCGTTTGGCGTCAATTGTCCAAGCATCAAGACTGTCGAGAAAACCGCTGAACCCTGCCCTTCGCGCTATATCTTTTCTGCCGCCAAGGTACGCGCTTGGGCCGGAGGCGCATTTGGGCGATGCCCGCCAGTCGGTGATCGCCGACGCAATGTCTGGTTTCGGGTCGCTTAACCGCCCGATGGCCGACCCGATTTGGAGTGGTCGCGAATGCGTACAGTTGGCCCAAATGCGAAGTTCGATCTGAATGCGCCTTCGTCGCAAACGGGCCTGCATGGCGAGCTGATGATTGTCTCTACGCGAACAACGATTGACAGGCGCAATCGCAAGAGCACTTTCGAATCGAAGGAATTATTTCGGCGACTCGGAAACTCGATGAAAAGAGAATGATGGAGCTTCCAGCCCGAACCAATTAGGTGAGGGCTGAAATCCCGGCTTAACGCCGAGGATGGCGCAATCAAATCGATCAAAACGCGCCCTAGAAAGTGCCGCCCGTCTTGAATCGACCGCCACCGACACCACCCCCACCTGAACTCCGGCCGCCAAAGCCGCCGCCGATCGGGCCAAGCGGGCTGCCGCCGCGCCCTTTGCGGGTGCTTCCCCATAACCCGCCACTGCCAAAGCCAGGGTCGGCCCGGCCCGGCTCGAATCGTTGCTGACGGCGTAGGGCATCCCAAACGCCACCTGACGAAAGAACGCCCTTCATGAATTGGCCGAGAACCAGGGCGATCAATGACGGATCGGAGAATGTCGAATTACCGCTATCGAAGCGATGCTGGCGGAAATCGGTGCGGATCTTCTCCAGTTCGGTCACCCGTTTGACCTGCGCCAACTGGGTCGCCGCCAGATGGCCACTGTCGCGTTTCAGATCGTGTTTGCGCTCGGCAATGTCTTCGAGCCGTTCGACGATGTTGTCGTCATCGGGCATCGAGGTCGCCCTGGCATCCTGGTAGAGCGCGCGAATGCTCTCGCGTTGATAGGCGACGCTCAGGATATCAAGGGCTTTCTGAAAATTCTCGCTGCCGCCACCCATAAGTTCCGATCGCCGGCGCTGCAATTCGATCACCGCGCTTTCGTGCTTGGCTAAATCGGCATTGAGGGCAGCCAGGGCCGTGTCCTGTTCATCGAAAGTCGCCGCAAGATCCGCCACGCCATCCGCCGCCATCGCCTCGCGCTCAAGCACTTTCAGGCGTTCAGCCTCGACATCGGCGCGCCCTTGCACCTCGGCGACATGCTCGCCCAATCGCTCGGGAAGCGAGACCAGCATCGAATAGATCGGCCGGGCAGCCGCGTAACGGCAAAGCCCCGCGACCTTGCCGTCGAGCCAGCGGAATAGTGGCATCGCACGGTAGCCCGCGGTGTCGTATTGCCGCTGCCAAAGATACATAAACAGCGCATCTGCCTCGAAAGGCTTGCCTTTCTCGACCCGATCAGCGCGGGCGCGCTCGGCCTTGCGCTCGGCCCGTTTGACAACCGCCTCAGCTTCGGTGGCAAGGGCGAGTTGCGCAGCAAACTCCGGGATAGTTGCCAAGCGTGCCTGGGTTTTAGCCTCGGCAGCATCGATCTGTTCGCCAAGCTTTTCATGGCGCTCGACCAGCATCGCGCGTTCGCGCTGCACGCTTTCGCCGGCTTTCTCGCGCTCGGCAATTTCCTTCTCCAGCGCCTCGATCGCCGCCTGATGACTGTCGAGCAGCGTCCGTGCTTGCCGCTCGGACGCATCGAGATCCCCGACCATGGCATCCCGTGCCAGCACATCCAGCCGCAGCTTGGCCAGCTCGCGATAAGCGACGCCCTCTTCGCGCTGAAGGTCGGCCTTCGCGGACGACATCGTGGCGAGCTGCGTGTTGGTCGCCTCAAGATCGCGCTTAGCCTCGCTCAGACTTTGCTCGATCGATCCCATGGCTTGCGATCCCGGCAGCATATTCACGGTCCTAGCCTCACCATTCCAAGATTGCTCCGCCGGTGGTCTGGACGGTGTATTCCGGCTCCAGATAACCGCGTCGCTTTACGCCCAGGCGATTGTTCTGGATGATCCCGTCATCGGATTTGTCATCGCCGACCGCCTCAAACACCGCTCGCCCGACCCGAAGGCCCCATTTGTCGACGTTGGCCGTTTTGCCATCTTCCTCGCTGGTGATCGGCACGGTGACGATCTGGCCGTTGGCCGATATCGCCTCGGCAATCAGGTAGTAATTGCGGGCGTTGGAGTTGGCATCAGGGATCCGCCAGGCGCCGCTTGGCTCGCCCGGTCGTGCGACGATGCGTATCTCATAAGATCCAGCCAGCGTTTCGCGCAGACTTCGCAAGTTTTGCTCGGCCGCGCGGGCTAACTCCAGCTCACCGGATTCGACCGCGGCCATTCCGTCCTCGGCAAAGGCGCTGGCCTTTTGGTTGGCGTCATCGACCAGCGCCAGACCGGCAATCTCGGTTTGCAGGTCGCTCAAAGCCACCGGTATCTGTTGCGTGAGCTCGATCGCCCGGTTCTCAAGCGCCGCCTGACGCGGGGCGTCGATTGCGAAATGATAGCCGCCCCAAAGCACCGCCAACACGACCCCGCCGATGGCCAGCGGCAGACCCCATTTGGCCCGCTTGACGTAGAGCGTGGCCATGAAGGTGGCAAACCCTGGCGGCGTAGGCTCGTAGGAAAAGCGTTGCCGCTTCAGCGCCTCGACGCCCTCGAGCAGGATGTCATCGGAGACCTCGATGCCCTGTGCGGCGTAGATCTCGCGCAAGCGCTCGATCAGCTCGGAATCGCGGGTCTCGCTGGTCAGCTCACGCTCAACCAGACGTTGGTTGCTGCGCAGGGTATCAACGACATCCATCGCCAGCATGACATCGTCAAGCTTGCGACCGTGCCCTGCGCTCTGGCCCTCTGGCTGATCTGAAGACGTCGCTAGCTCAGCCATATGTCAGCGCGTTTCCCTGTTCGGCCAGTCGTGCGAGACGGCGTTTTCCGTCTTCCACTGCGTCGCGGATCTCGTCGGCGTTGCGTGTTGACATGACCCGCATCTCCTCGATGATCTCACGCGAGCGGACCTGGTAGTTGACCACGGATTCGACCAGCATCTTGACCGCGTCAGCACGGATGGTCGGGCCATAACCGGCGCGCAGCGCTGCTTCCTGCACCTTGCCGCCGATCTCGGCAAGTGTCTCCAGGCTTTGGCTGACACCCTCCTTCATCGACTCCAGTGTCTTGGTGCTTTCATGCAACCCGTGCATGCCGGTAAACGAGGCGCTGAGGGCTGTCAGCACGGTCTCGTTGGTGCCGAAGAAACTGACGGACTGAGCGTAGACCCGCTCCTTGGCGCTGGTGGTCTGAACCAGGCGGGCCATCACAACTTCCGAGGTGTTGTAGCCGACGGTCAGGTTATCGGACAGGTCCTTGGCGATCTGGTAGCGCCTTTGCTCGTCCTGGAGTGCGCGCAGGCGTTCGTCGCGCGCCATCTCCAATCTGGCCCGTTCGGCGGCATCAACGTCAGTCGCTGCCTCTACCGTGTTCATTGCCTTCGTCATTTGCGATTTGGCTTCATCAACCAGTCCGGTCGCCTTCTTCAAGACCTCGAGCGCAAGCACCTCGGCCTCCTTCATCGCGCCGCGGAAGTCCTGATAGGCGTTCAGGATCAGATGCTCGCGCTGGATTTGGTCATTGGTATCCCTGGCGACCTCGAGATAGGTCTGCTTGATCTTGTCGAAGCGCGAGGCAATGTCACCGCGGGTTACTTTGACCCAGACATTCGCCAAGCGTTCCATCGTGTCGATCTTGCCATCCGCCATCTGGTCGACCAGGCTTTTCGCGTCGTCACGAATCGAATTGAAGCCCTCGGTGATTGTCTCGTAGCGCTCGCCAATCTGCATCGCCTTGACCTGCTCGCGCACAACTTCGTTAAACAGCGAGGCTTGGTTGAGCGTGCGAGCAATCACAACGATCCGCTCCTCGTCCAGTTCGGATATCTGGTCGAGCAAGGCGATGATTGGCGCCTCATCCGTGGTATCGGGCACCAGGCCCAGTTCGCGCAGGCCGGTCAGTGCCTTGTCGAGATATCGCATTGGCGAGAGATTGGTCATGGTCATTTCTCCTGATCGAGAGGCCTGTTTTGCTGGAACAAGAAGGCGCTGTTGATTCCGCGAGAATCCAAACTTGCCGAGATCGGATCGGGTGTCTACTGTTTCCGGCGACGCGTGCGCCAGAGTAAATTGGGTTCAGTCAGTTGATCGATCGATTACGTGTCTATCTGATGGGGCAGCTGATCGAATGCAACAGTGTATCGCACGAGCAAGCACGCCAAGAATCTAGGGAGAAGAAATATGGGTTTATTCAGCTTCGTCAAGGCTGCCGGGGAAATGTTGGGGATCGGGGGCAGCAGTGCCCCGAGCGCCTCGGCATTGAAAGATAAGGTGGCCGAGCTTGGCCTGCAGTCCGAAGGGCTGGATGTCTCCGTGGTTGGTGATACCGTGAAGGTATCCGGCAAGGCGATCAGTCAGGAAGAGCGCGAAAAAACAGCAGGTTTCTGTTAGTCTGTAGCGTTCAAACTGCGGCACCTGAGCTTCCGACTTGGGGCCGGAGCGTGATTAGCGCGGACCTGCAGTTCCAATCTCTTTTCCCCGACCACACGGCGGAATCACGCGGAGTGGGATATCACGAAACCGACCGCGGATTGACATCGACATCTTGATCGCTCCCGACGCAGGGTCGGAACTCGGGTTATGTCGCCTTTTGTGCAGGTTTCTCGGACGCCGTGTTGCCGTGGTTGAGCGTGGCGCGGTGTTTGCCGGCGTCGGAGAAGCGCCAAGGCACGAAATCGCGGGGTCGGTGCGCGGATGTTTCAGGAAGCCCTATGGGGAATTGG
>DATLAW010000066.1:0-30167 GCA_035527255.1 Thermohalobaculum sp. | reverse complement strand
GTCGCCTCCGGGTCGCCCTTGACCGGGGCGGTGTCGATGGGCACCGAGCCGGCGACGGCATAGCGCCTGCCGTCCGGGCCGGTCTGGTAGGCAAAAGACGGGCTGCCCGCATGCGCCCCACCGGCCCTGGCATGGGCCTGTTCGTGGCGATGCACCTCGCGGTCGCGCGATGCCATCTGGCGGATCACGTCACGATCCCCGGCGCTGAGCCCATCCGGCGAGGCGGCGTCTGTGGTTTGCGACAAGACCAATCCGCGGCTGGCTTCGGGGCCAAGCGCAGGCTGGACCGAGCGCCCGGCATCCCCGGCAGTATCCCCAGCGGCTGGCACAGGCAGCGGCGCCTCCGCCGCGCCACGGGCCGGGTTAGTGCCGCCGGCACGCGCACCGGGTTGGGGTGCGATCGCAGCCGTCATAATATTGAGCGCGGCTCCAAGCATAACAGTCCTCCGTTCCTCACACCCAGTTTGCCTGAAATTGTGTTACCAAGGTGCTAATCTTCCGGCACGGTATAGCGCGGGGCCGGGTGATTCTGGGGGAGCCTGAATGCAAAAGCTGGAAATATACCAATCGCTCTGGTCGATGCAGCCGCATGGGCCGGACGGCGTGAAGGTGCCGGTGGAGGAGGCCTTCGAGATGGTCGCGGCGGCAGGCTATGACGGCATGGCCATCGACCTTGGCGCCTCGGATATCGAGACGATGCGCAAGACCAGGCCGTTGTTCGCGTGCCATGGGTTGGGTTGCCTGATCATGGCTTTTCCCAAGACAATCGAGGGGTTGCGCCCGGTTCTTCATATGGCCAAGGATTTTGGCGCCATTGCCGTCAATGTCATTGGTCAGGTGCCAGCGCTGACCTTGGCCGAGATGATCCCGGTAATTCGGGCCTGGGTGGCGATGGGCGAGGCGGAGGGCGTGCCGGTGCTGTTCGAGACCCACCGAAATTGCATCACCAATGATCTTTACACAACGCTGGAACTGATTGATGAGATATCAGAAATGCGGCTTTGCGCCGATCTTTCGCATTACCTGGTGGACCGGGAGTTCTGGTATCCGGTCTCGGATTACGACAAGGCGCTGATCAGCCGGATCCTGGCCCGTTCCGAAAGTTTTCAGGGCCGCGTTGCCAGCCGCGAGCAGATCCAGGTATCGATCAATTTCCCCCAGCACCGCAAATGGTACGACCAGTTCGCCGAGTGGTGGGAGGAAGGCTTCCGGTCGTGGCGCGGCCGGGCGGGGGACGGCGAGGTGCTGAACTTCCTGTGTGAGCTTGGCCCGCCGGAATATGCGATAACCGGGCCGGACGGGTACGAGATATCGAATCGTTGGGAGGAAGCCTTGTTGATCCGCGAGCGGGTCACGGCGATTTGGCGGGATCTTTCGAACGCGCCCTGAGCGCTTGACCCATGATCCGGTCCGGCGGAATATCCGGGCAACAGGAGGCAGCATGGACGCTACATTCATTCGCGGCAAGGTGATCGAGCCCGCGGTTCTGCGCGGGTTGATGCAGCGGTCCGACCTTCGTGGCGCGGTGCAGGCGGGCAGCCATTTTGGGGCGATCCTGCTGACCGGTTGGGGGCTGTGGGCGTTGTGGGGAACCTGGTGGGCGGTGCCGCTGTTTATTGTCCACGGTGCCCTGATCAGCTTCCTTTATGCGGCACAGCACGAGTTGTCACACGGGACGCCGTTCAGGACGAAATCGATCAATGTCTGGCTCGGGCGAGTGGTCGGATTCTTGCAACTGTACCCGCGTGATTTCGACCAGATCCAGCATTTCGCCCACCACCAGTACACCGGCAACTGGGAGCGGGACGGCGAGCTGATCCGTGAGCCTTATACGTTGACCTCGTACCTGATGTGGCTGTTTGGGCCGAGCTATTGGTGGACGCGGGTGACCCGCCTGCTGCGGTTCGGCAGGGGCATTGTGCATGAGCCCTATGTGCGGGCCGATCAGGAGGCGCTGGTGGTTCGCGAGGCGCGCATTCATCTGGCGTTGTATGGGCTGATTGCAGCGGTGTCGGTGGCGGCAGGGTCGTGGATCGCCGTGCAGCTGTGGCTGGCGCCTTTGCTGGCGATGAAGATCGCGCACCAGCTGCAGAACACTATCGAACATCTGGGTCTGACCCACAGCGACAACATCCTGGAGAACACCCGCTCGACCCGGACCAACCGGCTGCTGCGGTGGGTTTGCTGGAACATGCAGTACCACACCGCCCATCATGCGTTTCCGTCGGTGCCGTTCCACCGGTTGAGCGCTTTGAACCGGGCGTTGACCGAGGGCGTGGGCCAGCCGCCGCATTCGATGGGTTACCTCGACTTTCAGATCTCGGTGATAGCCAAGCTATGGGGCGGGAAGTCGGAGGCGGATTATCCCTATGACGAGGTCTGGATCACCGCCAAGGGCGAGCGGGTGGCATTGGACTAAATTGCACCGACGATCGGTTGCAACCTGTTCGGCAGCGTGTTTATCCTGCCGGGCCCGCAACCAAACTCTCATGGAACTCCCCCCAAATGAACACGCCCAAATCTTCGGAGGCTCCGGCGCGGAGCGATGCTGCGACTGCTTTGCTATCGTCGGATGCATTGAGGTGGCGCTGCATCGGGCCGCCGCGTGGCGGGCGGGTGGTGGCGGTTGCCGGGGATCCGGTCGATCCGATGACGTTCTATTTTGGTGGCTGCGCCGGCGGGGTGTGGAAGACGACCGACGGCGGCATCTACTGGGAATGCGTCTCCGACGGGTTCTTCGGCTCGGCGTCGGTGGGGGCGCTGGCGGTCGCCGACAGTGATCCGAATGTGATCTATGCCGGCATGGGCGAGACGACGATCCGGATCGATGTCTCGTATGGCGACGGGGTCTACAAATCTGATGATGCGGGCAAGACCTGGCGTCATATGGGGTTGAGCGAGACCCGGCATATCGGCGAGATCCGGGTCCACCCGCAGAACCCGGACATCGTCTACGTCGCCGCCTTTGGCCATGCCTTCGGGCCGAACCCGGAGCGCGGCGTCTACCGGTCGCGCGATGGCGGCGAGACCTGGGAGCTGGTGCTGCACGAGAGCGACATGGCGGGCGCCATCGACATCACCATCGACCCAGTCAACCCGCGCATCCTGTTCGCGGCCACATGGGAGGCCCATCGCAGCTTCTGGACCCTGAGCAGTGGCGGGCCGGGCTGCAAGCTCTACCGCTCCACCGATGGCGGCGACAGTTGGCACGACCTCAGCACCAGGCCGGGGTTCGCCAACGGGCTGCTTGGCAAGATCGGCGTCGCGGTTGCCCCGCGCGCCGGGCGGGTCTGGGCGCTGGTCGAGGCCAAAGGTGACGAGGCCGGGCTTTACCGATCCGATGACGGCGGCGAGACCTGGCGCAATATCTGCCCGAACCGCGACCTGCTGCACCGGCCCTGGTACTACACTCATGTGTTTGCCGACCCGGTCGATGCCGAGACGGTCTATGTGACCAACTACCAGATGTGGAAATCCATCGACGGCGGCAAGGATTTCCACGAGGTCACCACCCCGCATGGCGACAATCACGACCTTTGGATCGACCCCAACAACAACCGACGCATGGTTCAGGGCAATGATGGCGGGGCGAATGTCAGCTTTAATGGCGGGCTGACCTGGTCGAGCATCTACAATCAGATGACGGCGCAGTTCTACCGGATGGATGTGGATAACCAGTTTCCCTACCGGGTCTATGCCACGCAACAGGACAACACCTCGATCAGCGTGCCGAATGCGACCGAGTGGGGGGTGATACGATTTGGCGATTGCACCCTGCCAGGCACCGGAGAAAGCGGGTTCATCGCCGTCCACCCCGACGACCCGAACATCGTCTTTATCGGCGCCGTCGGCTCGTCGCCCGGCGGGGCTGGCGCGTTACAGCGCTATGACCATCGGACGCGGCAGATGCAACTGGTCAATGTGTGGCCGGAGGAAAACACCGGGATCGCGCCGCGCGATCTGCGCTACCGCTTCGCCTGGACCTTTCCGATCCTGTTCTCGCCGCATGACAGCGGCGTGTTGTATGCTGGCGGTAACCATGTGTTCCGCAGCGTTGACGAGGGGCACAGCTGGGAGGTTATCAGCCCCGATCTGAGCCGCAATGACAGCGCGAAGCTGGGGACATCGGGCGGACCGCTGACTGGCGACAGTGCCGGGGCCGAGATCTACGCCTCGCTATCGACACTGGTGGAATCGCCCCATCGCAAGGGTGAGCTGTGGGCCGGAACCGACGACGGTCTGGTCCATGTCAGCCGCGACGATGGTGCGAACTGGGCGAACGTGACGCCGCCGGAGATGCCCGAATGGGCCTATATCGGGGCGATCGAGGTGTCCACTCATGACCGGGAGGTCATCTATGTCGCGGCGACCAGCTTCAAGCTGGACGACTACAGGCCCTATCTCTATCGCTCCGGCGATGGTGGGCGAAGCTGGGCCTCGCTCAGCGGGAGTTTTCCGGCAAACGAGATCACCCGGGTTCTGCGCGCCGACCCGGAGCGGCCCGGGCTGTTGTTCGTTGGAACTGAAACCGGCATCTTTGCGTCGCTGAACAACGGTGCCGACTGGACCAGGATGGGCGGCGGGCTGCCGGTGGTGCCGGTCTATGACATCAAACTGAAGCATGGTGATCTGATCGCCGCCACCCATGGCCGGAGTTTCTGGGTGCTGGACGACCTGTCGCCGCTGCGCCAGATGGGGATTGCCAAGAAATCGGGCGGGGGTGCGGCCCTGTTCACACCCAGGACCACGCACCGGTTCACGCTGACCTGGAGCGTCGGCCTCTCCGATGGCGACGGCAAGAATTATGGCCCGGCCTTCGGGGTGGACGGCTCGTCTTATGACGTGACTGATCCGGACGGGCGGGCCCGGCGAAAATATCTCGATGTGGGCGAGAACCCGCCGCGCGGGGTGATCATCTCCTATTGGCTCGACACCATGCCTGATGCACCGATCGCGCTGACCGTCACCGATAGCGCGGGCCGCGAGGTGCGGCGTTTCTCCACCGGCGCGGACGAAAAGCCGGCGCATCGGCTGTCGGCGCAGGCTGGCTATAACCGGTTCGTCTGGGACATGACCTATCCGCCCGCCGAGCCCTTTGATCAAACTCTGGTGACGCGGAAATACCAGCCCTTCGCCAAGGAATCTCCGGGATCGGGACCCGTGGCGCCACCGGGTGAGTATGGTCTGGTTCTGGACGTCGGTGGCACCGAAAGCAGGGTTGCGGTAAACATCCTGAAGGACCCCAGGCTATCGACCGTGCAGGAGGCGTTCGACCAGCAATTCGCGCTGGCCCGGCGTTTGACCGACACCAAATCGGCGCTGCGGCGTTGCGTCAATCGGTTGCGCCTGTTGCGCCGCCGGCTGGATGATCTGCGGGTGCGGTTGCCAAAGCAACCCGGCGCGCTGCCCGAATTGATCGCCGGGATTGCCGAGAAACTGGCCGGGATCGAGGGCGCGCTGGTAAATGTCCACCGCGAGACACCGCGCGACAGCTTGCGTCATGCGGCGGGACTCGATGACACACTTGGCGAGTTGGTGTGGACGGTCGCGATCGCCGATGCCGCACCGCCAACCCAGGTTGTCGATGTCTCCGACGAGGTGATGAGCAAGGTCGCCGTCGAGCTTGCCGCGTTTGACCGGATCATTGACGAGGATATTGCCGTGGTGAACGAAATGGCCAAGGCGGCGGGCATTCCCGCTATTTCCGCGTAACCGGGGTCAATCATGCGGTTGCTGGGATTTCCGGTCGATCTCTGGCGCATCACCGGTGCGGACTTCATCGTTCGCACCACCTACCAGATGGGCAAGACCCCGCTGTTGCCGTTGTATGCAGCGGCGCTGGGGGCCAGTGATCTGATGATCGGCCAGGTGGTGGCGATCTCGACACTGACCGGATTATTGTTGAAGCCACTGTTCGGGCTGCTTTCGGATCGGAGCGGGCGCCGTGTTTGGCTGTTGGTCAGCCTCGGCCTGTTCGCCTTCACGCCGTTTCTCTATCGTTTTGTCGAGACGCCGGAACAGCTGTTCGCACTGAGGTTGTTCCATGGCACCGCGACGGCGATATTCGGGCCGGTCGGACTGGCCTATGTCGCCGAGATGGGGACAGAGCGCCGTGCCGAACGGCTTGGGCTGTTCGGAATGGCACGCATTGGCGGATCCCTGTTGGCGCCGATCATCGCCGCCCTGCTGCTGATCCGCTTCCCGCCTGAACAGGTCTTCACGATCATCGGATTCGCCAGCTGCCTTGCCTTTCTGCCGGTGATCGGGATGGCGGACAAGCCGATGGCGACTCGCCAGCATTTTGGGACTGATCTCGCGGAAGCGGTGCGGGCTGTGATGGCAAGTCGGGCATTTCGGCTGGTCGCGGCGCTGGAGATGGCGGTGTATATTGCGACCTATGCGATCAAAGCCTTCTTGCCAATCTATGCGCTGAAAGCCGCAGGGTTTGATCTGCTGGAGGTGGGGGTATTTTTCAGTGCCCAGGAACTTGTCCATTTGCTGACCCGCCCCTTCGGAGGCCGACTGGCGGATCGCCTTGGTTGCGAGGCCCCGATCATGGCCGGGTTCCTGGTCCTCGCCGCATCGCTGATGGCACTGGGCCATGTGGAGAGTGGTTTTTTGCTGGTGATGGTGGCCGCCGGGATCGGGGTTGGCCTGGGGCTGATCCTGCCGGCGACGCTATCACTGTTCAGCACCGAGATGCCGGCCGCCAATCTGGGCGCCGGAATGGGTGCATTGGGCGCGCTTCGAAATCTTGGAAAGGTCGTCGGGCCTGTCGCGGCGGGCGTGATCCTGGCCCATGCAAGCTACAGCATGCTTTTCAGCCTGTGTGCGTTGTTTATTCTGGCGACGGTGAGCGCCTTTGCAGCGATCACGCTGTATCGAAGGAGGCTGGCTTGAGGAAGGGTCGCGTGCTGATCCTGTCCCGATCTGCGAATAATTGCCCGCACAGCCGCCTGACGGGATAGAGTTATATCGGCCGCGGCTGTCCAAGGGCTCGCCGGGGCGAAGACAGGGATCAAAACATGATCTGGCGAATCGCAATGCTGACGATGCAACTCGGGTTGCTGGCAATGGCCGGGCTTGCCTTTTTGCTTGGGCCATTGAGTGCGCCGATCTTTGACCGGGCACAGGGAATGTTCATATCAAACGACGGCAGCTTCCGGCGCTTGGCATGGGACGCCCAAACGGAGGACAGTTCGGCGATGGGCCAGGCCGCGCGCGTATTTTCGGATTACCCGGCAGCCCTTGTGCTGTTCTATGAGGAGGAAATCTCCGGCGAGGCTTATTTTGCGAGGATGGCGGACTTCTATCCCGGCAGACAACGCCGGGCGCTGCTGCTGCTGGCCGAGATCGAGCGGCGCACCGCATCGGCGATGCGCCCGCTGCTTGAGCGGCATGGGCTTGCAGTCGCCGGCGCTGCCGGGTTGGCCGCCGCCGGTCGCACCGAGGCTGAGCAACAGAGCGGCGCGACCTGGCAGAAACTGGTTGCGGAAATGGCCAGTGGTTTCCCGGTTTTTGTCGCGGAGTTCGAGCAGCTCGAACAGCTGGCCCCGGCCAGCGACCGAAGTTTGATCAGCGTCCTGACGCGGCATGAAGTCGCCGCAATCAAGTTCGCGCAACTGGAAGACGCCGGTAATACTGAGAGTCTTCGCCCGCTCGAAGAGTTTCTGGCGGGCCTCAGTGACTCTGCTTGAATAAAGCGGATATACGAGGGTCATGAACCGAATTCCGCACCTTCCCCCTGTCGCTGGAGACTGGCCCGTGCTGTTGCCGGGCTGGGTCTGGCTGGTCGGCGCCGGTCCGGGAGATCCGGGGTTGATGACGCTGCATGCGCTCAATGCCCTCGGCCAGGCCGATGTCATTGTCTACGATGCGCTGGTTGACAGCCGCATTCTGGATTGGGCGCGACCGGGGGTCGAGGTGGAATATGCCGGCAAACGTGGCGGCAAACCCTCGCCGAAGCAGCGCGACATCTCGCTGAGGCTGGTCGAGCTGGCGCGGGAGGGCAAGCGGGTGCTGCGGCTGAAGGGCGGCGATCCGTTTATCTTCGGGCGTGGTGGTGAGGAGGCGCAGGCGCTGGTGCAGGCGGGTATCCCGATCCGCATCGTGCCGGGAATAACGGCGGGGGTGGCGGGGCTCGCCTATGCCGGTATCCCGGCGACCCACCGCGATGTCAATCAAGCTGTGACGTTCTTTACCGGGCATGACCAAACCGGCGATGCGCCGGGGGCGCTGGATTGGGCGGCGCTGGCGAAATCCTCGCCGGTACTGATCGGCTATATGGCGATCAAGACCTTGCCGTCGATCTCGGCCAGCCTGATCGCGGCAGGGCGCAGCGTGGACGAGCCGGTCGCCATCATCATGGACGCGACACTGCCGACCATGCAGGTGCTGGAGACGACGTTGGGCCGGGCGGCAGAAGACCTGGCCGTCAGTGGGCTGGAGCCGCCGGCGATCCTGTGTATCGGGCGGGTGGCGCTGATGCGCCAGGCGTTGGACTGGATCGGCCAGATGGCGGGCGAGGCGCCGCGAAATCTCGATCCGCTGGGCAGCGGTGAACGAGATGCGGGGTGAGACGATCGGCGGGAGATGTGGGAATAGACTTCTCGCTTACTTCCCCGGGCTTGATCCGGGGTCTCGCACCAATGCTGATCGTTGATCGAGGCCCCGGATCAAGCCCGGGGAAGTAAAGCCAACAAAGTAAGGAGGTGAAGCGATGCGCGGGCTGGTGATATCGGCTCCGGCGTCAGGCAGCGGCAAGACCACGGTGACACTGGGATTGCTGGCGGCCCTGCGACGGCGCGGGCTGCCGGTGGTCTCGGCGAAATCCGGGCCGGATTACATAGACCCGGCATTCCATCATGCGGCGACCGGCATGCCTTGCACAACGCTGGATGCCTGGTCGGCGAGCGCCGATCAGCTGCGCGCCAGGGCGATGCGCCAGCGTGGCTCGCATCTGGTGGTCGAGGGTGCCATGGGCCTGTTCGATGGTGCGCCGGAGCAGGACCATCCATTGGGCCGGGGTTCGACCGCGGATGTCGTGGCGGCGCTGGGACTGCCGGTCGTGCTGGTGCTGGATGTGGCCAGGATGGGGCAGGGCGCGGCGGCGGTGGCGGCCGGGCTGGCCGGGTTCCGCGACGATGTGCATGTCGCCGGGGTGATCCTGAACCGTCTTGGCAGCGCCCGGCACGAAGCGATCGTGCGGGGTGCAGTAGAGACTGTGCTGCCGGTGCTGGGCGCTCTGCCCCGGCGCGACGATCTGGGGTTGCCGTCGCGGCATCTGGGGTTGGTGCAGGCAGGCGAGCAGGCGGATTTGCAGGCGTTCATCGACCGGGCCGCGGACTGGGTGGGGCAGGGCTGCGATATCGACGCGATCCTGGCCGATGCGGCGCTGCTGCATGGTCCGGCCACGCCGCCTGCCCATACCGAGCCGCTGGGTCAGCGCATCGCCGTGGCCCGCGATCTGGCGTTCGGGTTCGCCTATGCGCATATGCTGGACGACTGGCGCGCGCTGGGGGCGGAGGTATCGTTCTTCTCGCCATTGGCGGACGAGGGGCCGGTACCGGGTTGCGACGCGGTGTTCCTGCCGGGGGGCTACCCTGAGCTGCATGGCGGGCGGCTGGCAGGCGCGGAGGGTTTTCGCGCAGGGATGGCGCGTGCTGCCAAGGACGGCGCGCTAATCTATGGCGAGTGTGGCGGCTACATGGTGCTGGGCGATGGGCTGATCGACGCAGAAGGGACGCGGCACCGGATGCTCGGGTTGCTGAGGTTGGAGACCAGCTTTGCCGAACCCAAGCGCCATCTGGGTTATCGCCGATTGTCAGCGCTGGGCGGGTTGCCCTGGCACGGCGCACTACGCGGGCACGAATTTCACTATGCAACAACCCTGAAGGCCGAAGGTGACCCGTTGTTCCTCGCCCATGACGCCGAGGGGGCGGATCTGGGTGAGATTGGGTTACATCAGGGGCGGGTCATGGGGTCGTTCAGTCATGTTATCGAAGTGGGGTAGGTTCTGAATACCCCCTCCCTAACCCTCCCCCAGCGGGGAGAGGGGGCGCCCAGCGGCGCGGCTCATTTGCGCGATCACGCGCTGCGCTTTGGCCGCAGGATGTGAGCGTGGGCGCCATCATAGAGGGCGCTGTCGCGGAAATCGGTGTCGGACAGCGCCGGCCCCAGCAGGATCAGCGCGGTGCGGGTAATTTTGGCGGCGCGGACCTTGGAGCGGATGGTCGCGAGCGTGCCGTGGATGAAGGCCTGATCCGGCCAGCCGACCCTATAGGCGACAATCACCGGGCAGTCGGCGCCGTAATGCGGTGTCAGGCGGCGCTCGACCTCGAGCAGGTTGCGGATCGACAGGTGGATCGCCAGCGTCGCACCGGTGCGACCCAGCGTATCCAGGTCCTCGCCCGGTGGCATGGCCGAGGATTTCATCGCCGTGCGGGTCAGGATTACCGTCTGCGACACCTCCGGGATGGTCAGCTCCTTGCCGAGCGCCGCAGCGGCGGCGGCATAGGCCGAGACGCCGGGGGTGATGTCGAAGGGAATGTCCAGCGCGTTCAGCCGCCGGATCTGCTCGGCGATGGCGCCGTACAGCGACGGATCGCCGGAGTGGACCCGGGCGACATCCTCGCCGCGCCCATGGGAAGCTTGTATCTCGGCGATGATCTGGTCGAGGGTCATCGGCGCGGTGTCGATGACGCGGGCGCCCTTGGGGGCGGCGGCGACGATCGCCTCCGGCACCAGCGAGCCGGCATAGAGGCAGACCGGGCAGGTCTGGATCAGCCGTTGGCCCTTGACGGTAATCAGCTCTGGGTCGCCCGGTCCGGCGCCGATGAAATGGACGGTCATGCGCTTTCCTGTCTGTCGATCCGCTTGGCATAGCCACGCGGCGTGTACATGCGGGGGCCTTCGCCGAGCTGGGCGAGCCTCGTTTGTGACGAGCCGACCAGCACCACGGTCAGCATGTCGACCTCGTCGACAGCCAGATCGGCGAGGCGACGGTAGGTGAGTTTTTCCTCCGCGCGGCCGAGGTTCGACGCCAGCAGAACAGGCGTGTCAGCGGGGCGGTGCTTTAGCAGCATCTCGCGGGCTTCGGCCAGCAGGGTGCGGCGGCGGGCCGATACCGGGTTGTAGAAGGCGATGACGAAATCGCCGATCGCCGCCGCCTCGATGCGCCGGATGATGTCTGCGCGAGGGGTCAACAGGTCCGACAGCGAGATGGCGCAGAAGTCATGACCCAACGGCGCGCCCGCCCGGGCGGCGGCGGCTTGCAGCGCCGAGACGCCGGGGGCGGAGATGACCTCGACCCGGCGGGCGGCAGGGGTGACGCCGCCGTTGTCAGGTGCGCGGTCCAAGAGCTCGAACACCAGCGCGCCCATGGCGTAGATGCCGGCATCCCCGGAGCAGATCAGGGCGACATCTTGGCCTTCGCCAGCGCGTTCCAGTGCGTAGCGGCAACGGTCCTCCTCGCCCCCCAGTTGGAAGTCGCGGCGTGGCTTGCCATGGGCCAGTGAGCCGAGCAGGTCGATATAGAGGCCGTAGCCGACCAACTCATCAGCCTTGGCGATCAGTCGGCTGGCCTCCGGCGTACGCCATTCGGTCTGGCCGGGGCCGATGCCGACCAGACTGACGCGGCCACGCGGGCGGCCATTCAGTACCGTGATCGGCGCCGGCGCGCGGGCGAGGGCGACCGTTGCGTTGGCGGATTTCTGTTTCTCGACAATCAGCGTCCCGCCCGGTCCAGCGGCGGCCAGCGCCGCGCCTTCGGCGACACCGTGGCAGCCGACCTCGGCGAAGACGATATCGGAGGGGTTGGCGAGGCGGCGGGCCTCGGCCTCCAGGGTGGCGGCATCGAACAGGCGAAGCGGCACGCAGAAGTCGCGGGCGAGGGCGATAACCGCGGGCTCGTCCGCCTTGAGGTCGAGCGAGAAGACACCGGCAACTGCGCCGGGGGCGATGTTGGCGTCGAGCAGCGCGCGATCCACCAATGCCGCCATCTCTTCAGGCCGGCAGTTACGCGCACAGCCGACGCCGAGGGCAAATTGTTGCGGATGGAAGACGAGATGTGATGCGTCGCCCGTCACGGGGTCTGTTGTTGCGGTCAATCGCACCACGGTGCCACCCGCGTCCCCTCTCCCCATTGGCGATAGGGAGGGGGCGAGCAACGCCAGCCACGGGAGATCACCTTCGATGCGTACCTCGGCGCCCCCCAAAAGCGCCGCCATCACTGGCTTGGCATCCTGCGGGTTGGCCAGCCGCCAACCCGGCGGCGGCTCGTCGAGCGCGGCGCCCAGTGCGACATCACCCGCCGTGGTGACGGCAGCGTGGCCGCCCAGCGCTTCGGCAATGAGGCGCGTCAGGCGGTTGGCGCCGTGGTGGCCGCCGAGCAGTGGTATGACGACCGAGCCATCCTCGGCCACAGCGACGACCGGCGGCTCGGCGCGTTTGTCGGCCAGCAGGGGGGCGACGGCGCGGATCAGGATGCCTGCGGCGCAGACCCCGATGATCGGGGTGCGAGCGGCGAACAGGGTGCGGATATGCTCCAGCGCGTTGGCGAAGAAGGTGTCAGCATTGTCGACCCGGCCCTCGCGGCCATGCACAACTGCGCCGAGCGCCGTGGCGACACGCCGGGCGGTGGCCTCGCCGGAGCGCGAGAGGCAGATGACGACGGGGGTCAGTTCAGCCACGGGTCGTCCCCTTTGTAGATCAGGATCATCGAGAAATATGGCGCTTCGTCAGGGGCTTCCGCCAGTGGGCTGACAAGCTGGGTCGCCAGGCTGGCGCGCTCGATATAGCCCGCGTTGCCGGTCATGCCCATGTCATCCAGCAGCGCCCGGATGCGGGGCAGATGGCGCCCAACCTTCATGATGGCGATGGCCTGGGCGGCTTCGATTCGTTGGCGCAGCACGGTATCGGGCAGCGGGCCGGGCAGCACCGTCAGCACGTCGTTGCGGGCCGTCAGCGGCCGTTTCAAGGCTGCGGCGCAGGCGGTGAGCGACGAGACGCCGGGGACAATTTCGACCGGGAACCGATCGGCGAGACGGGCGAACAGGTACATGAACGAGCCGTAGAAGAACGGGTCGCCCTCGCAGAGGACGGCGACATCGGTGCCGGCATCGAGATGGGCGGCGATCTTCAGGGCGGCTTCGGCGTAGACCTGCTGGGCCGGGAAACGCTCGGCCCGCATCGGCGCCACCATGGGGATCTCCTCGGCGCCGGGCGGGATTGCGGTGGCGGCGATGCTGCGGGCATAACTGTCGCCATCGTCCGGGGCCGGATAGGCGACGACGCGGGCGGTGCTGATCAGGCGGTGGGCCTTCATGGTCATCAGTTCCGGATCGCCGGGGCCGACGCCGATGCCGTAGAGTATTCCGGTCATGTGATCAGGCTCCACTGCACGACCGGCATGGCGGGGCGCCAGCCGGTCAGAGTGCCGACCGGTGCGGCACGCTCGATCGACAGGCGGGTCAGGTCGCCGCCGATCTCGGCGTGGAGCGCGATCAGGACGGCCTCGGATTCAAGCGTGACAGCGTTGGCGACCAGGCGGCCGCCGGTGGGCAGGGCGACGCGGGCGGCGGCAACGGTATCGCGGGTCAAGCCCCCGCCGATGAAGACGGCGTTGGGGCGGGGCAGATCCGCCAGCGCATCGGGCGCGGTGCCCTCGATCAGCGCAAGCTTCGGCGTGCCGAGGGTGGTGGCATTCTGGCGGGCGAAGGCCAGCCGTTCAGGATTAGGGTCGATGCCGATCGCCAACGCGTCGCGGCCAGTCCGCATCCACTCAACGGCGATCGAGCCGCAGCCGGTGCCAATATCCCACAGCATCTCGCCGCGCGCCGGCATCAGGCGGGCGAGGGTGACGGCGCGGACCTCGCGCTTGGTCATCACGCCGTCATGGGCGAAGGCGTCGTCAGGCAGGCCGGGCGCGCGTGGGAGGAGATGTGTCGGACTGCCTAAGCATTCGACGGCAAGGGTATGGAATGGCGAAACATTTTTGACTGGATCTCTTTCGGCCCAGGCAGAGGCGATGCCATCGATTCGGTGCTCCTGTGACCCACCGAGGTTGGCCAGAACGGTCATCGCTGAGGCGCCGTAGCTGCGTGCCGCCAATAGCCGGGCGATCTCGCCGGGGGTTTGGCTTCCCGCGGTCAGAATCAACAGCCGCGCGCCGGGCCAGAAGTAGGGGACCACCTGCTCGGCGGCGCGGCCATGGGCGGTGAGCGTCTCGATATCAGCCATCGACCAGGCCATGCGGCTGGCGGCCCACTGGAAGGCGGAAAGCTGCGGGTGAAAGGCGATCTCGCCCGGCGGCAGGGCGCGCAGAATGCGGGCGCCGACCGAATACCAGAGCGGGTCGCCGGTCGCCAACACGACAATCCGGCGGCCTTTGTGCGACTTCAACAGGTCGATCAGGGCGTCGAAGGGCGAGGGCCAGGCGATGCGTTCGGTTGTGAGGCCGGGCGCCAGAGTGTGGTGGCGGTTGCCGCCAACGATGACCTCGGCCGCCTCGATCGCCTGGCGGGCGGCGGCCGAGAGGCCGGCCATACCGTCCTCGCCGATGCCGACAATGGTGAGCCAGGGGGTGGGATTGGTCATCGCGGCGCCCCCAGTCCAGCCGCCAGCGCGTTGACCACTGCCGCTGCCATGGCCGAGCCGCCGCGTCGCCCGCGCAGGGTCAGGAAGGGGACGCCGCGCGGGTTGGCGGCGAGTTCGGCCTTCGACTCAGCGGCACCGACGAAGCCGACGGGGAAGCCGAGGATGACGGCCGGTCTTGGCCAGCCGCCATCGAGGAGTTCAAGCAGGTGGAACAACGCGGTAGGGGCGTTTCCTATCACCACGGCGGCGCCTTCGATCTGGTCCCGCCATAGCTCGACCGCTGCCGCCGAGCGGGTGTTGGCGAGGGTCTCGGCGAGGCCCGGTGTCGCCGGATCGTTGAGGGTGCAGATCACCGGGTTATCAGCCGGCAGACGTCCGCGCACGATGCCGCTAGCGACCATCTCGCTGTCACAGAGGATCGTCGCTCCGGCGGCCAGCGCGGCGCGGGCCGAGGTTGCCACATCATCGGACCAGGCGAGCCGGTTCGGCACATCGGTCATGCCGCAGGAATGCACCAGCCGGATTGCGACCTCGTGCAGGTCGGCGGGCAGATGGTCGAGCCGCGTCTCGGCCCGGACGGTGGCAAAGGATTGCCGGTAGATCTCGTGCGGGTCGCGCTCGTAGCGCAGCCCACCGCGGCCGTCGGTCATTCACCGGGGCCTTTCAGGTATTTCCGAACACTCTCCGGACCCATCGGGTGTTTCGCATGGGGGTAGGGTTGGTGGTGATGGTCGTGTGTGTGCTCATGATCATGATGGTGGTCATGCCCGTGGTCATGCGTCTGGTCATGCCCCTGGGCATGGGCGTGTCCAGCATCCGCCATCACCAGGCGGCAGGCGCCGGTGCAGAAGGTGTCGCACAGCTTGCAATCGGCGACGTTCGAGCCGGGGGCCGAGGCGCCCTGGCCCTCGACGTGGTGGTGGTGGCTTTCCTGCGGCAGGCCGACCTCGGCCTCGAAGCCCAGCACCTGCGAGCGGTATTTGCACATCGAACAGTTCATTGCGTTCGAGCCTTCGAGGATCTCGCGGACCCGCTCGGCGAAAGTGGCGATGACCTGGGGGTGGTCGTTGAGGTAGCCGGCCTTGACGAACTGGATTTCCGGGTGCGCGGCCGCCACGGTGTCAGTGAAGCCGTAGATGCGGTCGATCAGGATGCCGGTGAACAAAAAGTAAGGGAAGACGATGATGCGCTTGAAGCCGAGCTTGGTGGCCCGCTCCAGGCATGGCTCGACCAGCGGGAAGGTGACGCCGGAATAACCGGTTTCGGCCCAGCCGAAGCCCATGCCTTCCCACAGCAACCGGGTGATCTTCGAGACACTGGAGTTGGCGTCAGGGTCCGAGGCACCCCGCCCGATGACAACCAGGCAGGTGTCGTGCAGGGGCACTTCGCCACGCTCAGAATTGGCGCGGTCAACCGCCTCGCGGACCCGCTGCCCGGCGGCGGAAACCATTTTTGGATCGACTGCAAGCTCGCGGCCATATTGCACGGTGATGCCGTGCTGGGCGGCATAGGTGTTCAGCACCGAGGGGATGTCGTTCTTGGCGTGCATCGCGGCGAACAGCATACCGGGCACGGCGAGGATGTGGTCGCAGCCAGCCTCGCGCAGCTTGTCGAGACCATCACGGATCACCGGGTTGGCGAACTCCAGATAGCCGTATTCGACCGGCCATTCGGGGAAATGGTCGCGCAGCCGGGTTGCCAGCACGGCGAATTCGTCAACCGCCGCCTGGCTGCGCGAACCATGACCGCAGACCATGACCCCGAAGCGGCTCATGCCCGGCGCTCCGTGATCCTTTTCGCGGCTTTGGCCCTGCGACCGGTCCGGAAGGCTACGGCGCCGATCACAGCGGCGAGAACCAGTGCCGCTGCGGCGAGCCAATGGTTATGGCCGTGCGAGGCGGCGAAATGGCCGGGGTCCGCCAGTGCGGGCGTGGCGATCAGGATGGCGAGTGTGGTTGTGGCTAATCTCATTGGTCCCTCCGAGGCGCATTCAGGTCATCTGTCAAGCGCGCGCCGAAGGAAAGGGCGTCGACCAAACCATGGTGACATCCCTCGAACAACTCCGGTCTCGGCCCCCTGATTGGGTCAGCCTCGGCCCGGATCCGCTCAGCCCCCTCGATGGGTGCGCCGTTCATTGCTCCCTGCTTACGCCCGCGCTATGTCGGGTTCAAACGAAAAACCGCCTTGCTGGGGGCAGAAGGCGACATCAGGAAGATGATGATGCAGAAAACAGGTGGATGGCGCGCGGCATGACCACGACGATCTTTGTTTGCGACACCTGCCGCTGGACGGTGGACCAAAAAACCGCACCTTGCGGCCAGACCGGGGGCGAGATCCTGGCAGGCCATGTTGAGCGGCTGGCGGAGGGGGTTGCCGGGGTCACGGTGCGCCGCCAGTCCTGCTTGATGGGCTGCGAGCGGCACTGCAACACGGCGATCGGTGCTGTGGGCAAGCTGACCTATGTGCTGGGCCAGTTCGCGCCCGGCGAGGAGGCGGCGGAGGCGGTGGTGGAATATGCCTGCCTGCACCGCGACAGCGAGACTGGCCAGGTGCCGTTTCGGCAGTGGCCGCAGGGGGTGAAGGGACATTTCATCGCCCGGATACCGGCCTTTGGGGGCGAGGGCTGATCGATGCTTGCTGAATATACCATCCATCCTGTTGACGCCGCGCTGGGCGCGGCGGTGCAAACTGCCATTGACTTCAAGACCAAACCGCCGGGGTCGCTCGGCCGGATCGAGGCGCTGGCCCTGCAGATGGCGCTGGCGCAGGGCACGCGCGCGCCACTCGCCGACCCGGCGCGGCTGTTCATCTTCGCCGGAGATCACGGGATCGTCGCCGAGGGGGTTTCCGCCTGGCCGCAGGAGGTGACGGCGCAGATGGTGTTGAACTTTCTGGCCGGAGGGGCTGCCTCGACGGTATTCGCCCGGGCCAATGGGGCCGAGGTGACTGTGGTCGATGCCGGCGTCGCCACCGCGCTGGCGGATTCGCCGGGGCTGGTGCGCGCGCGGATTCGCAAGGGCACACGCAATGCCGCAGTCGAAGACGCGCTGACGGCCGATGAAGTGGGCCGGGCACTGGCCTTTGGCGCTGCACTGGCGGCGGAGGCGGTGGCAGGAGGTGCCAAGGTGATCGCGCTGGGCGAGATGGGCATCGGTAACACCTCGGCGGCAACGCTGGTGGCCCATGCGGTGGCCGGAATTGACCTCGGCGTGCTGACCGGGCCGGGGGCGGGGCTGGATGCGCATGGCGTTGACCGCAAGCTGGCGGTGCTGGCACGGGCGGCGACGCGACGGCCCGGGCCGCTCGCGCCGGTGGATGCGCTGGCGGCGTTTGGTGGGCTCGAGATCGCGGCGATGGCCGGGGCGCTGGTCGGTGCAGCCTCGGCGGGCGCGGTTGTTCTGGTGGACGGGTTCATCGCCACGGCTGCTGCTTTGGCGGCACTGGCGGCGCGGCCCGAGGCGAAGTCCTATTGTGTCTTTGCCCATCGATCAAAGGAGCCGGGTCATGTAAGGTTGCTCGACTGGCTGCAGGTCGAGCCGCTGATCGACCTCGATCTGAGGCTGGGCGAGGGGACTGGCGCGCTATTGGCGTTGCCGCTGTTGCGCTCGGCCTGCGCGATGTTGAACGAGATGGCGACGTTTGAGAGCGCTCAGGTGTCTGGAAAAAATTCTGTCTCGGGGAGGGACGAATGAACCGGGTCCGTAATGAACTGGTGCTGTTGCTTTCGGCGGCGGGATTCCTGACCCGGATGCCGGTTCCCGGCTGGATTGGCTGGGCTGAGGATCGGATCGTCCGGGCGAGCAGGTATTTCGCCGTGATTGGCGCGCTGATCGGTGCCTTCGGTGGATTGGTCTGGTGGCTGGCTGGGATGGTGTTTCCGCCGGTGCTTGCCGCTGGGTTGGCCCTGGGGGCGATCGTTCTGCTGACCGGAGCAATGCACGAGGACGGGCTGGCCGATTGCGCCGATGGGTTTGGCGGCGGCAAGACCGGGGCGCAGGCGTTGGAGATCATGCGTGACAGCCAGATCGGCAGCTATGGCGCGCTGGCGCTGGTGTTTTCGGTTGGTCTGCGCTGGGCCGCCCTGTCGAGCCTGACCCCGGTCAGCGGGGTAATCGCCCTTATGATGGCCGGTGGTATCAGTCGGGCGATGATGGTTCCGGCGACGGCAATGGCAACCTATGCTCGGCCCGAGGGGCTGGGCAGCGGCTTTGCAGCTGGCGCGCGGAACGGCGAAGTTGTCGTGGCGATGGGCACGGCGCTGGCGCTGGGCATCCTTGGCGGGTGGGCCGGGATGGTTGCGTTGGCACTGGCGATGGTGGTGTCCGACGTGTTCCTGAATTACATGACACGCCGGATCGGCGGCTATACGGGCGACGGGCTGGGGATGATGGCGCAATTGGGCGAGATCGCGGTTCTGGTCTCGCTGGCCCTGACCTGGGCATGATATTCCTGCGTCATCCGAGGCCGGAGGTACCCGCCGGGACGTGCTATGGCCGGATGGATATCGGCGTTGGGCCGGAGGGCGAGGCGGATATCGAGCGCGCCCTTGCCGAGACCCCGAGGCTGATGCGGATCATTGCCAGCCCGGCGCTGCGCTGCCGTGGGCTGGCCGAGGCGCTGGCGGCCCGTGATGGGGTGGCGCTGAGCTTTGATCCACGTCTGTGGGAGTTGAATTTCGGCGACTGGGAGGGGATGCCCTGGGACCTGATCCGGCGCAGCGATAGTGACCGTTGGGCCGCCGATCCCTGGCGCATCGCACCGCCGGGTGGCGAGACATTTGCTGAGGTTCATGCGCGGGTTGGCGCGGTGTTGGCTGAGGCTTCGCCTGAGACTGCATTGGTCTGCCATGCCGGGCCGATCAGGGCGGCTCGCATGATCGCGACCGGGGCCAGTTATGATACTGTTCTGGCCGAGGCGGTGCCCTATGCGACCGCGATCCGCTTTGCTCCAGCCGCCAAGATGGGCGAGCAGGTGTAGTGGCCCGGGTCAGTTTGATCCTCGGCGGCGCGCGCTCGGGTAAGTCGGCCCGGGCTTTGGTGTTGGCGGGCAAGCCGCCGCATGTATTTATCGCCACCGCCGAGGCGCTTGACGGTGAAATGGCGGAGCGGATCCGGCTCCATCAGGCTGCGCGGGGCGAGACCTGGGGACTGGTCGAGGAGCCGCTGGAACTGGCTCAGGCGATCCGTGCCCATGCGGCGGAGGGAGTGACCTTGTTGATCGACTGCCTGACGCTGTGGCTGTCGAACCTGATGCACCACGAGCGGGACGTGGCGGCCGAGATTGACGCGTTGGTGGCGGCGTTGGCCGTGGTGCCGTGCCGGGTGGTTCTGGTCTCGAATGAGATTGGCATGGGGTTGGCGCCGATGAATGCGCTGGGGCGTGATTTTCGCGATGCGCAGGGGCGGTTGAACCAGCGGATCGCCGCCGTGGCGGACCATGTGGAGTTCGTCGCGGCGGGATTGCCGTTTGTCTTGAAGGGTAGTTCGTGACGGCGGCTTTGATGATCCAGGGCACCGGCTCGAATGTCGGCAAGTCGGTGCTGGTGGCCGGGCTATGCCGGGCTTTCGCGAAGCGCGGGTTGGCGGTGCGGCCGTTCAAGCCGCAGAACATGTCGAACAATGCCGCCGTGACGGCCGATGGCGGCGAGATCGGCCGGGCGCAGGCACTGCAGGCGCGGGCGGCAGGGGTGGCGCCCTCGGTGCATATGAATCCGGTGCTACTGAAGCCCGAGACCGAAACCGGAGCGCAGGTGGTGTTGCAGGGGCAGCGGCTGACCCATGCCAGGGCGCGCGACTATGCAGCCCTGAAACCAGCGCTGATGAAAGGCGTGATCGACAGTTTTGGCCGGATTGCGGCTGGCGCTGACCTGGTGCTGGTCGAGGGGGCGGGCAGCCCGGCGGAGATCAACCTGCGGGCTGGCGATATCGCCAATATGGGGTTTGCGAGTGCCGCCGGAGTGCCGGTGGTGTTGGTGGGCGACATCGACCGGGGCGGCGTGATCGCACAGATCGTCGGGACCAAGGCAGTGCTTTCGGATGCGGACTGCAAGTTTGTAAAAGGGTTTATTATCAATAAGTTTTGCGGTGATATTAGTTTGTTTCATAGTGGATATGAGATGATTGTGGAGCGGACCGGCTGGCGCGGCTTTGGCGTCGTCCCGTGGTTCGCCGATGCTTTGAAGCTGCCAGCCGAGGATGCCGCCGATATTCGCCCGGCGACGGCGGGGGGCATGGCCAAGATCGTCTGCCTGCAACTGTCGCGGATCGCCAATTTCGACGACCTCGATCCGCTAAAGTTGGAACCTGGCGTCAGCGTCGAGATGGTGGCGGCCGGCCAGCCGATCCCCGGTGATGCGAATTTGGTAATCTTGCCGGGCTCGAAGTCGACCCGGGGCGATCTGGATTTTCTGCGCGCCCAGGGTTGGGACATTGATCTGATGGCACATCGCCGCCGGGGCGGGCGTATCTTTGGCATCTGCGGTGGATACCAGATGCTGGGGCGCTCGATCGCCGATCCGGAGGGGATCGAGGGCGCACCGGGCACCAGCGCCGCGCTGGGGCTGCTGGATGTCGAGACGGTGATGACGCCGGAGAAGCAGTTGAGCCGGGTCACCGGCGAACACTTCGCCAGCGATTGCCCGGTGGCGGGCTACGAGATCCATATCGGCCGCACGGACGGTGCTGACCGAGCCCGGCCGGTGTTTCGGATCGGCGGGCGGGATGAAGGCGCGCAGTCGCCGGACGGGCGCGTCGCCGGTGCCTATCTGCATGGATTGTTCGCCGGCGATGCGTTCCGCGGTGCATTTTTGCGGGCGCTCGGTGCTCCGGCTTCAGGCCTGAATTTCGAGACAGAGATCGACACCACGCTGGACCGGTTGGCCGATCATCTGGAGGTGCATCTGGATTTGGATGGGTTGTTGGCGGTGGCGCGGGTGGGGGTGTAGGTGCGCGGCGTTAGGGCTTGCGGTTCCCGCGCATCGGTGCTGATCTGGCGCCCGACGCTGATCATGGCGCCCGCAACCTGAAATCGGCAGCAATGGCACGGTCCAGCATCTTCGATGGCAACGCGGCGGATCGGCCCAGCCTTGCGGCAGGGTTGATGCTGGGCGCGTTGGTGGTGCTGGCGCTTCAGGATTCGATTGTGCGGCTGGCTGGGGCCGATACTTCGCTGTGGCAGTTCCAGTTCCTGCGCTCGAGCGGCAACCTGTTGCTTCTGTTGATTCTGGCTAGGGTGATCTGGGGGACGCCGCCGAAACGGCCGAAACGCTTCTGGCCGGTGGCGGTGCGCAGCCTGTTCCTGCTGTTGGCGACGATGTGCTTCTATGGAGGCGTGCCGCGGTTGACCATGGCCGAGATGGGCGCGGGCCTTTATACCTTTCCGATCTTCGTGACCGTCCTGTCGGCAATCGTGCTGCGCGAAAAGGTCGGCCCATGGCGCATCGGCGCAGTGCTGGCCGGTGCTGTGGGGGCATTCCTGATCCTGCAACCGGCCAGCGTCGGGTTCCATTGGCTGAAGCTGCTGCCGGTGGGGGCGGGCCTTTGCTACGCCGGGGTGGTGATCACCACGCGGCGCTACTGCCGGCAGGAATCGCCGGTGACGTTGGCGTTCGGCGTAGCGGTGTCCTATGTCGCGGCGGGCGCTTTGGGGCTGGGTGTGCTGGGGCTGTTCCCGGCCAGTGCCGAGGTCGAGGCGGCGGTGCCGTATCTGGCCCGGGGCTGGGTGCCGCTCGGGTTGGAGATTCTGCTGCTCGCGGGCTTGTGCTCGGTGCTGAATGTCGCTGCCAATCTGAGCCTGACAATGGCCTACCAGAGCGCCGAATCGAGCTGGCTGGCGCCGTTCGATTACTGTTATCTGATCTTTGTGACGTTCTGGGGCCTGGTGATCTTCGGTGACTTCCCGGAGCCGTCGATGCTGGCGGGCATGGGCCTGATCGCCGGGTCGGGCGCGTTGACTGCCTGGCGTGAACGGCGCAATAGCCGGATGCTGCCGCCACCCGCTGCGCGCTGAGCCCGCCGCGCGTTGAACCGGGGGGCGGCGTTGATCTGGTGCGCGCGCCGGTCCAAGCCTCGGCCCACAGCCGAAAGGAGAGTGTAATGTCCCATGCCCTGATCGCTGATATCCAGGCCCAGCTTGATGCCCTGGAAGCCGAGGGTCTGCGCAAACGCGAGCGTGAGATCGTGACGCCGCAGTCGGCGCACATCACCGTGGCGACCGACCATGGTCCCGAGCCTGTTCTGAACATGTGCGCCAACAATTACCTTGGGCTGGCCGACCATCCGCGCCTGATGGCGGCGGCCAGGCGGGCGCTGGACGAGCATGGTTTTGGCATGGCCTCGGTGCGTTTTATCTGCGGCACTCAGGACATCCACCGGGCGCTGGAGCGTGAGCTGGCGGTGTTTCTGGGCACCGAGAGCGCGATCCTGTTCTCGTCCTGCTTCGATGCCAATGGCGGGGTGTTCGAGGCGTTACTGGGGGCCGAGGATGCGGTGATCTCGGATGCGCTGAACCACGCCTCGATCATCGATGGGGTGCGGTTGTGCAAGGCACAGCGGTTCCGCTACGCCAACAACGATATGACCGAGCTGGAGGCGCAGCTGAAAGAAGCATCGAGCGCGCGGCACCGGCTGGTGGTCACCGACGGTGTATTTTCGATGGATGGCATCGTCGCCAACCTGCCGGCGGTTTGCGATCTGGCGAAAAAACATGATGCGCTGGTGATGGTCGATGACAGCCACGCCACCGGCTTTATCGGCCCGAACGGGGCTGGCACGCCGGATTTCTGGGGCGTGCGCGATCGGGTGCATCTGGTCTCAACCACATTCGGCAAGGCGCTGGGCGGGGCTTCTGGCGGGTGCGTCGCCGGGCCGGGGCCGCTGGTCGAGATGCTGCGCCAGAAGGCGCGGCCCTATCTGTTCTCGAACTCGCTGGCCCCGGCGATTGTCGAGGCGACCCGCGAGGCGCTGCGGATGGTCAGCGGCAATGGCGAGCTGCGCGAAAAGTTGGCGGCGAACGCCGCGCGGTTCCGGGCCGGGATGGCCGCCGCCGGGTTCACTCTGGCGGGTGCTGGCCACCCGATCATCCCGGTAATGCTGGGCGACGCGGTGCTGGCGCAGAAGTTTGCCACGAAGATGATGGCGCGCGGGATCTATGTCACCGCCTTCGCCTTCCCGGTGGTGCCGCGCGGGCAGGCGCGCATCCGCACCCAGATGTCGGCGGCGCATGAGACGGCGGATATCGACCGGGCAGTCGAGGTGTTCGTTGGTGTCGGGCGTGAGTTGGGGGTCATCAAGTGACGGATACCGCGGGCGATGGTTTTCGCGCACGCGCCAGCGTGTTGCCGTCGGTCATCGAGGCGATGGCGGCGACGCCGCTGGTGGCGCTGGACCGGCTGATGGCCGGGGTCGATGGCCGGATACTGGCGAAACTCGACTACCTGCTGCCTGGGTTTTCCAAAAAAGACCGCGCGGCGCGGCGCATCATCGAGAACGCCGAGCATTCGGGTGAACTGGCGCCGGGGCAATGCGTGGTCGAGCTGACCTCAGGCAACATGGGAACCGGTCTGGCGATCGTCTGCGCGGTGAAGGGCTATCCCTTTGTCGCCGTGATGTCGAAGGGCAACTCGGCCGAGCGGGCACGGATGATGCGGGCGCTCGGAGCCGAGGTTGTGCTGGTGGATCAGGCGCCGGGATCGCGGCCCGGTGAGGTGTCGGGCGCCGATCTTGACCTCGTGGAGGCGGCGGCGCAGCGCCTGACAACCGGGCGCGGGGCGTTCCGGGCCGACCAGTTCCTGCGCTCCGGCAACCCGGAAGCGCACCGCGACGGCACCGGGCCGGAGATCTGGATGCAATCGGGCGGGCAGATCAACGCCTTCTGCGATTTTGCCGGATCGGCGGGGACGCTGGCCGGGTGTGCGCAGTTCTTCCAGTCGCTCGACGCCGCCGTCCGCTGCTACGCGGTCGAGCCGGAAGGGGCGGAGGCGCTAGCGGGCGGCAATGATTCGCGGCCGGATCATCCGATCCAGGGCGGCGGCTATCTGAAACGCGAACTCGACCACCTGCGGGGCGTGCCGCTTGATGGCTATCTCAAGGTCTCGGGCCGGGAGGCGCGCGACATGACGCGGCGCCTGGCGCGTGAGGAGGGGATCTTCGCCGGGTTCTCGGCGGGGGCCAACGTGGCCGCGGCGTTGCAGCTTCTGGATGGCCCGGTGAAGGGTGGTACGGTCGCGGTGATAATATGCGACTCGGGGCTGAAATACCTCAGCACCGATCTATGGATGGATGAACAATCATGAGAGCACTGGTCAAAGCGCAATCCGCCCCCGGCCTGTGGTTGCAGGACGTGCCGAAGCCGGAGCCCGGCCCGCGAGATGTGCTGATCAAGGTGCGGATGGCGTCGATCTGCGGCACCGACATGCATATCTGGAAATGGGACGACTGGGCGCAGAAGACCGTGCCAGTGCCGCTGGTGGTGGGGCATGAATATGTCGGCGTAGTCGAGGCGGTCGGCAAGGATGTCGAGGACGTGAAGCCCGGCGAGCGGGTCTCCGGCGAGGGGCATCTGCCCTGCGGGCATTGCCGCAATTGCCTGAGCGGGCGGGCCCATATCTGCGCCCGGACCAAGGGGGTAGGGGTCAACCGGGCGGGTGCCTTTGCCGAATATCTGGTGATCCCGGAGGCGAATGTGCGCCCGGTGCCGGATAACATCTCCGACGAGGTCGCCTCGATCCTCGACCCGCTGGGCAACGCGGTGCACACGGCGCTGGCTTTCGATCTGGTTGGCGAGGACGTGCTGATCACCGGGGCCGGGCCGATCGGGCTGATGGCGGCGGCGGTGTGCCGGCACGCGGGCGCGCGGCATATCGTGGTGACCGATCTCAACGACGAGCGTCTGGCGCTGGCGGTGCGGATGGGGGCAACGCGCGGGGTGCGGGCCGACCTTGAGAATCTGGACGACGTGATGCGCGATCTGGGCATGAAGGAAGGCTTCGACGTCGGACTCGAGATGTCCGGGGCCGGGCCTGCGTTTGACGCGATGATCCACGCGGTGATCTGCGGCGCCAAGGTGGCGTTGCTGGGCCTGTTCGGAAGCAAGCCCGAGGTCGATCTGAACACGGCGATCTTCAAGGGCATCACCTTCGAGGGTATCTATGGCCGCAAGATGTATGAGACCTGGCACAAGATGCTGGCGATGCTGGAATCGGGGCTGGATGTTAGCCCGGTGATCTCGCACCGGCTGGCCTTCGAGGATTACGCCAAGGGTTTCGAGGCGATCACCGAGGGCCGCGCCTGCAAGGTGGTGCTGGATCTGGGGGAATAGGCATGGGGTAGGGTAGACACTCCAACTCCCCGGACTTGATGCGGGGCTTCGAGTCGCTGTGGGCAAATCGTCGGTCCGCCACCCGCCGGGTTCAGGTATGGGACCAGTTTCCGGGGTCGTCCGACTGGTTCGGCGACAGGCCGAGGATGTCGCCCTCAGTCGAGCAGCCAAGGCCGAGCACGGTGCGGTTGGCATAGGCGAAATAGGCGGTGACCTGGTTGATCTCGAGGATTTCGCCATCGTTGTAGCCAGCGGCGCGCATGTGGGTGACCATCGCCTCGGTCGCCGAGGCGGGGTCACGGGTCAGGGCTTCGGCGTAGCGTAACGCCAGTTTCTCCTTTGGCTCGAATGGGCCGGTCTCAATTGCAGCCGCCTCCAGCGCGGCCCGGATCGCTGCTGACCGGGTGATGTCGCCGATCAGGCGGGCCAGTCCGGTGAAATGGTGCTCGACGCAATAGGCGCAGCGGTTCAGCAGGCTGACCCAGACGCCGAGGGTCTCGAGAAAGGCCTTCGGCATGGTGTTGGCGGTGTGGTGCAGCACATTCTTGTACAGCGTCATGTGCCCCTCCATCGAATGCGGGCGCAGGCTGTGCATCATCATGATGTTATCTACATTGTCGCCCGGTCCCTTCACCCGGTCATAAAGCTGGCGCAGGCGACCCGCTGATTGGTCGTAGGGAACAGTATCGATCCAGGGCATCGGGCTTCCTTTTCGGCTCATGCGGTTGGCACTCCGGCTCCCCGCCCCCGGCGTCCGCCGACGGTTGCGCGGCCCTTCAGGACGCCGGATTCGAGGATGATCTCGGAAACCTGGTGTTCGCGCCGGTAGGCCATGACATGGACCCCGGCGACGCCCTTAATCTCGCGGATCTGTTGGATCAGTTCGATGCAGAGGCGCTTGCCCTCGTCGCCCGGTTTGGCGGCTTTTTCCATGCGGTCGATGACATGATCGGGGATGTGAATGCCGGGGACATTCGAGCGCATCCAGCGCGCCGCCTTGGCCGAGGCGAGCGGGCCGACGCCGGCCAGAATGAACACCCGCTTGTCGAGGCCAAGGTCGCGGGCGCGGGACATGAACTTCTCGAACAGCGGCAGGTCGTAGATGTAGTTGGTCTGGATGAATTCGGCCCCGGCCTCGACTTTTTTGGCCAGCCGGTCCGGGCGCCATTGGTGCGGCTCGACGCAGGGGTTCTCGGCGGCACCGAGGAACATGCGCGGCGGGCGGGCGATCTTGCGACCCGACAGGAACACGCCCTGGTCGCGCATGGTCCGGATCGCCCGCAGGAGCGAGATCGAGTCGAAATCGAAGACCGGCTTCGCCCCCGGTTGATCGCCAACCCCAACACCGTCGCCAGTGAGGCAAAGGACGTTGCGGACCCCCATCGCCGCCGCACCCAGAACGTCGCCCTGGATGGCAATGCGGTTCCGGTCGCGGCACGAGATCTGGTAGACCGGGTCGTAGCCCGCACGCGTCAGCAGCGCGCAGATACCGATCGACGACATATGGCAGTTGGCGCCCGATGCATCGGTGGCGTTCAGCGCGTCGGCGACCTCGCCCAGTGGCTGCGCCGCGTCGAACACATCGGCCGGGTCGGCGCTGTCCGGTGGGTTTAGCTCGGCGGTGACGGCGAACTTGCCAGCCCGCAACACCCGCTCCAGCCGGCTGCCGGAGACATGGCCGGGCGGCGGCGTCTCGTAGCCGCGCATCAGTTCGGGGAAATCGCTCGAAGACGGGCTCATCGCTGGGCCTCGCGATTGACAGCGTTGGGCGGCTCCGGCGCCAGTGGGGCGGTTGACGGCTCGTTCTCACGGGCACCGGGGAACGCCTGCGCCAGGGTGGTTTTCGCCGCATCGCGCGATTGCCGAAGCTGCGCCGCTTTCTCACGGCTGACCCGCAGCCAGGCCGACGAGCCCTTGAGGCTGTGGTCAACAGGCGGCAGGACCTCGCGGATCTTGTCGCCGCCCTCCATCCGCTCCGCCCCCTCCCAGGCCAGGCACCAGACGCATTTCATCGACGGTTTGACCTCGCAGTAGCCACCGGGACGAACCCCGCCGCAGGGGCCATTTCGCAGCTGCTTCGGGCAGTTCATTGGGCAGGACATGCCGGTTGAGGACAGCGCGCACTGGCCACACATCTGGCAATCGAACAGCAGCCCCTTGACGCCGCGCTCGATCAGCGCGACCGACCGCTCGACCCGATTGTAGCCGATGCGGGCAAAAACCGGGTCGAGCGTTACCATCAGGCGCTCGAGCCGCTGATAGATACATTCGAAGGCCCGTGCATGGCGCACGGCGAAAAGGCGCGCCCGATACATTGCGTACTCGTCCTCCCGGAACTGGGCCGGATGTGACCCCTGGCCCCTGCCAATCAGGATTGCGGGTTTGCCGCCGATGAGCAAGCTCGATCTGTTCCCTGTGCCAGCATTGACCCCAGATCGCCTGTATGGCCGACGAAACAGGGACAGGATTAGGCGTGGAGAACGCAGCACCCGCGGGAAAATGGATTTGGCTCGATCGCGTATCCGCTTGGCGTTAGGTACCGTGAGATGTTTGGTATACTGCTTCCTCGCGCCACAGGAGCATCCTCGATTGAACCAAATCCGGTACTGGCGAGCGAAATTGAGTCGAATAACGATGACAGAAATAGTGGACCGCCATCGAAATACCTTGGGACGCGGCCAAACCGGTGAACCTCGATGAGCGGGGGCGGTGCCACCAGTTTCGACGTTATCATCATTGGTGCTGGCGCGGCAGGGTTGATGTGTGCGTTGACGGCGGGCGCGCGGGGCCGCCGGGTGCTGCTGCTCGACCATGCCGATGAGGCGGGCAAGAAGATCCTGATCTCCGGCGGCGGGCGCTGCAACTTTACCAACATCAACGCAGGCACGGCGAATTTCCTTTCGGCCAACCCGCATTTCTGCAAATCGGCGCTTGCTCGCTACACCCAGCACGATTTTATCGGCCTGATCGACAAGCACCGCATCGCCTGGCACGAAAAAACCCTCGGCCAGCTGTTTTGCGACGGGTCGGCACGTGCGGTGGTAGCCATGCTGCTGGCGGAATGCGAGGCTGCGGGGGTCGATCTCCGCCTTTCGTACCGGACCAGCGGGGTTTGCCGAACCGACCGGTTCGAGGTTACCACCGATCGCGGTGATTTCATCGCCCCGGCACTGGTTCTTGCCAGCGGCGGATTGTCAATTCCGAAGATGGGTGCCACTGGTTTTGCCCACGATGCCGCCCGTAAGTTCGGTCTGCCGCTTTCCGGGATTCGCCCGGCGCTTGTGCCGCTGACCTTCAGCGCTGATGATCTGAAGCTGATGCAGCCCCTCAGCGGCGTCTCGCTTGAATGTATCGTGTCCTGCGGGCGCACGGCATTTCGCGAGGCGATGCTGTTGACCCATCGCGGCCTGTCAGGCCCGGCCATTCTCCAGATCTCGTCCTATTGGCGTGAAGGCATGGAGATATCCCTGAACATTCTCCCCGACCTCGACGCGGCCGAGTTTCTGCTGGATCGCAAGCGCGCCCGGTCAAAGGCGGAACCCAAGACCGTCCTGTCCGAGATACTGCCCGCCCGTCTCGCCGCCGCGTTTGCCGCCGCACACTTGCCTGAGCGCCCGATTGGTGAGTTGACGGACCGTCTGCTGACCGATCTGGGGGGCCAACTCAACCATTGGCGCCTGACACCGTCGGGCAGCGAGGGCTACGCGAAGGCCGAAGTCACCCTCGGCGGAATCGACACCGCCGCACTGTCATCGCGGACCATGGAGGCGAAAGCCGTTCCCGGTCTCTATGTTATCGGCGAGGCGGTCGATGTCACCGGCTGGCTCGGCGGCTACAATTTCCAATGGGCCTGGTCGAGCGGACGGGCAGCCGGTGAGGCGGTCTGACTGGCCGACTGCCGGTGAATTCAAGCGGTCACAACAAAGGCCGAGACGCCGCCGATGCCCTTCAGATCGAGAAGACCCTGTGGTTTCACCGGCCAATCACTGGTCAATGCCTGGCGCGTCGCCGCGGAGATCAGAACGCAGCCGGGCGCACATTGCGATTCCAGACGGCTCGCGATGTTTACCGCCTCACCCCAGACGTCATAGACAAATCTGTGGCGACCGAGCAGGCCGGCCACCACCGGGCCGGTGTGGATGCCGATGCGGATCCGGAACGGCACTTCATCAAGATCAACACTGTCCAGCGAGGCCAGCATCGATCTGCCGAAGCTCAAAACCCGCTCGGCATGGTCATTGCTTGCTTCAGGAATC
>DATLAW010000065.1:0-8059 GCA_035527255.1 Thermohalobaculum sp. | reverse complement strand
CTCCTCCACCGGCACCTTCACGCCGTCCAGCCCATGCGGCTGCATCGACCACAGGGATTGGTATATTTCCAGCTTTTGCATTCAGGTTCCCCAGAATCACCCAACCCTGCGCCACACCGCGCCGGAAACTTAGCACCTTGGTAACACAATTGCAGGCACACTGGGTGTGAGGACGGGAGACTGCTATGCTTGGCGCCGCGATCAATACGATCACCGCCGCGATCGCACCCCAACCCGGTGCGCGCGGAGGCGGCGCCAACCCCGCCCGTGGCGCGGCGGAGGTGCCGCTCCCCGTCCCAGCCGCCGGGGATGCCACGGCGGATGCCGCCCACGACGCCGCACGCTCGATCCAACCTGCCCTCGGCCCAGAAGCCACCCGCGGATTGGTTTTGTCGCAAGCCACAGAATTGCAAAGTGCAGCTTCGCAAACATCCGACGCCGCCCCGCCGGATGGGCTCGGCGCCGGCGAGCGCGACGTGATCCGCCAGATGGCCTCCCGCGACCGCGAGGTGCATCAGCACGAACAGGCCCATGCCCGGGCCGGCGGGGCTCATGCAGGCAGCCCGTCCTTCTCCTACCAAACCGGCCCGGACGGCAGGCGCTATGCCGTCGCCGGCTCGGTGCCCATCGACACCGCCCCGGTCAAGGGCGACCCGGAGGCGACCATCGTTAAAATGTCGGTCGTCATTGCCGCTGCCCTCGCCCCGGCTTCACCCTCGGGGCCTGACCGCCGCATCGCCGCCCAGGCACAGTCAACCCGGTTGGCCGCCATCGCCGAGCTTGGCGTAAACCGCGCCAGCATCACAGGCGGCAGGTCGGCTGGCGAGCCGGAGGACGACGCCACGCTTACGGGCCAGCTCTTCACCAGCCTCACCCGCCCGGAACCCGGGGGCGAAGTCTCCCGCGCGGTCTGATGCGCGGCGACTCCACGGCGCACTTCCCCGGCCTCGCGCACGCAAATCTCAGGACAGGAAGCCTCCGTCACGGGAGGGAAGGGCAACAGACCACGCGATAACGGGCGAAGGAGGGATTTTCGGTTTTGCGACAGGAGCTACCGTAGCTCAAATTGAGCGCACCACTGATCGTGCATGCAAAAGATGGCTGATCCGCAACCCCTTTCTGCGCAGAATCGAGAACACCAATCGACGTTCAGAAATCGCGTGGTGCGATGACCTTGAATAGAGCCTGAGGCCGTATACGAGTGTTCAATAGTATTCTTTTGTTAATTGAAAAATTAATAGGGTATTAGCAAGTTTATTATCAAAATCATGATTCAGCCTCGCATTGCCACAATTTGATCCGAATTCGCTCGCCTAATAGGTGAAGCCAGGGGTGGCAAGTAAATGATTGAAAGGGTGACGGTATGGCACGTTCAGTTGATGTCTATGTAGGGCAGAGGGTCCGTCAGCGCCGGTGGATGCTGGGGATGACCCAAACGCAGCTTGGTGATTTGGTAGGTATCAAGTTCCAGCAAATCCAGAAGTACGAGACAGGGTCCAACCGCATCAGCGCGAGCCGGATGTGGGATATCGCAACCGTGCTTGGGGTATCTATTGCGTTCTTCTTTGAGGGTCTGGATGGCCAGATGGCCGATACCGGAGAGATGCGGGGCGACATCGCCACCGACAAGGAGGCCGGTGATCTCGTCCGGGCCTATTACGCGATCCCGGAGAACCAGCGCCGGCGCCTATTCGACCTGGCCCGCGCGCTTGGCGAAGCCGCCTGAGCAGCAGTCCAACCGGACCATTGCAGCGGGCCCCGGCAACCGGGGCCCGTTTCACCGTTTGCCAGCTCGCAAGTTGGAACCACAATCAGGCCGCTCGGCGGCCTCGGTCAAACCGCGACCTTCGGCACGCGGTGTTTGGTTATTGGCGGTGCCCAGAATAACGCCGTTTTGTACCCAAGCCGACCCGAATGCAAAGGCGGCCAGCCCCGCAGCTCCCCGGCCTTGAGCCGGGGCCTCGGGCGGGTGAATTTCAGGACCGGAAGCCTCCGTTACGGGACGGAAGGGCAACAGACCACGCGATAACGAACGCAGGAGGGAATTTCCGGGTTGAGCCAGGAGACGACTTTCGCTTTCCATCAAGTGAAACCGCACTTTGGCACGTCACGATGCCGGTGGTGCGAGCGGTCCACTGTATCAAGACCCGAAATGGACCCGCTGCACGATGCGAAAGCACTAAGCAGTTCGCTACCACCTGGTAAACAGGTACGGGCTTGCCAATCCTTCTGAGGCCACACGCATTTTGGTTGACCAAGATCAATGACTCTCAGGTCGTCCTTGTCCATCATTCGACGGCTGATTGAGAATTATTTGGAGAGCTTCAGCTATAATTCTGCTCTTTCGCTCAGCATAACCTTACGGAGGTTCAGATGACACGGCTCGCAATTGCTCTAGCCACGAGCGCGACACTCTTTCTATCGGCCTGCGGCACCGACCCGGGCAACCGCGCGGCTTCAGGTGCTGGCATTGGTGCGGGTGCCGGTGCAGTTATAGGCGCGGTGACCGGGCTTTCCATCTTGGAGGGTGCACTGCTTGGCGCCGTCGCCGGTGGATTGACAGGTGGTCTGACCGATTCGGACTTCCTCAACCTTGGTGACCCCATTTGGGCGAAAGGGGACTCGCCCGCCAACGCAGCCGCCACTAGCCGAATTCAGGCGGGGTTGACAAAGTTGGGTTACGACCCGGGGGCCATCGACGGTGCACACGGGCAGAAAACCACGCAAGCCATTATGGCTTACCAGCGTGATCATGGCCTCCTAGTCGACGGCCGGACTTCCTACGAACTGGCTAGCCATATCGACCGAAATCTCCAGAGTTAGTCGTTGAACATTGCGCCCGCCCGAACCGATGGGCGGGCTCGTTGCCATCGTTGCGCTGCCCCCCGCAGGATGTCCTCATAATCCCTATAAGCACGTGACGTTCACCGCGTGAATCCACGCAAATTCACTAACGCAGGACTTCCGCACCGGGCCAAACCACGACCTTCTGCACGCGATGTTTCGTTATTGGCGGTGTCCAGAGTAACCCCGTTTCGCACCTAAGCCGACCCGAATGCAAAAACGGCTGTCCCCGTTCCCGGGACTAGCCGCATTAATCATCGGTGCGGTAGGTCACGCACCGCGTTGCGGCCGCATGTCATCGCGATTGATCCCGGCAACCACCACCGGCTTTTTCATCGCGTCGCGGCGGAACGGCTCGCCCAGTTCCTGGTTCAGGATCACCTCGATAAAAGTCGTCACCCCGTCATCCTGCGCCTTGCAGGCAGCGGCCAGCGCATCAGTCAGCTCGGCCTGGGTCCGCACGGTCACTCCCTTCAGGCCGCAGCCCTCGGCAACCTTCGCGTAGCTTAGGTTCTGATCCAGCTCGGTGCCGACGAAATTATCGTCGTACCACAGCGTCGTGTTGCGCTTCTCGGCGCCCCACTGGAAGTTGCGGAAGATCACCATGGTGACCGCAGGCCACTCGTCGCGGCCAATCGAGCTCATCTCGTTCATCGAGATACCAAAGGCGCCGTCGCCGGCGAACCCGACCACCGGCACATCCGGGCAACCGATCTTGGCCCCGATGATCGAAGGGAAGCCGTAGCCGCAGGGACCGAACAGCCCCGGCGCCAGGTACTTCCGGCCCTGCTCGAAGGTCGGATAGGCGTTGCCGATGGCGCAGTTGTTGCCGATATCGGACGAGATGATCGCGTTGAGAGGCAGCCCCGCCTGGATCGCCCGCCAAGCCATGCGCGGCGACATACGCTCCGGGTCGCGGGCCCGGCTGCGCTCGTTCCAGGTGGTGCCCAGATCGTCGTCCTCATGGTCCATCGACGACAGGGTCTGCATCCAGCGCGACTTGGTCTCGGCAATCAGCTCGCGGCGCGCCTTGCGGCCCTCGTCACCGGCGCCGTCATCCAGCTGCGCCAGCAGCTGCTCGGCCACCATCTTCGCGTCACCCTGAATGCCGACGCTCACCTTCTTGGTCAGCCCGATCCGGTCCGAATTGATATCGACCTGAATGATCTTGGCCCCCTTCGGCCAGTAATCGATGCCGTAACCCGGCAGGGTCGAGAACGGGTTCAACCGGGTGCCCAGCGCCAGCACCACATCGGCCTTGGCAATCAGCTCCATCGCCGCCTTCGAGCCGTTATAGCCCAGCGGCCCGGTCGACAGCGGATGCGAGCCGGGGAAAGCATCATTGTGCTGATAGCCACAGCAAACCGCCGCATCCAGCCGCTCGGCCAGCGCCTTGGATGCCGGGATCGCGCCGCCGATTACCACACCGGCGCCGTTCAGGATCACCGGGAACTTCGCCGCCGACAATATCTTCGCCGCCTCGGCAATGGCCTGCCTGCCGCCGGACGGACGCTCGAGCCGCACGATCTGCGGCAGCTCGATATCGATCACCTGGGTCCAGTAATCACGTGGCAGGTTGATCTGCGCCGGGCCAGACCCGCGCCAGGCCTTCTCGATGACCCGGTTCAACACCTCGGCCACGCGCGAGGCGTCGCGAACCTCCTCCTGATAGCAGACCATGTCGCGGAACAGCGCCATTTGCTCGACTTCCTGAAAGCCGCCCTGCCCGATGGTCTTGTTGGCGGCCTGCGGGGTCACCAGCAGCATCGGAGTGTGGTTCCAGTAGGCAGTCTTCACCGCGGTCACAAAACCGGTGACGCCGGGGCCGTTCTGGGCGATCGCCATCCCCATTTTGCCGGTCGACCGGGTATAGCCGTCGCATATCAGCCCACCATTGGTCTCGTGCGCCACGTCCCAAAAGGTGATGCCCGCCTGCGGAAACAAATCCGAGATCGGCATGAACGCCGACCCGATGATCCCAAACGCATGCTCGATGCCATGCATTTGCAGGACTTTTACAAAGGCCTCTTCGGTGGTCATTTTCATCGGGACGCTTCCTTCCATGTTCGGGGGGCCGCTGACGATACCCGGATTTTTCCTGGCACCTCGGTTCGACCCGGATATTTCAAAATGCGCTCTAGATGGCAGCGGATTGAGGACCCGGATACCACGAGATTGACTGCGCGGAACCTATTGGATAGTCCGGCATTGCATTAGGTCCAGTTGGCGTGGAACGTGGGTCCAGTGCGCGGCCATGTCGAACCGCGAGCACGCCCCAATCACCCCATCGCATCGACCGCCGAGCGCAGCCGCCGGACACCCTCCTCGATGCGTTCCCCAGGGATCGACGAGAACCCCAGCCGAAAGCGGCGGCGCCCCTCCGCCGGGTCGATATAGAACGGCGTGCCCGGCTCGATCAGCACCCCATCCTCCAGGGCCCGCGCCGCCAGCCGCTCGGAATCCAGTCCCTCAGGCCCGGTCAGCCAGTAACTCGAGCCACCGAACCCTGGCGACTGCGACCATCCCGGCAAGTGCTCGGCCAGCGCACCCGACATCACCTGCCAGCGCTCGCGATATACCCGGTGGATGCGCCGCACCAGCACATCGTAGTGACCGTTGGCCATGAACAACGCCGCCGCCCGTTGGTTGTTCCCAGGCGGATGGCGCAGCATCAACCGCCGCAGCGCCCTCAGCTCGGAAATCAGCCGCTCGTCGGCCACCACGTAGCCCAATCTCAGCCCCGGCATCAAAGACTTGGACAGCGAGCCGATATGCAGCACCCTGCCCTCCTGATCCAGCGATTTCAGCGCCGGCAGCGGGGTGCCCATGTAGTTGGTCTCAAATTCATAGTCGTCCTCGACGATCACGAAATCATGCTTGCGGGCCGCCGCCAGCAACGCGTTGCGGCGATCCAAGCTCATCGTCACCGTGGTTGGAAAATGATGGCTGGGCGTGCAAAATACCAGATCGGCCCGCTCAAGTGCCGCCCCCGCGACCATCCCCTCGGCGTCGACCGGCAGGCTTTCCGCCCGCTCCGTCCGCAGCGCCAGCATGTTGCGCAAATCGGGATAACCCGGGTTCTCGATGACCACCCTGGTGTCGCGGCCAACCAGCAACTCGGCGATCATATAGAGGGCGTTCTGCGCCCCCAGCGTGATCAGGATCTGGTCGGGATTCGCCGCAATCCCCCGGCGCGGAAGGATACGCCGCGAGATTTCCTCCAGCAGCAGCGGATCATCCTCGGTATACTGATCCACCGTCCAGGCATCGAGCCAGAGTTTCCCCATCGCTTGGCGCACACAATCGCGCCATTCGGCGATTGGAAAGATCGCATGATCGACCTGCCCGTAGATGAACGGATACGGATACTTCTGCCAGTCGCGCGGGCGCATGATAAAGCGCTGGGTATCCATTTGCCGGATCAGCCGGGACTGCCACTCGACCGCACCGGTCGATGCGCATTGGGTCTGCTTCGGGTTACCGGTCAACCCGTCCAGGGCCAAGGTATCGACATAGAACCCGCTGCGCTCGCGCGCGACCAGAAAGCCCTCGGACACCAGCGCCTGATAGGCCAGCGTCACGGTGTTGCGCGACACCCCCAACCGCCGCGCCATCGCCCGGGTCGAGGGCACCGGCTCGGCCGGCAGCAGTTGACCCGCCGAGATCGCCGCCATAAGAATCTCGCGTATCTGGGCCTGCAAGGTCGCTGGCTTCGACCGTTCAAGATGGTACAGCGCGTCGCGCATGTGGCCTGAGCCTTCCTGCCCTTCTGGCACTATTCTGGCACCAGCATATGCCGCTAAGCTGGCACCAATCAACCTCTGCGACAGGAGTCGTCCGATGCATGACACCAACCTGGGCGACGCCGCCCGCGCGAACTCGCTTGAAGAGCACTGGATGCCCTTCACCAGCAACCGCGAATTCAAGGAAAATCCCCGCCTGATCGCCGCTGGCAAGGGCGTCTATTACACCGACCACAAGGGTGGCCAGGTAATCGACGGCTCGTCGGCGCTGTTCTGCTCGCCGGCCGGCCACGCCCGCCCCGAGATCGCCGATGCGGTCCACAAACAACTGCTGACCAACTCCTACTCGGCGCCGTTCGGCCTCGGCCATGCCGGTGCCTTCGAGCTGGCCCGCAAAGTGACCGCCCTGCTGCCCGAGCCGATCAACCACGTGTTCTTCGTCAACTCCGGCTCCGAGGCCATCGACACCGCGCTGAAGATGGTGATGGCCTATCACCGCGCCCGCGGCCAGTCGCAGCGCCTGCGCTTCGTCAGCCGTGAGCGCGCCTATCACGGCGTCAACATGGGCGGCGTGTCGCTCAGCGGCATGGTCAAGAACCGCGAGACCTTCCCGGTCACCATGCCCAACGTCGTGATGCTGCGCCACACCTTCACTGGCAAGGAGCTGTTCTGCGAAGGCCAGCCCCAGCTTGACGGCGTCGAGTTGGCCAACGATCTCGAGCGTCACTGCCAGACTTATGGTGGCGCCACCATCGCCGCTGTCTTTGTCGAGCCGGTGGCCGGTTCAACCGGCACCCTCGTGCCGCCGGTCGGCTATCTGCAGCGGCTGCGCGAGATATGCGATACCCATGGCATCGTGCTGGTGTTCGACGAGGTCATCACCGGCTTCGGCCGCCTCGGCTCGCCCTTCGCCGCGCAGCATTTCGGCGTCACGCCCGATATCTGCACCATGGCCAAGGCGCTGACCAACGGCTGCATCCCGATGGGTGCGGTGGCCTGCCGCGACGAGATCTACGAGACGGTGACCAACGCCGCCCCCGAGAACGCAATCGAGTTCTTCCACGGCTACACCTACTCGGCTCACCCGGCAGCCTGCGCCGCCGGTATCGCCGCCCTCGACATCTACGAGCGCGAGGGATTGTTCGAGCGGGCCGCCGAGATGGCGCCTTACTTTGCCAGCGCGGTGATGTCGTTGAAGGACCATGAGTTGGTCAAGGACATCCGCACCATTGGCCTGATGTCCGGCGTCGAGGTGCATCCCCACCCGGCCCCGGGCACACGCGGCACCGAAATGCAGAAGGCCCTGTTCTGGAACGGCTGCCACGTAAAATTCACCGGCGACACCGCCATCATCGCCCCACCGTTCATCGCTGAACGGGCTCATGTGGACGAGATCATTGGGAAGTTCAGGAAGACGCTTGATCAGTTTGTGTGAGGGTTAGAGCGTTATCCATCTATTCCGGCTCATATCC
>DATLAW010000064.1:0-3085 GCA_035527255.1 Thermohalobaculum sp. | reverse complement strand
CGGCCCGAAATGTACAGTTGCCAATGACAACCGTGCTCCGGTGGCCCTTGCTGCGTAAGCAGTAAGCAAACCGAAACCTAAGTCCTGGAGCTTAGCCGTTTCAGGCGGGGTCCGCAGGCACCTGGCAACAGAAGCCTGCACTTCTCGCCGCGGCATCGTGACGGTGAATTGCGAGACCCTCTTCCCTGCGCGCGCGAATCGTCTATGTTCCGCGTAGATCAGGAGGGACGACAAGCGGATGGCCAACAGCGACACGCTCAATTATGGGCGTTACATGGAAAAAGCCATGCGCCGTGTCATGGCCGAAGTGCTGGGCCATGTCGCCCGCCACGGCTTGCCCGGCGCGCATTATTTCTACATCACTTTCGAGACCGGCCACCCAGGCGTCGATATGGCCGACTGGCTGCGCGAGCGCTATCCGAACGAGATGATGATCGTGCTGCAGGAAGAATTCGACGATCTCGCGGTGATGGGCGACCGCTTCACCGTGAAGCTGAGTTTCTCGAACAGGCCCGAGACACTTGTGGTGCCCTTCGACGCGGTAAAAACCTTCATCGACCCCTCGGCGAAATTCGGATTGAAATTCGACGACCACGAGAGCGACGAAATCGTCCTGAGCCTCAATGAAATCGAGACCGGCGGCGACGCGGACGACGACGACACCCTGCCGAAGCCGACCGACGACAAGCCGCGCGGCACCGGCGATGTCGTCAACCTGGATCGCTTCCGCAAGACTTGAGCAATCAATCTTGAGCGCCATCTGCCACTGGCAAGCGCCAAGCCCGAGCGCTATAGATCGCCCGAAGATCTAAGCCGATGGAGAACCCCATGACCGCCAGCCGCACCGAAACCGACAGCTTTGGCCCGCTTGAGGTGCCCGCCGACCGCTATTGGGGGGCACAGACCCAACGATCCCTGATCAACTTCCCGATCGGCTGGGAACGCCAGCCGGTGGCGGTGGTCCGGGCGCTGGGCGTAATAAAGCAGGCGTCGGCCGAGACCAATATGGAACTGGGCATCCTCGACAAAACCTTGGGCAAGGTCATCGCCCAGGCGGCCGCCGAGGTGGTCGCCGGCAAGCTTGACGACCATTTCCCGCTGGTGGTTTGGCAGACCGGATCGGGCACCCAGTCGAACATGAACGCCAACGAGGTGATCTCGAACCGGGCGATCGAGCTGTTGGGCGGGGTGATCGGCTCGAAGAAATCGGTCCATCCGAACGACCATGTGAACATGTCGCAATCCTCGAACGACACCTTCCCGACCGCGATGCACATCGCCGCGGCGATGACCGCGACTACGGTTCTGATCCCCGGCCTGGCGAGGCTTCACGCCGAATTGGCGGCCAAGGCGGCGGCGTTCGAGCACATCATCAAGATCGGCCGCACCCATACCCAGGACGCAACCCCGATGACGCTGGGCCAGGAGTTTGGCGGCTATGCCTACCAGGTCGCCCAAGGCATCCGCCGGATCGAGGCGGCGTTGCCCAACATCTACGCGCTGGCCCAGGGCGGCACTGCCGTCGGCACCGGGCTGAACACCCGCATCGGCTTTGCCGAGATGGTGGCCGAGAAGATCGCCGCCATCACCGGGCTGCCGTTCGTCACCGCGCCGAACAAGTTCGAGGCGCTGGCCGCCCATGACGCGGTGGTCGAGATGTCCGGTGCGGTGAAAACCATCGCCGCCAGCCTGTTCAAGATCGCCAACGATATCCGCTTCCTCGGCTCCGGGCCGCGTTGTGGGTTGGGCGAGCTGATCTTGCCGGAGAACGAGCCCGGCTCGTCGATCATGCCGGGCAAGGTCAACCCGACCCAGTGCGAGGCCCTGACCCAGGTCTGCGCCCATGTCTTCGGCAACGACACCGCCATCGGTTTTGCAGGCAGCCAGGGGCATTTCGAGCTGAATGTCTACAAGCCGATGATGATCTACAACCTGCTGCAGTCGATGCAGCTGCTGGGCGATGCGGCGCTGGCCTTCACCGATAACTGCGTCGCCGGCATCGAGGCGGACGAGGAGCGGATCTCGAAGCTGATGTGGGAAAGCCTGATGCTGGTCACGGCACTGACCCCCGAGATCGGATACGACAACGCCACCAAGGTCGCCAAGACCGCGCACCAGAACCGCACCACGCTGAAGGAGGAGGCGATCCGGCTCGGCTTCGTCGACGAGGCGACCTTTGACCGGGTGGTGCAGCCGAAAGACATGCTGGGGCCGAAGTGAGGCCATGACCAGCAAGGTCACCAACCTGCGTGTCGCGCGCAAGCGCAAGGGCCGCGCGGCGGCGCGCGACAAGGCCGATGCCAACGCCGCCCGGCACGGTCAGACCAAGGCGTCGCGGATGCTGTGCTCAGTGCAGGATGACCTGGAGCAACGCCGCCTTGATGGCCACAAACTCGGGGATGGCAGCGATGAGCCCGAATGACCGCACCGAATGACCGCCCCGTCAAACGCTCGCTGACCCTGCAGGGCCACCGCACCTCGGTCAGCCTGGAGGCGGCGTTCTGGGTTGAGTTCCAACGGCTGGCAGCGGCGCAGGGCAAATCCGTCAACCAGTTGGCGACCGAATTAGACGCAGACCGCACCCCACCCGCCTCACTCGCCAGCGCAATCCGGGTCTATGTGTTGCAGTCGGTGAAACGGTAGCGGGTGTGTTTGGCCTGTGGTCATGGCTAGCGGCGTCAGAAACCTAAGAAAGCCACGGAGGTTTTGCAGGGGGGGTGTCCGCTTTGCAAAATTGCGGACAACTGACAAAATCAGTCAAATGACGGGATCGAGCCCTTAGCAGACATGGCGGATCGACATATGGAGGTCAACTACGTGCCAAGGGATGCAGGTCAAACCCGCTTAGTTTCGTCGATTGATCGCGCCTCATCACCTCGCCATTTCTAGGAGGCGTCGCCGAACTCGTTGAGATCGAGCTTAAACTCCGACCCGTCTGTAAGCATTAAAGCACTTCGAGATTACGTTGGAGCATAACCGGCCGCCTTCAGGTAATTCCAGCACTCTTGAGCAGTGAACAGATTACAAATGTCACCGATGGCGTTCATGAGCTGATCGAATGTTCTGGCGCCGATCCTGCGCAAGT
>DATLAW010000063.1:0-7794 GCA_035527255.1 Thermohalobaculum sp. | reverse complement strand
CCGGCGTCTCGTTGGTCGCGTAGCCGAACATGATGCCCTGATCGCCGGCGCCCTCGTCCTTGTTCTCGGAGGCGTTGACGCCCTGGGCGATGTCGGAGGACTGCTCGTGGATCAGGCATTCGATCAGGGCGGTCTTGAAGTGAAAGCCCTTTTGCATGTAGCCGATATCGCGGATGGTCTCGCGGGCGGCGGCACAGATTTCCTCGGGGCTGAAGGCGTTCTCCTCCGAGACACTGACCTCGCCCATCAGGACTACCCGGTTGGTTGTGGCGGCGGTCTCGACGGCGACGCGAGCCTCGGGTTGGCGACCGATGATCAGGTCGACGATGGTGTCCGATATCTGGTCACACACTTTGTCCGGATGTCCCTCGGAAACAGACTCGGAGGTGAAGAGATAATTCTGACGGGCCATTTTTCACCACTCCATTCAATGCGCTACTGATACGCCCCGAGCGGGCGTGAACGCGGTTCCTTTGGCATAGCGGGTGGGTTCTGGTCAACCCACAGGTCGAAGACCGCGCCGTCGCGTGCAGAGGAAGAAGACAAGCACCACCAGCGACATGGCCGGAATATCGCCAAAGCGCGCATACGGAGTGGCGGGCAACGCGGCGGGCAGACGGGTATCGAAGTAGCCGAGGGTGCCCATCGGTAACGACTTCTCGACCCGGCCATGGGCGTCGATTGCCGCCGAGATGCCGGTATTGGCGGACCTGACCACCGGCAGGCCCTGCTCGATGGCGCGAATGCGGGCCTGGGCCAGGTGTTGTTGCGGCCCGGCATACGAGCCGAACCAGGCATCGTTGGTGACCTGCAGCAGCCAGTCGGGTCGCTTACCTTGTGGAACAACTTCGGACGGGAAGATCATCTCGTAGCAGATCAGCGGCGAGAACGGTGGCAGGCCCGGAAGCTCGATCAGCTGTGGCCCTTGCCCTGGGGTAAAGCCGCCCTGGCGCACAATCTGGCGCATGCCAATCAGCCCGAGGACGCTCTCGTAAGGCAAATATTCGCCGAAAGGCACCAGATGCTGCTTATCGTAGCGCGGGCCAAGACTGCTATCGGGCAGGATCACTGTCAGCGTGTTGAACCATTGCTCGGCACCATCTCGTTGCACCCCGTGCAGGGCGCCGAGGATGACCGGCGCGCCGCCCGCCGCCGCGGCAATTTCAGCCCGGCGTTCGGGCTGATAGGCGGGCAGGAAGGCCACCGCGGTTTCGGGCCATATCACCACCGCCGGGGCGCCGAGGGCAGGGTCGGGTGGGGCCGCCGTCGCCGCCAACAGGCGGTCATAGAATACCTTCCCGTTTTCCGGCTGCCATTTCAGCTTCTGCTCGGCATTTGGCTGGACTACCCGCAGTACTGGACCGGCGGCGACATCAGTGCGCGTGCGCAACCGCACGTCGCCCGCGACCCATAGGCAGGCCAAGGCGCCAAGCCCGATCAGGGCGGCCGCCCGTCGCCGCTCGACGATGCCGATCAGCACCAGCGGCGTCAGCGCCAATGTCAGAAAGGTCATCCCGAAGGGACCGACCCAGCTTGCCGCCTGCATCACCGGTGTCTCAACCCAGACATAGCCGGGCAGGCCCCAGGGAAAGCCGGTCAGTACGTTGCTGCGGGCAAACTCCACGAAGGTCAGGCAAGCCGCCAGCACGATCGGCCGCCACCAATCTCCTTGAGGCCAGATTCGCCGAGCGAAACCAAAAGCGGCGGCCCAGAACAGCCCGAGGAAGGCGGGCAGCAATGTGACCGCAAACGGCATCAGCCAGGCGAATTGATCGGCATCGACCAAAAAGGCGTGGCCGATCCAGTAAAGGCCAGTGACAAAATAGCCGAACCCGGCGCCCCAGCCGGTCAACGCCGCCGCACGCGGGCAGCGCGCGGCATCGATCAGCCAGACCAGGACCGGAACTGCCACGAATAGCGCCCAGGGTTGCGAGATCGGTGCTTGGCCGAGTGTCATCGCCGCACCTGCCAGCATCGCGATACCAAGTCGCCGCAAGCGCCCTTGTCGGGCAAGCCAACCGGCGGCGGCAGGGCCAGCACCGTCGGGCAAGGCGCCATTGGCTGCGTTATTCATCCAGCGCCTCTGCTGTATCAGGTAGTTGGGTGGGCTGATCGGCGGGCTATTCGGCAGCCGCGCGGGGCGCAGTTGATTGTCCGCTTCCGGCCCCGCGCATGGTCAGGCGCAAATGCTTGATCCGGCGCGGGTCGGCATCGGTGATCTCAAACTCGTGGCCTTCAGGATGGGCAATCACCTCGCCGCGACTCGGAACATGGCCGGTCAGCATAAAGACCAGACCGCCAAAGCTGTCGATGTCTTCCTCCCAGTCGGCTGGCAGCAGATGCACACCCTCGGCCTCCTCGAAGTCGCGGACATCAGCGCGGGCATCGATGACATATATGCCGGGCGCTTCCTCGGACCACTGGGCCAGTTCCTCGCTGTCGTGCTCGTCCTCGATATCGCCGACGATCTGCTCGACCAGGTCCTCGATCGTGACCAGTCCGTCGACACCGCCGAATTCGTCGATCACCAGCGCCATGTGGATCCGGGCCGCCTGCATCCGCTGCATCAGCGCGGCGATGCGCATCGATGGGGGAACGAATAGCGCCTTGCGGATATGGTCGGTTAGCTTGAATTCCTTCGCCGCGCGCCCCGATCCGACGCCGTAGGTCAGCGCGATATCCTTCAGGTGGACGAAGCCGATCGGGTCGTCCAGCGTTTCGCGGTAGACCGGCAGGCGCGAGAACGAGCCGTGCTCGAAAGCCTCGACCACCGTGGCCAACGGTGCGTCGGCCTCGACGGCAACGATCTCGGCCCGCGTCGTCATCACATCGATGACACGCCGTTCGCGCAGCCGCAGAATATTCATCACCATCGCCAGTTCGGCGGGGGTGGTGTTCCGGAACGCCGGGCCAAGCGCCGCCCGCAACTGCGCATCGGATTCGCTGTCGGAGGTCAGGGCGCTCGAGGCCCGATGAAATAACCGCGTCAGAAAAGATCGGCTCGGTTGACTTTCGGCACCGTCTGCATCGTCTTTCCGGCTCTTTTCGCCCTCGGTTGAGGGCGTCGTACTTTGTCCGTCGTCCATTACTCTATCGGTCTGGATGCGGCTGGCCCGCATCGCTTCGCAAATATGGATCATCGACGCCAATGCGCGCCAGCGCGCGCGTCTCGATCCGCTCCATTGTCTCCGCATCGTCGTCAGTTTCGTGGTCGAAACCCAGAAGATGCAGCGATCCATGTAAGATCAGATGAATCGCATGATTTTTCAAGGGTATTGCGCTGTTTTCGGCTTCACGGCGTGTGGTCTGAAGCGCAATGGCCACATCGCCGAGCGGTTGGCGCAGTCCGGAAATGGCCTGCGGGGGTCGTTCCGGCAGCCCACCCGGTTGCTTTGGCGCCAGCGTGAAGGCGGGCCAGGACAGCACGTTCGTCGGCGCCGCCTTGCCGCGAAAATCGTGGTTCAAACCGGCGATCCGGGTGTCATCGCAGGCCAACAGGCACAGGGTCCAGTGCGCCGGATCCAGCCCCGCCCCCTCCAGCGCCAGCGTCGCGGCGGTGTTCGCCAGTGCCTCGATGTCCGGCAGCGCCTCACGCCAGGCGGGCTCCTCGATGACAAGATCCACCGGTGTGCCATTCGCCGGATCGTTATTCATCAAACCGGTGCTCACCGGGTCGTTTTCCCTTGCGCATCATAAGCTTCGACAATGCGGGCGACCAGCGGGTGGCGCACCACATCAGACGAGGTGAAGCGGACAAAGCCGATCTCGGTGACGCCTTCCAGCACCCGCAAGGCTTCGACCAGACCCGAGCCGACGCCGCGCGGCAGGTCGATCTGGGTCGGGTCTCCGGTAATAACCATGTGGCTGCCCTCGCCCATGCGGGTCAGGAACATCTTCATCTGCATCTCGGTGCAGTTCTGCGCCTCGTCGAGCACAACAAAGGCGTTGGCCAGCGTGCGCCCGCGCATGAAGGCCAGCGGTGCTACCTCGATCTTGCCCTCCTCCATCAGCTTGGCCAGCTGCTTGTCCGGCATCATGTCGCCCAGAGCGTCATAAAGCGGACGGAGATAGGGGTCGATCTTGTCTTTTAGGTCGCCGGGCAAGAATCCCAGCCGCTCGCCAGCCTCGACTGCCGGGCGTGACAGGATGATGCGGTCAACTTTCTCGTCGAAGAACATCGATACCGCCGCCGCCACCGCCAGATAGGTCTTGCCGGTCCCCGCCGGGCCGATGCCAAAGACCATTTCCCGGTTGAAAAGATCGGCGACATAGATTTGCTGGTTGTGCGAGCGTGGTCCGATCACCCGTTTCTTGGTGCGGATTTCCATCCGCCCGCCGGGGAACATGTCAAACTGTTGGCTGGTATCAGCTTCGGCGCCTTGGTCCGGCAGGACGCCAAGGCGGATCACCGCCTCGACATCGCCTGGCTCGATCCCGCGGCCCGATTCGAGACGCCCATACAGCACATCGAGCCCCGACACCGCCCGATCGCGCTGGTCGGCGGGGCCGTGCAGGGCCAGCCGGTTGCCGCGCCGCATGATGACGACGCCGAAGCCCTGCTCGAACGCCGCGAGGTTGCGGTCGAACTGGCCGCAAAGCTCGATCAACAGGCGATTATCCGGAAATTCGACTACGGTTTCGTTTAGCCCCGCAGGCGTTGTCATGTCCTTGAGCGCTGAATTTGCCACGTAGTTCCTGCATCCCTTGCCATCCACACATAGTAGGTTGACGCAGGTACTGCCGGTTCGCAAGCGGAAAGGAAGTCACGAAGCCGTCATAGTTGTGTCGCTGTGACTATTTGATCAGCGGCAATAAGGCCTTGAATGCAGGCGTCCCGGCCCGGCCGAGCCATTCGAAGACCACCATCTCGGTGGTGACGATACCGGCGCCGCAGGCTTGCAAGCGATCGAGACAGGCTTTCTCGGACTCGAGGGTGCGCGACGATGTTGCGTCGGTGACGACGAAGACTTCGTAGTCCTGGTCCATCAGGCTGACCGCAGTCTGCAGGACACAGATATGCGCCTCCATCCCGGCGACCACCGCCTGCTTGCGTCCGGTCGCCTTGAATGCGGCGGCGAAGCCTGGGTCCTCCATGCACGAGAAATGCATCTTCGGCAGGATGATCGCGTTGGCGCTGGCAGCGGCGTTGGCTAACTCCGGGACGGTCGGGCCGAGGCCCGCCGGGTATTGCTCGGTCAGCAGCACTGGCACAGCCAATTCCTGCGCCGCGGTCATTAAGACACGGGCATTGCGGATCGTGCGCGCCGGCGCCTGCATCGCGGGGACCAGCCGTTCCTGCATATCGATGACGATCAGGCAGGAATCCTCGGTATGAATGAGCATTGTTGTCTCCCGGATGCGCGGCCCAAGCGTGCTGAAAAATGGGCTTGCCGACAGAATTCAGGTCGTAACGAGCCGCCCCGACAGGCTGTTGGTCGCAGCCCCAATGATCACCGCATCTACAATCTTGCCGGTCGAACCGGGGTCGCAGTCCAGATGCACCGCCTGCAGATAAGGTGATCGGCCGACCATCTGGCCGGGGTGGCGGCCAGGTTTTTCGATAAGGACGGCCAAGGTGCGGCCAATGCAATCGGACTGGAATGCCGCCTGTTGTTCGGTCAGCAGTGTCTGCAAGCGTGCCAGGCGATCAGCTTTGGCAGCCTCGGGCACCTGCTCCGCTGTGGCAGCGGGCGTGCCCGGGCGGGGCGAGTACTTAAATGAATAAGATTGCGCGTAGCGGACTTCGCGGACCAGCGCCAAGGTCGCCTGAAAATCCACCTCGGTCTCGCCGGGAAAGCCTGTGATGAAGTCGCCTGAAATAGCGATGTCGGGCCGGGCAGCACGCACCCGCTCGATCACACGAATATAGTTCTCAGCCGTGTGGCGGCGGTTCATTGCCGCAAGCACCCGGTCCGAGCCTGACTGAACCGGCAGGTGCAGATAGGGCATCAGCTTGGCAACCTCGCCATGGGCGGCGATCAGGTCGTCGGTCATGTCGTTCGGGTGCGAGGTGGTGTAGCGGATCCGCTCCAGCCCGTCGATTTCGGCCAAGGCCCGGATCAGGCGGGCAAGGCTCCAGTCGGAATCGAAAGCAGCCCCATGATAGGCATTTACGTTCTGGCCCAGCAGGGTGATCTCGGCCACGCCTCGCGAAACCAGGTCGCGCGCCTCGGACAGCAATTTCGCGGCTGGGCGCGAGACCTCCGAACCCCGGGTATAGGGCACCACGCAGAAGGCACAGAACTTGTCACAACCTTCCTGCACGGTCAGGAAGGCGGCGGGTGCGCGCTGCGCTTTCGGCGGTTGTGGCAGGTGGTCGAACTTGTCCTCCGCCGGGAATTCGGTGTCGATTTCGGCGACACCGCTTGCAGTGCTGCGGGCCACCATCGCGGGCAGGCGGTGATAGGCCTGCGGGCCGACAACCAGATCAACCATAGGTTGTCTACGCACGATCTCCGCCCCCTCGGCCTGGGCAACACATCCGGCCACGGCGATCGTCATTTTCCCACCCCCGGCGGCCTTCGCCTGGCGCAGCGGGCGCAAGCGGCCGAGGTCTGAGTAAACCTTCTCGGCCGCCTTCTCGCGAATGTGGCAGGTATTGAGGATTACCAGGTCAGCATCGTCCGCCGTGTCAGTCTCGACATAGCCACCGGCGACCAGCGCCGCACCCATGCGCTCGCTGTCATAGACGTTCATCTGACAGCCATAGGTCTTGATGAACAGTTTCTTCGGATCGCTCATCGCTTAAAGCCACCTGCAATGTGAAACGGCGCGCCCACATCTGGCGCGCCGTCTCATTAGCGTGTCAAAGCGCCGGTCGCAACGACCCGGCTCAATCGAGCCCGGCGAGTGCCGCCCGGTCATCGCTTTGTGTGGTCACTTCTTCTTCGGCTTGCGACCCAGACCGATTTTCTTCGCCAGTTCTTGACGCTTCAAAGCATAGTTCGGGGCGACCATCGGATAGTCATGCCCAAGCCCCCACTTTTGCCGGTAGTCGTCTGGCGTCATATCGTAAGCGGTTTTCAGATGGCGCTTCAGCATCTTCAGTTGCTTGCCATCTTCAAGGCAGATCAGGTAGTCGTCGGTGATCGATTTCTTGATCGGCACAGCCGGCTTTAGCTCAACCACCGGCGCGGGCGGTTCGCCACCTAGACCCGACAACGTGCCAAACACAGTCTCGATCAATCCCGAAAGTTCCGTGGTCGGGACAGAATTGTTTGAGACATGTGCCGCAACAATGTCGGAAGTAAGTGCAAGGAACTCGCTATGGTCGATTGTGGTTTCGGCCATTTTTTATCTCCGTTTCATTTTCACTCAAACCCGGCGGTCAGCAGTTTATGCAAACTGAGACATGATTGCCTACGCACCGAATGATAGTGAAGTTATACTTCGATTCCGAATATTGCAAATAATTAAGTTCGTTTTTGTTTCGAATGGCAAAAATTTTTTATCAGGACTTTCTCGCGCTCTTCTATATTTCATCCAGCCACCACCGGCGTACCATGCCAGAGACTGCGTGCATTGCACCTTCATCTAGTTCTTTTGCAAGTAATCGGTTGAGGTTGACAGGTTTGGGAAAATCGAGCCCGCGTGCCGTCTCGCGGTTAAACCCAAAGCGCCAGTAATAGGGCTCGTCGCCGACCAGAACTACCCGCAGCCAACCCAACTCGCGGGCCCGTTCGAGAGTTCCCATCATCAACAGCGCGCCAAGTCCTTCACCTTGTCTGGTTGGATGAATAGCTATCGGGCCAAGTAAAAGTGCCGGATCTCCGGCGTTACCGATTCGAACTGGCC
>DATLAW010000062.1:0-3434 GCA_035527255.1 Thermohalobaculum sp. | reverse complement strand
TGGCGGACGCACCGGAACGCTTCGTCGTCGCGGGCCTGTCGATGGGTAGCATGGTGGCGATGGAGGTGATCGCGCGGGCCCCTGAACGGGTCGCCGGAGCGGTGATCATGGACACCGATCCCTCGCGCGCGCGCGCGTTAGAGGTTGAGTGGCGTGCGAAATTGATGCAGCGGGCGGTGGAGGAGGGGCTGGAGGACTATGTCGGTAAGTTCGTCCGCCGGTTCTATATGCATGACGCCTCGGTCGCCGAGCGGCTGGGGCCGCAGACCCGCCAAAGGATGGCTGAGACGCCGATCGAGGTGGCCCGCGCCCAGGCCCGGGCGCTGGATACGCGGCGCGAGATGGTGCCGTTGATCGCGGGTTATGCCGGGCCGGTCGAGGTGATTGTCGGGGCCGAAGACAAGGTGTGCCCGCCATCGTTGCATGGGCCAATCGCGGCGGCGCTGCCGGGGGCGGTTTATACCGTGATCCCGGCCTGCGGTCATCTGGCGACCGTCGAGGCGCCCGGAGTGGTCAACGCGCGGATCGGGGCTTTGTTGGAACGGTTAGGCTGATCGGGCATCGGGGCTGCGAGATCGGTCTTGTCGGCTGATGCGGCACTGCCATATGGTGCGCGCAAATTCAGCGCCTGCCTGGGGTGAGCCACGGTAGCCGGTATCGGAGGTGTTCATGAAGAAAATCTACCAATCCGCAGCGGAGGCGCTGGACGGCGTGCTGTTCGACGGCATGCTGATCGCCTCCGGGGGCTTTGGCCTGTGCGGCATTCCGGAGAACCTGATCGCGGCGATCAGGGATTCGGGGGTCAAGGGCCTGACGGTGGCTTCGAACAATGCCGGTGTCGATGATTTTGGGCTGGGGGTTTTGTTGCAGACGAGGCAGGTAGCCAAGATGATCTCGTCCTATGTCGGCGAGAATGACGAGTTCATGCGTCAGTACCTGTCCGGCGAACTGGAGATCGAGTTCAATCCGCAGGGCACGCTGGCCGAGCGGATGCGGGCAGGTGGCGCCGGAATTCCGGGGTTCTACACCAAGACCGGCGTTGGCACCCAGATCGCCGAGGGTAAGGAACATAAGGACTTCGACGGCGAGACCTATATCCTGGAGCGCGGGCTGGTGGCGGATCTGGCCATCGTCAAGGCGTGGAAGGGCGACGACACCGGCAATCTGGTGTTTCGCAAGACCGCCCGCAACTTCAACCCACCGGCGGCGATGTGCGGCCGCATCTGCGTCGCCGAGGTCGAGGAGATTGTGCCGCGCGGCGCGCTGGACCCCGACGGCATCCATCTGCCCGGCATCTATGTGCACCGGATGATCCAGGGCGCGCACGAAAAGCGGATCGAACAACGCACGGTTTCTGCCGCCTGAAGCGGCGCCGCCACCCACCCCGCCTCCCCGCCCAACCACCCAATCTTGGGGACCACAGGTGGTTGGGCGGGGAGGCGGGGTGGGTGGTTTTCTCACATAGGAGATAAAAGATCATGGCTTGGGACCACAATCAGATGGCCGCGCGTGCGGCGCGGGAACTGGAAGACGGGATGTATGTGAACCTCGGCATCGGTATTCCGACGCTGGTGGCCAATTATATTCCCGAAGGCGTCGACGTGACGCTGCAATCGGAGAACGGAATGCTGGGCATCGGGCCGTTCCCGACCGAGGATCAGGTCGATGCCGATCTGATCAATGCCGGCAAGCAGACCGTGACCGAGCTGGCGCGCACCAGCTATTTCGACAGCGCCAGCAGTTTCGGCATGATCCGCGGCGGCAAGATCGCCATGGCGATCCTCGGCGCCATGGAGGTGGCCGAGAACGGCGACCTGGCGAACTGGATGATCCCCGGCAAGCTGGTCAAGGGCATGGGCGGGGCGATGGACCTGGTCGCCGGGGTCAAGCGGGTCGTGGTGGTGATGGAACACGCCAACAAGCGGGGCGAGTCGAAATTGCTGAAACGCTGCACGCTGCCGCTGACCGGGGCCGCATGTGTCGACCGGGTGATCACTGATCTGGGCGTCTTCGATGTGGCTGACGGTGGCTTCAGGATCGTCGAGCTGGCCGACGGTGTGGCTCTGGACGAGGTTCGCGCCAAAACCGAGGGAACGCTGGTCGGCTGATGGTTCAGGTTGGTGGCGTCGAGGGCCAGCCGCAGGTGGTGCGGGGTGTTTCGGCCGCGACCCGGCACAGTGCTTCGGCGGCGGCCAGAGCGTCGAACACCTTAACCACGTAATCACGGGTCTCGGTGTACGGAGGCACGCCGTTGTATTTGTCGATAGCACCTTCACCGGCGTTGTAGCCGGCAATCGCCAGTATCGGATCTCCGCCGAACCTGCTCAGCAGCCAGTTGAGATAAGCGGCGCCGCCGAGGATGTTCTGGGCCGGGTCGAAGCTGTCGGCGACGCCGAAACGCCGGGCGGTGGCGGGGATGAGTTGCATCAGTCCCTGAGCACCCTTGGGGCTGGCCGCTTTTGTCTGGCCAGCGGATTCGACCGCGATCACCGCCAGGAGCAGGACTTCGGAGACGCCATGGGCGCGGGCGGCGGCGGCGATCTGGATATCGAACTTATCGGCGATGCCGCGCAACCGGTCTTCGGAGTACACGGCGCCACCCTCGTCGCGGTGGGTGTGGAGGCTGGCGAGAGCGGCAGTCCAGCGCTCGGGTCGAGCGGCGGAGGCGCTGACATCGTGCTCATCCCAGAACCAGGCTTGCGTCTCGACGTCACGTATCACGGGGGCGCGAGTGGCCGGGCTTGGGGGCCGGATCAGGCGCTTCTGTCCGGGCAGCGGTTTGCGGACGATGGACATCGCGGAGCGGTCGCCAACACGCACACTATTCTTTAGTAGCCCGGCCTCGGCAGGCGAATCACCCACAGCCGCACTGATTCCCAAGCTCAGCGCCGCGGCCATTAGTAGTCGAATGATCTTTATGCCACAGTTCTGCCACATTGTGCCACGGTTCCCCCATACTTCGGTAGGCTTTGCCTCACATTAGACTAGAACTTTCACAATCTAAGGTAAATACAGTGGTTCGTATGGTAATTTGTATAATCAACCTTTGTCTGATCGGCAATTTAATGCTATTCATCTAATCACAGGGCGCGGATCTGAAGTTCAGTATGTGCCATGGACGCATCAAAGGGGTTCGATGCGGATCTGACTTGAACGCTGGATTTCCAGCAAACTGACTTAAACCATCTGGAGGGTTCTATGACCAAATTCACTATGTTCCTCAGCGACGACGCTGGCGCCGTGACGATTGACTGGGTTGCTCTGACCGCGGGTATCCTGCTTCTGGGCATCATGGTCGTCTACACGATCTTCAACAACGGCGTTGCCAGCCTGGTCTCCAACGTCAACTCGACGCTCTCGAGCGTGAGCACTGGTGTGAGCATCGGCACGATCAACAACACCAACCAGTAATCTACGTCGCTAACGGGGCGTCC
>DATLAW010000061.1:0-10024 GCA_035527255.1 Thermohalobaculum sp. | reverse complement strand
AACCTGGAAGACGTTCTTGGCAAGATCGAGACCTATGGTGGTGATGTGCATGTGCATGGCTCCTGTTCCAAAAGTTATGACAACTACATTCTGGCAGATCTCGATGCCGTTTGGTGCAGGAGCCATCCACCCCATCCACTATGGTTCGGGCTGCCTCGCCGGGATGGACCGGCACTCCCTTCGCCGTTAACTTGGCACACCACCAGGGGGCACTGCATGACCGACGCTGAAGAATTCGACTACATCATCGTCGGCGCGGGCTCGGCCGGATGCGTGCTGGCCAACCGGCTTTCAGCCGACCCCGGCACCCGTGTGTTGCTGCTCGAGGCTGGCGGCGACGACAACTACATCTGGGTCAAGATCCCGGTCGGCTATCTGTATTGCATCGGCAACCCGCGCACCGATTGGGGTTTTAAAACCCGGCCCGAGCCGGGCCTGGGTGGCCGCGCCATCAACTATCCGCGTGGCCGGCTGCTGGGTGGTTGCTCGTCGATCAACGGCATACTGTACCTGCGCGGCCAGGCCCGCGACTTCGATCAGTGGCGCCAGCTGGGCAATCCCGGCTGGGGTTGGGACGACGTGCTGCCCCATTTCATGCGCCACGAAGACCACTACGCCGGCCCTGACGAGATGCACAGCGCCGGCGGCGAATGGCGCGTTGAACAGCAGCGCCTGTCGTGGGAGCTGCTTGACGCTTTTGCCGACGCCTGCGCCGCCGCCGGGATCCCCAAGACCGACGATTTCAACCGCGGCGACAATATTGGCGTCGGTTACTTCCGCGTCAACCAGCGTTCCGGCTGGCGCTGGAACGCCGTTCAGGGTTTCCTGAAACCGGCCAAGCACCGGAGGAACCTGACCATCCTCACCCATGCCCAGACCGACGGCCTGATCCTCCAGGACCGCCATGCCGCTGGCGTCCGCTTCCGTCACAAAGGCCAGCCCCGCCAAGCCCACGCCCGCGCCGAGGTCATCCTGGCGGCGGGCGCCATCGGCTCGCCACATCTGATGCAACTGTCCGGCATCGGGCCGGGGCAGCATCTGCAGGACCACGGCATCCCGGTGATCCACGACCTGCCCGGCGTCGGGGGCAACCTGCAAGACCACCTGCAACTCCGCTGCGCCTACCGGGTCGCGGGCGTCGAAACCCTGAACCAGCGCGCCTCGACGCTGCTGGGAAAGGCCGGTATCGCACTGGAATACCCCCTGAAACGCTCCGGCCCGATGTCGATGTCCCCGTCCCAGCTCGGCGCCTTCGCCAAGTCCTCCGACGCGGTCGAGACCGCCGACCTCGAATACCACGTCCAGCCCCTGTCGCTGGACAAGTTCGGCGAGCCGCTGCACTCCTTCCCCGCCTTCACCGCCTCGGTCTGCCACCTGCGTCCGGAAAGCCGCGGCACGGTCCGCCTGGCCTCGCCTGACCCGACCGCCCACCCGGACATCGCCCCCAACTACCTCTCGACGACAGGCGACCGCCAAACCGCCGCCAACGCGCTCCGCCTGACCCGCCGAATTGTCGCCCAGGAACCGCTGGCAAAATACCGCCCCCAGGAATTCCGCCCCGGCCCCGAGACAGGCGATGACGACGCGTCACTGGCCCGGGCCGCTGGCGAGATCGGGACCACAATCTTCCACCCGGTCGGCACCGCCAAGATGGGCACCGACCCAATGGCCGTGGTCGATGGCCGCCTAAGGATTCACGGGATTGCGGGCCTGAGGGTGATTGACGCCTCGATCATGCCGACCATCACGTCGGGCAACACCAACGCCCCAACAATGATGATCGCCGAGAAAGGCGCGGAGATGGTGCGTGAGGACTGGTAGGCAATATGAAGAGTTGTTGCCGCGAGTTAGATCCGCACTGGGATCTCTGAAATTTTAATCCGTTTTGCTGCGTCTTCAACGCCTGCTTTGCGAAGGGCTTCCTCAAACGCACGTCGCGCCGCGGTCGGATATTCCGTGGGCCCAACTATTATACGATCAATCAGCTTATTTGGCTCAACGCCTGTAAAACCCTCATCAGGGTAATCTTGAAGCTCGACTTTGTGTATACATTGAGGAACTCCACCAAGCGCTTTGATTTCCTTCACTATCCGATCAGATGACTGGAGTGATGGGCAATATACAATACGCCACTCACGCTCCTCCCAAAAACCGGGATGTTTTGTACAAACGGCTGCGAATATGAACTTCCAAAGGAGCCAGTTAAGGAATTCATCACGCGGCACATTTCGAATAAAATCGATGTTTAACTGAATTCTCTCACTAAATGCATGGAATTTATCGGAGAACTCTTCCTTCTCAAGATATTCTACTGGGCTAGTATAAATCGGAATCGCGTCTGTTGGCTCTATGAAAACCTTGTTATTCAACACCAACGCCACACCGTTACCCTTTCCGTAAGCTCGCCACATTGAAAGCCGACCAAGTCTATCTTCAGGGTCTGGCAAATCTTGAACATTTTGAATCTTCGTTGATTCTTTAATTCCGTGCTCGGACAAGCAAAAAATATAAGTATCTTGTTTCAAATGCGGCTGCCAGAGATTAAACATTCTCTCGATTTCCAGCGACAAATCAGGATATATGCTGTCTATTACAGTTCTAAAGCCTTCCCCCCTTTCCCCGTTATATGCATATGCAATACATTCAAATCCATGTTGAAGCTCTGAATAATCGTTCATGCAGTTAGCATCGCGCATCCAAATTGCTTTTTTATCTAATATGCTAATCATCGCATTTGAATCCGTGTAATGCACAAATCGAGTTCCATCTTTGCGCACCTTAGCTTGTCGAGCGCGCGCCTCGTGATGAAAGATTTCCGATAGTTTTTCTATCTTAAGATCGAAGTTCATTCCTTCCTCCAAAATTTGCCCCACCCCCCGCGCAGTAACCAGCTCCGCTTGTCGGTCACCAACCCCTTCTATCGCCCCTCAAGAAAATAGAAAATCTGATCACCAATCTGCCCCCGCCGCTCAGCCCTCTTGGCCCAATTCGGCGTGACGCCCAGGTTGTGAAACATGTTGGCGCCGTTGGTCGGGTCCGCCACCTTGCCGTCAAGGATGCCGCGCGCCACTTCCACCACCCGCTCATATTCGTCCCGGTCATACGCCACATCCGAGCGGCCATCGCACCACCAGCTGAACTGGCACGGCCCAGCCTCGCCACCCTGACGGATCACCGCACAGATATCGTCGGGAAATGCCGAACCCCGGACCCGGTTCATCACCACGTGACCAACCGCCGCCATCTCGGTCTCGCTCTGCCCGCTCGCTTCGAAATAGATCGTGCGGGCGAGGCAAACCAGCGGGTCGGTCAACGGCAAGGTGCCGTCAAGCTCCAGCTCCTGCGCGAGGCCGTTCCGCTCGAAGATCGGCAGTCCAGCGAAGACCACCGCAATCATAAACACCGCTGACAAACGGATCATTTAAAATCAGCCTCCTATGGTGATTTCTTAATGTATCACCGCCGGAATTATGCATCAATCCCCAGTCATCCAGCCAGTCACCCAGCCAACTGCCGCGCGATCACCAGCTTCTGGATGTCGTTGGTCCCCTCGTAGATCTGGCACACCTTCTGGTCGCGAAACATCCGCTCGACCTCGAAATCGGCCAGGTAGCCATAGCCGCCCAGCACCTGGATCGCCTCCGAGGTTATCCGCTCCGCCGCCTGGGCGCAGAACAGCTTGGCCATGCAGGCTTCCTTCAGGCAGGGCTCGCCGCGGTCCTTCATCCGCGCCGCGTTCAGCACCAACTGCCGAGAGGCTTCCAGATCGGTCGCCATCTCGGCCAGGCGAAACTGCACCGCCTGCAACTCGAATATCGGCTTGCCGAACGCGACCCGCTCCTTGGCATAGGCCAGCGCCCGCTCGAAGGCCGCCTGGGCCAGCCCGGTCGCCTGCGCCGCGATGCCGATCCGCCCAGCCTCCAGCGACGACAGCGCGATGGCGTAGCCCTGCCCCTCCTCGCCGATCAGGTCAGCGGCGGGAACTTTCATATCCTCGAAGGCCAAGGCACAGGAATCGCTGGCCTTTTGCCCCAGTTTCTCCTCAACCCGCACCACGCTGAACCCCGGCGTGTCGTTGGCAACCACAAAGCACGACATGCCCTTCTTGCCCGCCGAAGAGTCGGTCATGGCAAACAAAACCGTGGTCTTGCCGATCCGCGCCGACGAGATGAATTGCTTGGTGCCGTTGACCACGTACCCCTCGTTGGTCCGCACCGCCCGCGACTTCAGGTTCGATGCGTCCGAGCCCGCCTGCGGCTCGGTCAGCGCGAACGAGCCGATATGCTGCCCCTCCGCTAACGGCCGCAACCAACGCTCCTTCTGCTCGTCCGAGCCGAACCGGTCCAGCACCGCACAGACCGGCGCGTTATGCACCGACACCATGGTCGAGACCGAGCCATCCCCCGCCGCAATCTCGATCAGCGCCAGCGCGTAGGAAACATAATCCGCCCCCACCCCGCCCCAATCCGGGTCAATAGTCATGCCGAGGAAACCCAACTCCCCAAGCTCGGTGACAATCTCCGGCGCGATCGCCCCGGCCTTCTCGCGCGCCTGGGCAGACGGCGCCAACCGCTCCTGCGCATAATTCCGCGCCATATCGCGGATCATGACCTGCTCGTCGGTCAGCATCAGGCTTTCTCCGGCTTCGCGCCAACCGGCCCACCAGCCTTCTTCCAGCCGCCAAAGCCGTCATCGATATGGGTCACATTCGCCAGCCCCATTTCCTGCGCCACCTTGGCCGACAACGCCGAGCGCCAGCCCGAGGCGCAATAGAACACCATCCGATCGCCGGTTTGGAACTGCGGCTTGGCATAGGGGCTTTCCGGATCGATCCAGAACTCCAGCATCCCGCGCGGGCAATGGAAAGCGCCGGGGATCATCCCGTCCCGCTCCAACTCCCGTGGATCACGAAGGTCGACAAAGGTGACCCCCTCCGTCCCGTGCAATTCCGTCGCCTCGGCGGCAGGCAGGTGATCGACTGTCGCATTAACTTCGGCGACCATGTCTTTGACGTGTTTCATCATTTCACTCCCGCTCAATCGCCACTGCCGTTCCCTCACCCCCGCCGATGCACAAGCTTGCAATTCCGCGCTTATCCCCCCGGGCCTCCATCGCGTGCAACAGCGTCACCAGGATCCGCGCGCCCGAGGCCCCAATCGGGTGCCCCAATGCGCAAGCCCCGCCGTTGACGTTCAATTTCTCGCGCGTCATGCCCAGTTCGGCCATTGCCGCCATCGGCACCACGGCGAAGGCCTCGTTGACCTCCCACAGGTCAACATCCTCGACCGTCCAGTTCAGCCGCGCCAGCAGCTTCTGCATTGCCGGGACCGGAGCGGTCGCGAACAGCCCCGGCTCCTGGGCATGGCTGGAATGGCCCAGGATGCGGGCCCGCACCTTCAACCCGCGCCGCTCGGCCTCGGACTGGCGCATCAGCACCAGCGCCGCCGCCCCGTCGGAGATCGAGGATGAATTGGCCGGCGTCACCGTCCCCCCCGCCCTGAAGGCCGGCTTCAGGGTCGGGATCTTCTCCGGCCGGGCGTTGCGCGGCTGCTCGTCCGAACGAACCACCACCGCCCCCTTGCAGGTCTCCACCGTCACCGGCGCAATCTCGGCATCGAAACGGCCCTCGTTTTGCGCCGACAGCGCCCCATCCAGCGAGGCCAACGCATAGGCGTCCTGCGCTTCGCGGGTAAATTGGTACGTCTCGGCACAATCCTCGGCGAAGGTGCCCATCAGGCGGCCCTTGTCATAGGCATCTTCCAGCCCGTCGAGGAACATGTGGTCAGCCGCCTGGGCATGCCCCAACCGCGCCCCGCCGCGCATTTTTGGTAACAGATAGGGGGCGTTCGACATGCTCTCCATGCCGCCTGCGACCACGACCCGCCCGTTGCCAGCCAGTATCTGGTCATGGGCGATCATCACCGCCTTCATGCCCGACCCGCACATCTTGTTCAGGGTCGTGCAGGGCACGCCCTTGGGCAACCCGGCGCCAAACGATGCCTGCCGCGCCGGGGCCTGGCCCTGCCCCGCGCCCAGCACATTGCCCATCAGAACCTCGTCGACATCGCCAGCACCAACGCCTGCCCGCTCCAGCGCCGCCCGGATAGCGACCCCACCCAGATGGCTGGCGGTCGCCGCGTCCAGCTCGCCCTGAAAACCGCCCATGGGGGTGCGTGCAGCACCAACGATGACGATCGGATCGGGCATTGGGGTTCTCCCTCCGTTTAGTGAACGCTTGTTCAATTAACCCTCAGGATGCGGATTCCACCCCACCTTGGCAAGCAATTTTCACGACCATCATCGGCGCGCGCCCACGCTGTAGTGAATATGGTTGAATCCGGTCAGCCCACGATGCACCGGCCCCCAGGCAGCGGCGAAGGCCAGCCAATCGAGCTTTACTGCGGCGGCGATATCACCCAGGCTGCGCCCGCCGCCGATGGCAGCGATCAGCGGTGCCGCAGTACGCGGGATATTGACGCTTTGGGCCAGCCCGTCGGAGGTGACCGAAAAGCCCCCCTTCGCCGCCACCTGACGCGCCAGCGCCGCCGGGGCAACCCCATTCAGATGCGGCACCGCCCCGGCCCGGCTCGGCTGTGCCTCGGCGCATTCGCCGGGGCGGGCGGCATAGACGATATGGGTTTTCATGTTGCCCGCGAGCTGCTCGGCCAGGGCGGCCCTCTCCGGCATCGTCAGCGCCTTGACCCGCGCGGCAATCTCCGGATCGCCCGGCAGGTATGTTAGCGGATCATAGCGCGCGGGTTCGAGAAACGAGACCGGCGCCAGCCCTGCCCGCTCCAGCGCCGCCCCCAAATCACCCACCATATAGGGCCGGTCGCGGCTGTGCAGCAGCAGGTCATACAAGCCCGCATCCGAGGAACGATGATCGCCAAGCAGCCGGTTGCGCGCGAACCAGTTGGTCTCGGGCAACCCGTCCAGCGCGCGGCGCGCCAGCCGCACCTGATCCGGCGGCGGATCGTCGCCGAACAGCCGCCCGAAGGCGGCCTGCAATGGGTAGACCCCGGTCCGGCCAAAAGGCGCATAGACCATCAGCCCGATCCCACCCCCAGGCGCCAGCGTCACCGCCAGCGCCCGGAACCCGGCATCCGGGTCGGGCAGATGATGCAACACTCCGCAGCAATCGATGTAGTCGAACGGCCCCAGCGCCGCTGCGGTCAGCAGATCGCCGGTGACAAAACGGATCGACGTCAACCCCCGCACCGCCGCCCGCGCCTCGGCCACCGCCCGGCTGGCCTCCGACATATCCAGATAGGTGATCTCCGCCGGGCACCCGATATCGGCCAGCTTCTGCGCCAGCATGATCAACCCGTCGCCAGTGCCACCCCCGGCCACCAGCGCCCGGAACGGCTGCGACCAGTCGCGCCGCCCGCCAAACAGGAAATGGTCGATCTCGACCGGATGCGACGGCGAGCCATCAATCAGCCGCTTGGCCTCATCCGCCGGATCACGCTCCGGATAGGGGTAGGTTTCGTATTGCCATTTGACCGGGTCCATTCCCGCCACCCCAGAAAACCACGTTCGCGACACCAATTTGTCCATTTCTGACTAGCACCGCTCGCTACAACAGTTCCAGTCTGATCGCGACCAGCCCCAGTCTGATCCTGACCGGCCGAGGAGCCCCGCAATGACCGACAACGCCACCTACACCATCCAGAACCGCAAGGTAGATCCATCCCGCCGGCCCGCCACTCGCCCGGACGGCACCCCCGATGACGACAACCGGGTCGAGACCGGCCCGACCCAGCTCGCCTTCGCCGAGTGGGCGGCGGCCGGGCTCGAGGTCCCCAACCTCGCCGCCATGCGCGCCCACCGCCATGCCCGGCTGGTCAAGGCCATCGCCGACCGCGACATCGGCGGCATCCTGATGTTCGACCCGCTCAACATCCGGTACGCCACCGATGCGCCGAACATGCAACTTTGGAACACCCACAACCCGTTCCGCGCACTGCTCATATGCGCCGACGGCCATATGGTGCTGTGGGAGTACAAGGGTGCGAAGTTCTCGTTCCTGTCGTCCTTCAACCCGCTGGTCAAGGAAGTGCGCGGCGGCGCCGGCCTGTTCTACTTCTCGACCGGTGATCTGGGCGACCAGGCGGCCAGTGATTTCGTCAAACAGGTCGACGAGGTTATGCGCGCCCATGCCGGCAACAACCGCCGTCTCGCGGTCGACAAGGTCATGCTGCATGGCTACCACGCGCTGGTCCATGCCGACTTCGAGATCCTCGACGGCGAAGAAATCACCGAGAAAACCCGTGCCATCAAGGGCGCCGAGGAAATCAAGGCGATGCGATGCTCGATGCACTCCTGCGAGATGGCCATCGCCGAGATGGAGCGGGTCTGCGCCCCCGGCCTCAGCGAGAACGAGGTCTGGGCAGTCCTGCACGCCGAGAACATCAAGCGCGGCGGCGAGTGGATCGAAACCCGCCTGCTTGCTTCCGGGCAGCGCACCAACCCGTGGTTCCAGGAATGCGGGCCGCGGGTGATCCAGAACAACGAAATTGTCGCCTTCGATACCGACCTGATCGGCGTCTACGGCATGTGCACCGATATCTCGCGCACCTGGTTCGTCGGCGACGGCGAACCGACGGCCGAGATGAAGCGCCTGTACCGCGTTGGCCACGACCACATCATGGAAAACATAGCCCTGCTGAAACCCGGCGTCGCCTTCCGTGACGCGGTATTCGGCGGCAACCAGTTGGCGGACGAGTTTGTCCCCGGTCGGTACGGCTGCCGCATGCACGGGGTTGGTCTGTGCGATGAATGGCCCTCGATCCAGTACCCGCAGGACTACAAGGAGGGCGCCTTCGAATACGAATTCGAGCCCGGCATGATGCTGTGCGTCGAGGCCTGCATCCAGACCGAAGGTGGCGAGTTCGCGATCAAGCTGGAAGATCAGGTCCTGATCACCGAAACCGGCTACGAGAACATGACGAAGTATCCGTTCGATGCGCGGCTGATGGGCTGATCACTTCGCGCCTGGCGGCCGGCGCGCAGGAAAAAGGCCGTGGAACCATGTCCACGGCCTCTCGCCCCTCAATCGAGCCAATCGCGGCCAGCTGCGACTTGCCGGTGCTACTTCGCTGGCAAGGTCTGCGTGTAGCTGAGGATATCGACCGCATCCTGCACCCGGAAGGCCATCAGCGCCGGCATCTCGACGCCGGGATGGCCCGATCTGATCTTGTGCAAAACCTCCCACGGATTCCCTTGCGCTTCGGTCCCGATGAAGCCCGGATCGGCATCGTCACCCCAATTCAGGGCCCGACCGTCGAAGCCGTGACAGGCGGCGCAGACGTTCTGAAACACTGACTTGCCGCGCTGCGGGTCACCGTTAACGGATTTGTCCGCGTTGATGTATTTTGACACATCAATCTGCCCGCCGCTCACGAACGCGGCGATACGAAGCATGGCATCTTTCGGGATCATCTCGTGCGTGAAGCCATGGGTCTCGTTCATGAGGATTTTATGGATGTCGGCCGCGTTCTTCCCGGCCCAGGCGCGAACGCCAATGATTCCGGTCTGGTAAGACCCCTTCCCATAGGCGCCGTCCGCGCCGGCATAGTCCCAGCCATGGCACGACTTGCAACGCCAGGTGACCGCGCCGCTTTTCTTGGCGTTCGATGCCGGCCAGGCGGGATGGGTCGGTTCTGGTTTGTCCATACCCAGCGAACTTATCCAGTTGTCGTAAAGCCGCGCGCCGCTCGCCAGCGTCCATGCATGGCTGGGATCAGCCGGCACACCAGAGATGTAATCCTGATGATAGGCCTCGTCCCTATCGGACGTTTGGGCCGACGCCGAAAGAACAGAGAAACTGAGTACCGATAGCGCCGCGATCGAGCCGATCAGGCCATACCGGCCAACGGAAATCTTCCATGGAACTTTCCTAGGTCATGTTGACAAATGCCTGAACCATAGCCGGGCGGATACGATCTCGATGAACCCGAGATAGCTGGTGGCGGTTTTGTCGTAGCGGGTAGCCAGCCTTCGCGCGTTTTTCAGCTTGTTGATG
>DATLAW010000060.1:0-12324 GCA_035527255.1 Thermohalobaculum sp. | reverse complement strand
CACCCCAGTTGGTGAGACGACGGCGGTAGATGTTTCGCAAGGCGATCTGTTCCGCGGCTGGCGGCTGCTCGAAATTAACCCGGACAACGTGGTGTTTGAAAAAGACGACGAGACCGTCACGCTCGAGCTGATCTACAAGGCACAACCCGCGCCACCACCACCACCGAAACAGCGTCCGTGACGCGGCCAATATTGTCCGAAAGGACACACTTCCGCGAGTCCTGTGTCATGAATACTGCCTATGAGATTGGATCGATTGCAAATTACACGGTTGATATGTAGACCTGTCTGATCGAGGGGCGGAGCGTCATTCCGTTGATTGGCAGGCGCAATATCGGGCCGGGGACGCGCATGAGTCGAAAGAATGTCAGACCCAAGTTGCGGGGCATCCGCACGGTGTTTGTTTTGGCATCGGTTGCGGCTGGCCTCGCGGGTTGTGAAGACATCAAGGAACAATATGCTCGGCGGCACATCGCGATACCGGCCCCGATCGCCGGACCTCCGACGCCCGACACCAACGGCGCGTTGAAGCCGGCGGGTGTGCAACCGTTGAGCGCGAGCGGTCGACGCGATGCACTGGTTTCACCGGAATATTACTACGGCTCCGGCCGAGTCGTATCCGAACCGCTCGGCCGGCCCGGTGTCTCGACCGATCAAACCGGCGGCATGGTCAGCCTCAACTTCGTCGAGACCGGCATTCTCGAAGTGGCAGACGTTGTTCTCAGTAAAACTTTGGACCTGAATTACATCATCGATGCGCGCGTGCAGGGCACCGTCACGGCCCGGACCAGCAAACCGATACCGCGCTCGAATGTGCTGGCGGTTCTCGAGAACATCCTCGCCCTGAATGGCGCGGCGTTGGTTGAGTCGCAGGGTGTCTACAACATCGTCCCGATCGAAGCCGTCGCCAGCCTGCCGAAGGTCGTCGTCACGCCCAGCCGAAATCCGCAGCGACAGGGCGTCGGGACCTATGTGATCCCGCTGGAGTTCGCTTCCGTTGCCTCGGTCCAGGAGATCGTATCGTCGCAGGTCAGCCCGGGGTTCCAGCTGGCGACCGATCATGCGCGCAATATCCTGATCTATACCGGCCCGGCCCAGGAAGCTCGATCGATCATCGAAATGGTGTCGGTTTTGGATGTCGATGTGCTGGCGGGCATGTCATTCGCCCTGTTTCCGGTTCAATCGACCAACGCGCAGGATGTGGCCGACGAATTGGACGCGTTGTTCTCGCAAGAGGCTGTTGGAACCATCAACGGTGTCGTCCGCTTCCTGCCGATCGAGCGGCTGAACGCCATTTTGGCAATCGCCGCCCAGCCCGCAAATCTCAAACACGCCGGTGACTGGGTTGCGCGCCTGGATCGCGCCGATGTTGGAGCGGGCAAGCGAACTTTCGTCTATTATGCCAGGAACGGCCGTGCCAGCGATCTCGCCGATATACTCAATCAGGTCTACCAAGGCACATCGGCGAAGCAACGCGGCGATGAAACCCGGTCCGCCGTCGCCCCCGGGCTCGAGCCGGTCGAGCTGTTTGCGCCAGCCAGGGAGACCTCCGACGCGGACGCGCCCGTCGTCGCCGAGGCAACCCCTGAGTCGGCGGCTATTACCGCCGAAGCGCAAAGCCAAGGCACGCGCCGGCCGTCCAGCGTTTCCGGCATCCAATTCGTCGCCGACGATCGCAACAACGCGCTCGTGATCACTGCCACGGCCGAGGAATACCGCGCGATCGAGTCGATACTCAGGCAGCTCGACATCCTGCCGTTGCAAGTGCTGATCGAGGCGACCATCGCCGAGGTAAGGCTGAACGACGCTCTGGAATACGGCCTGCAATGGTTCTTCGAGAGCGGCAAGGTTACTGGAAGCTCCACCAACAATAACCTGGGTTCGGTTGCACCGTCCTTTCCAGGGTTCAATCTGGTGTTGGATACCACGGATGTTCGTGTCGTGCTGAACGCGCTGTCCGAGGTGACCGACCTCGAGGTGGTCTCGTCGCCGCAACTCATGGTGCTGGACAACCAGTTGGCGCGGCTTCAGGTCGGCGATCAGGTGCCCATCTCGACCCAGACCGCAGTCTCGACGATCGACCCGGACGCCCCGATCGTGAATTCGATCCAATACTTCGACACCGGTGTGATCCTCGAGGTTACCCCGCGGGTCAATGCCACAGGCCTCGTCACGCTCGAAATCTCGCTGGAGGTCAGCGACGCGATCGAGACCGAGACCTCTGGCATCAATTCGCCGACGATCCAGCAGCGGGCGATTACCAGCATCGTTGCGGTGCAGAGCGGCGAGACCGTCGCGCTCGGCGGGCTCATACGTGACAGCTCAAGCGAATCAGTCAGCGGAATTCCGGTTCTCAAGGACATCCCGCTGCTGGGAAATCTGTTCAAATCGACGGGGGTCGATTCGAACCGCTCCGAGCTTCTGGTGCTGATAACCCCGCGCGTCATACGCGGCCCGGCCCAAGCGCGCGCGGTCACGGACGAGCTCCGCAAACGCCTCACGACCCTGCGCGATGTGGTAGAGATCCCTCAATGACGCCGGGCCGCCGGGCGCTGCATGTCATACGGGCATGAACGGCTTCTGACCGCATCGCCAACTTGGAGTCACCGTCGGGCACGATCCGGCGATACCGGCCGAAATCACTGGCCGGGCTCGCCCAACGTCAAGACATCGTCGGAGACCGGAAACAACACCCTGATCCCGCGCCGCCACAGTCGCAGGCTATAGGAGAGCTCCCGCCGGCGCTCCAGTGCCACTACCGCCTCACGGGCAAAATGCGCCCCGCCGGCGCTGACCGCCTCGGCCTCGATATGGAGCAGCCCCGAGATAACCCGCGTCGGCTCCTCTGGCGCGCCCAAACGGACCGGGCTGTCACCCAACACCGGCGTCTCGTCGGCCACCGGGTTCGCCGCCTGGTCGTCCGCCCCGCCCAGAACCCGCTCCTCGGTCGCGGCCAGCACCAGCGGCGACATCGCATTGGACCGTGGCCGGGCTTCACCGGTATAGACCGTGATCGAGTCTGCAATGCGCCGCTGGAGTTCCGCCGTCATCCCCGGAACCTGCTCCAGCGCGTCGATCAACGCGAAGGGAACCACCGGCGCAGCGCCCTCCGCCTCAGCGGACCGCTCGGCGATTTCGATGCGCAGGTCGCGATACTCCACCACCGCCTCGGCCAGCAGGTTCGCTTCCTCCGGCTCGGTGCCTGCCGCCACGAACAGCGCCGCCAGCAATTCAGCCGGTGCGGCGTTGATGTCGATTCGCCCCAACTCATCCGTCACCCGCACCCGCACCTCGGCCTCGCCAAAGCGCCAGGCATATACCGTGCCATCGGGCGGCCAAGCCTGCGCTCCTTCATTGACGATCCGGTACAGCGCCGTCCACAACGCGCTGTCGGTCGCCAGCTCGGCCTGGGTCCCTTCGGCAAGATTTCGCGCCAGGTTCAGATCGGCACGCGACAGCCGGGTGACGGCACCGGCGATCAGCGCCAGCAAAATCGCCGTCCACAACACCACAACCAGCGCCAGACCGCGCTGGCGGGTCCAAATGGGTGGTTTCGCGATCGGCGGCGGTGAGCGGGTCATCACGGGTCAAGATAAGCCCCTTTGCGTCGGCGTGAAAGAGCGCCATTGCGTCAAGCGACCGGTGCTTCCCCGCACCAGCCGGTTCTGCGATGATAGCGGGATGGGTCAAATCATGTCGCAAAGCGCAATAATTCTCCTGTTCGTGTCGCCGTTCGTCGGCAGCTTTGTCGGCCTGCTGATCGAGCGGTTGCCGGTCGGGGAGAACGTTGTTCTTGGCCGCTCGCGATGCGCCAGCTGCGCTGCCACGCTCGGCCCGCTCGATCTCGTCCCGCTGCTCAGCTGGATTGCCAGCGGCGGCCGTTGCCGACATTGCCACACGTCGCTCGGATGGTTCCATCCCGGCATCGAACTGGCAGCAATCTCTGTGGCGCTGTGGAGCGTTCTCATCGCGCCGGGCTGGCTCGCCTGGGCCACGGCCGGGCTTGGCTGGACGCTGCTTGCACTCGCGGTGATCGACTATCGCCACATGATTTTGCCAGACGTTCTGAACCTACTGCTGATCCCGGCCGGGCTGGCGGTGGCGACGCTGACACCGGCCGCAGCACTTCAGCACCATATCGCCGGTGTCATGGCCGGGGCTGCCAGCCTCGGCGCCGTCGCCTGGATCTACCAGCGCCTGACAGGTCGCGATGGCCTCGGGCTTGGCGACGTCAAGCTGTTCGCGGCGGCGGGCGCATGGGTCGGCTGGCAAGGGCTTCCCTCGGTGCTGCTGATCGGTGCCACGGTCGGGCTGGCGGCGGCCTGCGTCCTCGCCCGCACGAAAGGCGCGCCGGGACCAAGGGAGCCAGTTGCGTTCGGACCGTACTTGGCGCTGGGATATTGGATAACGTGGCTACACGGTCCGGTGAACCTGGACGTGTTCTGATCGGAGCCTTGTGCACGATCGACCCTATACCACGCATCGGTCAGCTCGATCTTCACCCCAGCTTAACCAATCGTGCCGATCCTGACCGTCGCCCCTGAACGACTGGAGCAGGCGATGCAGATCCTGGTCCATCTCGGCCTCAACAAATGCGCCTCGACTTATATCCAACGGGCGCTTGCGGCCGCCCAGTCAGGGCTGCTTCGGCGGGGCGTTTTCTACCTCACCGAGGACAATCGGCCGGCGCAATATGGGCTGTCGCGCCACTATGGCTTCGGCCCGGAAGTCGCCGGAGTCACGCCGCGCAGCCTGCCCTGGCTCGTGGCCGAGGCGGAGAGGCATCATTGCGCGCGGCTGCCCGCCCACACAACGGAACTTCCGCGACTGGTTGCGCGAGAAACGCCCCGGTGTGATTGGCGGCCTCCGACTGGCGCCGTACCATCTGGACGCCGCTTATGCCGACCTGTTCGACGCCGACTACTATCTCACAACCTATCCGGAAGCAGCGGACGCGATCGCCGCCGGTGGCTTTGCCAGCGCCCTGGACCACTACCAGCGCATTGGCTCGAGGCGCTTCTACGATCCAAATGAATTCTTCGTCTCGTCGTACTACCACGAGCAAGCGCTCGCCCACGACCCATGGCCGCTGTCGTCCCATGCCGGCGCGCGCGAAGGTACGCTGCTCTGGCATTATCTCACCATCGGCCTGGCAGCGGGCCTGGAGCCGATCGAGTTTTTTGACAGCCGCTGGTATCTGGGCCAAAACGCCGACTTCGCCATCGCCTTCCGGCTTGGAAAGGTCAGCACGCCGCTCGCTCATTATCTGCGCAACGGCAGCCGTGAGGGCCGTGATCCAGGTCCGGATTTCCAATGCGGCAGCTATCTCGAAGCAACCCCCCCGGCGCGCGGCCTGGCCGACAAGGGCAGTACCCACGGCGCTTTCGGCGCGCTGGTCCGCCTCGGCGGCGTCGCTGGGCGGGTCATGGTTTGAGCAGCCCTTCCCCGCTGCCGAGAAAAGCATCGGTCAGGGCGCCAACAGGCTGGCCCACCGTTACGCTCTAAATTCGCGTAGAATTTTCATTGAGCCCAACATCAGCTCGTCTTCCGACCAATGTGGTGATTGCGTCAGGCCAGTTAAGGCCGTGAGATGTTCGCCGAAATAACCGAGAGCATGCGCTCCATCCGGTCCCGAGCCTCCTGACAAATTTCGGCCAGGACCTCCACTTCGGCTTTTACCAAAGCAATCCCGCTCCGGGCGCGCTGCTCACACACCCTGCAGGCATCGGAAAAATCCCGGAACCCGGCATCGAACCCCTCGACCCGCATGGAGTGTAACCGCCGGGCGCATTCCTCGGCATCGCCGGCCCGCGAGACGACCCGGCGAAGCTCAGTAAGATGTGTCTGCAACGCGACAAACGCCCGACCCACGATCTGCCGCAACCGGTCGGCACCAAAATCCGCCAACATCTCGCCGAACATCGCCAGATCTCCGGGCGTGGCGACGATCCGCGCCCGATGCCCCGCTCTTTTCGGCCTCATTCGCATCGCGACTCCTGCTAGGCCTACCCTGCACCCACCGGTAGAAGCGAATCGTTGACGAAATGTTAGCGCGCGGCGATTTACCAGATTTCAATTGCCTGACTTTTAAGTGATCGGGGTCATTCACAACTGGTCCATCAGCCAGATTGACCTCACTCCCCAAAAATTTCGTTTGTAAACCCGGCCCGGCTCGGCGACGATCAGTCAACCTTGAATGGAGACCGCCATGAGCCTCGCCGAACGCCCTGCACCTGTTCAGAACAGCGCCCATTGGGACCAGCGCGTCGATCTCGCCGCCGCGTTTCGCTGGACCGCCCGCCTCAACATGCATGAGGGGGTCGCCAATCACTTCTCGCTCGCCGTCAATGACGATGGCAGCGAGTTCCTGATGAACCCGAACCAGATGCATTTCAGCCGCATCAAGGCCTCGGACATGTTGCTGCTCGACGCCAACGACCCATCGTCGATGGAGCGTCCCGGCGCCCCCGATCCCACCGCCTGGGGTCTGCACGGCGCGGTGCATCGGCTGTGCCCGCATGCGCGCTGCGCCATGCATGTCCACTCGGTTCACGCCACCGTGCTGGCCTGCCTGGCCGACAGCACCCTGCCGCCGATCGATCAGAACACAGCCATCTTCTACAATCGCATCGCCATCGACGACGCCTATGGCGGCTTGGCCTTCGAGGAGGAAGCGGAACGCTGCTGCGCCCTGCTGGCCGACCCGACCAAGAAGGTTCTGGTCATGGGCAATCACGGCATCATGGTCACCGGTGCTGACGTCGCCGAGACCTTCAATCGCCTTTATTACTTCGAGCGTGCCTGCGAGACCTACATCAAGGCCCTCTGGACCCAACGCCCGCTGCGCGTCCTCTCCAACGAAATCGCCGAGAAAACCGCCCGTGAGATCGAGGAATACCCCGGCCAGTCGGAGCGCCACCTCAACGAATTGAAGGCAGTGCTGGACGAGGAGGGCTCGGACTACGCGCACTGACATCGCAGCATGTACGGCCTGTCCCCTCCCCCCTTGTGGGGGAGGGTTAGGGAGAGGGGAGAGCCACCCGCCCACCACCCCCCCCCATCGGAGCCCACCCATGAACATCCTCCTGATCATGGCCGACGAACTCTCTACCTGGGGCCTCGGTTGCTATGACGGCACCCTGCCCCACACACCCCACCTCGACGCCCTGGCCAAACGCGGCACCCGATTCACCGCCGCCTACACCCCCAGCCCGATGTGCGTGCCGACCCGCGCCGCTATCGCCTGCGGGCGCAGTTTGCACGAGATCGGCTACTGGTCTTCGGCCGAGGCCTATGACGGCCGCATCCCCTCCTGGGGCCACCGGCTACAACAGGCAAACATCCCGGTCGTATCGATCGGCAAGCTGCACTACCGCAACCAGACCGATTCTACCGGCTTCGACCGCCAGATCGAGCCGATTCACATCCCCGAGGGCATCGGCTGGGTTCGCGACCTCCTGCGCAAGCCGCTCTGCGGCTACGCAGCCACCGCCGAGCTCGCCCAGATGATCGGCCCCGGCGACAGCGACTACATCCAGTTCGACCGCCGGGTCACCGTTGAAGCCGAGCGCTGGCTCGCCGACCCGGCCCGCCAAGCGCGCCCCTGGTGCGCCTTCGTCAGCTTCCTCAGCCCGCACTACCCCCTGGTCGCCCCGCCCGAGTTATTCGGCCTCTACGACCCGCACCAGTTCGAAGCACCGCCCGAACCTCTGCCCGACCACCCGATCCTGAGCGAAATCGGCGCCTTCTTCTCGCATGATGCACATTTCACGCCCGAAACCCGTGGCATCGCCAGCGCCGCCTATTTCGGTCTCTGCTCGTTCCTTGATGCTCAGGTCGGCCGGGTTCTGGCCGCGCTGGAAGCCAGTGGCCAGGCCGATGAAACGCTGATCCTGTTCACCTCGGATCATGGCGAGATGCTTGGCCGCAAGGGGCTGTGGGGCAAGTACAACATGTATGACGATGCCGCGCGGGTGCCGCTGATCATCTCCGGCCCCGGTGTTGGCACCGCCAAGGTCCACGACGACCCGGTCAGCCTGATCGACCTCGCCCCCACCATCTCCGCAGCCGCCGGTCTGCCCAACTTCGACCAAAGCTTCTCCGGGCGTTCGCTTCTCGCCCCGCCACAACCCGACCGCACCGTTATCAGCGAATACCACGACGGCGGATGTTCGGTCGGCATCACCATGGTGCGCTGGAACGATAGCGCTGGCGCCTGGAAATACGTCCATTACTCCGAGGGCCACCCGCCACAGCTCTTCAACCTCTCGCAGGACCCGAACGAGACCAATGACCTCGCCGCGCACAACCCCGTCATCCTCTCCGAAGCCCGCCGCCGTATGGCCCAGATCCTCGACCCGGAGGACGCCAACTCCCGCGCCCATGCCGACCAGGCCCGCATGGTCGAAAAACTCGGCGGCCGCGAAAAACTCCTCGCCGCGCCACAGTGGAATTTCACTCCGGCAGACAGCCGATGAACCGGGCGGTCTGACAGATGAAACACCACACAGGGAAACGCGGCCCATGCTAGCCACAACGCTCCGCCAACACCTGTTCGAGCTGGACCTGCACGGCTTTACCGTCATCCCGGACGTGCTCCAGACCAACCAGTTGGACGCGATCAACAGCGCCAACACCCGGCTGTTGGAGACCCACGGCGAGGATCTGGTTTTTCACGGGCGGGCCGGGCATTTGGCCAATTGCGTCGCACTCGACCCGGTGTATTTCCCCTGCATCGACCATGAAAAAGTCTTGCCAGTGATTGAGGGCATCCTCGGCACCGAAATCATCCTCGGCAGCCTCAATTCCCGGGTGGTCCGGCCTGGCGAAGGGGATCAGGCGTTCCATGCCGATATTCCCAATCAGCTCCGCAAATCCGGCGCGCCGGTGATGGTGAACACAGTTTGGGCTTTGGTGGATTTCACCGCCCAGAATGGCGCCACACGGATCGTGCCAGGCTCTCACCGCCACCCTGATACGGTGCCGCCGACTGACCTCACGATGACGTTCATCCACCGCGCCGAGATGTCAGCCGGCAGCGTCCTGGTGTTCAATGGCCAGTGCTGGCACGCAGGCTCCGCGAACCACGGCAAAGCCCCACGCCCGGCGTTGTTCGGCCACTACCGGGTCTCGTCCTGGATGCGCTTCCAATGCGATCCCCACCGCGGGTTCCAGCCCGAATGGTTTGATCAGCTCAATGACCGGCAGAAACGCCTGCTCCGCATGCAAAAGGGCCCCGGCCACCCGACGTCATCGGATTATGACGAGGGGTGAAGGTGCTCAGCCGACCGACGATGCTGGAAGGCTCCATCACCACCACATTCACCCCTTCAGCCCCTATGGCGTATGCTTTTTCGCGTTCCCTCGACATCCTTTAGCGGGTGACCCTAAATCTGCGCGTTGCAGATCGGCAGGTGCTGCGACACAAACCCACATGATCGTTGTAATATTCACTCCGCCGCATATCTAAGCGTCATTGCACAGAGGAGCGCCCCCGATGAGCCCGACCCCGATCCCGGAAGTCACCGCGTTTTTCGATGAGGCGACCAATACCGCCTCGTATGTCGTGCGCGACCCCAGCGGCACCGCCTGCGCGCTGATCGACTCGGTGCTCGACTTCGACCCTTCCTCGGGCCACACCTCGTTTGCCTCGGCCGACCGAATCATCACCCATGTCCGCGCCCGTGGGCTTCAGCCGGTCTGGATCCTCGAGACCCATGTCCATGCGGACCACCTGTCCGCCGCGCCCTACCTGCAGCAGGAACTCGGCGGAAAGATCGGCATAGGCGCCGAGATTACCGCAGTGCAGGACATCTTCGGCAAGGTCTTCAACGCCGGAACCGCGTTCCAACGCGATGGCAGCCAGTTCGATCGCCTGTTCCGCGAGCAGGACCGGTTTGAGATCGGCGCCCTCTCCGCCTTCGCCCTGCACACGCCCGGCCACACCCCAGCCTGCCTGACCTATGTCATTGGCGACGCAGCCTTTGTCGGCGACACCCTGTTCATGCCCGACTACGGCACCGCGCGCTGCGACTTCCCCGGCGGCTCGGCCGAAACGTTGTGGGAATCGATCCAGAAGGTGCTGAGCCTGCCGGACACAACGCGCCTCTTCATGTGCCACGACTACAAGGCGCCCGGCCGCGACGACTATGCCTGGGAAACCACGGTCGCCGAGCAAAAATCCAACAACGTCCACCTCGCCGGCAAGACAAAGCAGGACTTCGTCACCATGCGAAATGCGCGCGACGCGACGCTCGGGATGCCGAAGCTGATTATTCCATCTATACAGGTGAACATGCGGGCCGGGCGCATGCCGCCGCCCGAAGACAACGGCACCACCTATCTCAAGGTGCCGGTGAACAAACTGTGAGAGAGAACCAAGGGAAACAAAGATGACCCAGGACTGGCTATACGGCCTTCTCGGTGGCCTCCTCATCGGCATAGCCTCGGCAATCCTTCTACTCGGAAACGGCCGCATTGCCGGCATCAGCGGCATCCTCGGCGGCACTCTTGCTCGCATCCCGCAAATGCGCGGCGTCGCTGAGGGGCTGTTATTCCTCATCGGGCTGATCGGCGGCGCTTTCCTTTACGCCGTGACCCTCGGGCCCCCTGAGATAAGCGTTACCACCTCGGCGCCCGTGCTACTGGTGGGCGGCCTCCTGGTCGGCCTCGGAACCAGGCTCGGCGGTGGCTGCACCTCCGGGCACGGGGTCTGTGGCCTTTCGCGGCTCGCGCCCCGCTCGCTGATCGCGACCGGGCTGTTCATGGCCACCGCGGCGGCGGTGGTCTTCGCCCTTCGCCACCTGATCGGAGTGAACTGAGATGCGCGCCCTTACCGCCCTCATCTCCGGCGCGTTGTTCGGCCTCGGCCTGATCCTCTCGGACATGGTCAACCCGGCCCGTGTTCTCGGGTTCCTCGATGTCGCCGGTGTCTGGGACCCGACGCTGGCCTTCGTGATGGCGGGCGCGGTGATTCCGATGGTCATCGCCTGGCGGATCGCGGCCACCCGCCAGGCCCCGATCGGCGGCGGCAATTTTCCGGGGCCGGCGGACACCCAAATCGACACCCGCCTGCTCGGCGGCGCTACGTTGTTCGGGGCCGGTTGGGGGCTGGTCGGTTTCTGCCCGGGCCCGGCGCTGACCGCACTCGGCACCGGCAGCTTTGCCGCACTAATCTTCACCATGGCTATGCTGGCCGGGATGCTTGGCTATGGCATGATCCTCCCGGCATCGAAGACGATCTGAGCAAGGCCGCGTTATTCCGAACGGATCAAATAAAGCCCCAAAACCGCTGCGAATTGCCGAATAACGCCCTCAGAAATCCTGCAACCCGCGCAGATCCAGCGCCTCGAAATACGCCTCCTTGTCCTCGACCGGCGCCCGTCCGGTGATCTGAACCAGGATGCGATTGCTGATCATCGCCTGCAGGTCGCCCTGCTTGGTGATCACCACTTTCTGCCGCTGAATCCGCTTGACCTGCCCCAGCGAGCCCATCATCGCGGCGTTGTTGAACATTCCGGCCATGGCGGTGACCATCTGGTTGTCGGCCATCAACTGGATCTCGATCCGGTCATTGTCGCGGGTGTATTTGGCGCTGGCGGCCATACCACCACCAAACCCCATATTACCCTGGGTCTCACTCCCGTCCTCGTCTCGGGTCCAGCCCGGCTGTGCGTCGGGCAGAAACCCGCTCAGACCCGCCGCCTTCATCTGCGAGACAAGCTGGGCCGCATAGTCGATTTCTTCCTTCGCGGCATTGATGTCGCCCGCCTGATAGGCCTCCAGCGCCATCTTCAGCGCGTCCTCAACCTCGTCAGCCTGAGCGGCGACGCATAGCCCGGCGATCAGAGCAGCCGCAGATGCAGCGCGAAGTATCATCCTCATGGTCAGTTTCTCCTGAAATGACAAACTCGGGCCCCGACCATAACCCATTTTGGCGCCGATCAGAAGGTTTCGAATGACCGTGTCCTGTGTGGATGGCTCCTGCTTTGCAAGCGCGAATTGATCATTTTGGCATTCCTCGGTCAGGTACGGTCCTGTGTCCGGCCTGTTGATCGCGGCACGCGGCCGCTGGCCCTGATGGTTTCCGCGAGCAGAGTCCCATTCCACTAATCGGACATTTGAAGTCCTGGACACTAGGCGGGGTGTCTCTGCTCCCGGGTTGACCCGGATTGCCATCTTGTCTCATCGTCCTGCAAGCTCGTGTTACGTTCTCCTCTTCGCAGCTTTGGCTAGGCTGCGCGCTGGTACGGGGTCCCTCTCGTCAGTACTGCCCAAATGATGCGCGCGGTTTTGTTCGCCATTGCGACGGTCGCCAAGCGTACC
>DATLAW010000059.1:0-10459 GCA_035527255.1 Thermohalobaculum sp. | reverse complement strand
TGCCGGCCATCGGCGCCGAAAACGCGGTTGACCAGCCATTGGCGTGGAATATCGGCACCACCGGCATCAACACGTCGTTGCATGAAAGCGCCAGCATGTCGCGTTGGACGAAGACCATAGCGTGCAGAACGTTCGAGCGGTGCGAATAGACCACGCCCTTGGGCTCGCCGGTAGTGCCGGAGGTATAGCAGATACCGCAAGCGGCACGCTCGTCGACCTCGACCCAAGCGGCATCGCTGGTCTCGGCCGCAACGATCTCCTCGTAACAATGGACGTTGGGCAGGCTGGTCTCGGGCATATGCGCCCGATCGGTCATCACCACATAGCCGCGGACGTTCGGCAGCTCGGCGGCAACAGCCTCGAGGATCGGCACCAGGTCGAGATCGCAAAACAGCCAACGGTCGTCGGCATGGCTGATCACATATAGCAGCTGCTCGTGGCTTAGCCGTGGGTTCAGCGAGTGCAGCACGGCACCGGCGCCCGGGACGCCGTACCAGACCTCGATATGGCGAGCGGTGTTCCAGGCCATGCATCCGACAACCTCGCCGGGCTTGATGCCGAGACGTACCAGCGCCTGGGAAAGCTTCAGCGCCTGGGTCCGGGCATTGGCCCAGTCGGTACGGATCACCGGCCCCTCGACAGAACGGCTGATGATGGCCCGGTCAGCGTGGTATTTCGCGGCGTGATCAATGATCGACGAGACTCTGAGGGGCCAGTCCTGCATCAACCCGAGCATATGATATTTCCTCTCAAATTTTCTTTTGTCGGCCGTTTAGTCCTCCGGCACCCTACCGGTCGTCTGCCGATCAATCTAGCAGCGGTTTCAGCGCTGTGAAGACCAAGCTTGCGTGGCGGCGGCGGCTCGGCCAAGGTTTTTTTGCGGCATCGGGCTGCGTTTATCCGGAACCCCACAAATGAACACTACTGCCACCGGTGCGCTTTGGATCATCGGCGGCACGTCGCTGATCGCGCTATCCGACAACTTCGTCACCGGCTTGTCGCGGGAAATGGGTCTGTGGCAGTTCCACATGCTGCGCTCGGCGATGGTGATCCCGGTCGCGTTGTTACTGGCGGCAGTGGCCGGACAAGCACGGGCAATCTGGCCGGTGGCACCACTACAGGTGATGCTGCGAAGCCTGTTCGGGATGATTGGGTTGATGATGTATTTCGCCGCATTGCCGGCAGTCGGGATCGCCCAGACCGCGGCCGGGTTTTTCACCGCGCCGATCTGGGTCGCGCTGCTGTCGGCACTGTTTTTCGGCGCGCGGGTCGGGCCACGGCGGGTCCTCGGCGTGGCGATCGGTTTCGCCGGGGTCTGCCTGGTGCTGGGGGTCGGCACCGGGCCGATCAAGCCAATGGCGCTGGTGGCGGTGGCCGGCGGCGCCTCGTGGGCGCTGAATGTGATCTGGGTCCGGCGCTACTGCATACAGGAAACAGCGATCTGCCTGGCAGTGTGGCAGTTCATCGCGTTGTTCCTGGCTGGTCTGGTCGGGCTGGCGCTGCTGCCCTGGCTGGGGTCGGCTCTGGAAGGCCTGCCCGGCACCGAGTTTGCCGCCCTGCCCTGGCAGCCAATAATGTGGCCGACCCTGGCGGCAGTCTTTGTGATCGGGCTCGCCGGCATCACCTCGACCGCCTGCATGGCCCAGGGCTACAAGATGGGTGCCGCCTCGATCATGGGGTTGTTTGATTTCAGTTTCCTGTTCTGGGCGCCGCTGTTTGCCTGGCTGGTCTGGGGCGACACGGTCAGCCTGCGAATGGCCGCTGGCATGGGATTGATCGTCGTCGCCGGAGCGATGGCGCTCTGGTCGGGGGCCCGTGTCGTTGGGCGGAGCGAAAGCTGAGGCTGGGGCTGGCTGCGGGTTAATGTTTCGCTAACCATTTCCGCAGAGCGTTAACGTTAACCGATCCTTAAGGACTGGATTCGGCGAACCAGTTCATATGGCGGATAACGGTTGTGACCCTATGGCGGAGCAAGTTATCGATCGGCTCCGGGGCGATCGCCGCCTTTCTGGTAGTCTCTGCTCAGGGTCTTTTTGCTCTTACCGACAGTTTCGCCCCTGCGGTCGCCAATGATATGTCGATCTGGCAATTTCAGGCGATACGCGCCGCGCTGATGCTGCCAGTCGCCTTCGCCGTGGCGGTGATGTTCGGCTCGTGGCAGCGTATCCTGCCCCGATCGCCGGGTCCGGTGGCATTGCGCACGGCACTGAACGTGGTGGCGATCGGGGCCTATTTCGCCGTGCTGCCGGTACTGCCGTTCGGCCAGGCGGCGGCCGGGTTTTTCACCACGCCGATCTGGGTGGTGATCTACCTCAGCTTGTCCGGCAATGGCGCCCCGGACCGGCGCATGTGGCTCACCCTGGGCCTTGGCTTCGGCGGTGCCGCACTGGCTGTGGGGGTGGGCGGCGCGATCAATCCGCTGGCGGTGATTCCGGTGGTGGCCGGGGGCGTGAACGCGTTGTCGATCCTGGTGACCAACCGCCATTGCCGCGACGAGGACGCCTGCGCGCTGCTGTTCTGGAGCATTGCCGGGTTCCTGGCCCTCGGCCTCGTCGGCGTCGCGGTGGCGGTGGTTGTCGGGGCCGACGCGGTGCCGGGGGTGGCTGGCGGTTCCCTTGGGCAGGTGCTGTTCGTGCCGCCAACGCCGGTGGAGGCGGAAATGCTGCTGTTGTCGGCAGCGCTGGGGCTGTCGTCGATCATCGGGGCTGGTTTGCTGATGCGGGGCTACCAGATTGGCAAGAATGCTTCGGTCGCGCTGTTCGACTATTCTTATCTGGTCTGGGCGGCGATTGTCTCGGCGACTTTATGGGGCCAGGCGCCAACCACAACCGGGTTGGCCGGACTGGCGCTGATCATGCTGGCCGGCATGGTCGCGGTCGCACCGAGGCGACGGGTGACCGTCGCGGTCGCGGCGCCGTGAGGCGCGGGTTTTCCTGGCCGTGCAGGTCGGGTCGTGGCCTCGGGGCGGTGTGTTCTGAGCCTGCCGGCCCCACGCTCTCCGAATCCTCAGGCGGGGCTGGATCTTCAGACGGGGCCAGCCGGAATCGGATTGATCAGAACTGGCCACTCAATGGAAATCCCGGCTCGGGAACAGCTGGCGGGCCTGGTCGCGCGGATGCCGGGCACGGGGTGGTGGTGCGGGCTGCTTCGCCACGCTTGCGGTGCCGGGCGGCAAACCCAATTGGTCGAGCAAGGGTGACAGGTTCTTGACCCGCCAGGCAATCAGGTGGCTGACCGAGCCTTCGCGCTGGAGCTTGCCGGTGACGCGCAACAGTCGCCCGGCGATTACCGCGCGGCGGAAGCGCTCGTAGACCTTCGGCCAGACGATAACATTCACCACCCCAGTCTCGTCCTCCAGAGTGATGAAGATCACCCCGGAAGCGGTACCGGGGCGCTGGCGGGTGATGACCAAGCCGGTGGCAGTGATACGGGTGCCATCAGAGGTCTTGGCAATGCGGGCAGCGGTGTGGCTGTTGCCCAGGCTCTCACGCAACAGCGCCAGCGGGTGGGCGCGCAGGCTGAGACGCAGGCTGCGGTAGTCCTCGATCACCTGTTCGCCGAGGCTGGGGATGGGTAGCCGGACGGGCGGCTCGGCCAAGCCCTCGCCGTCGGGGAACAGCGGCAGCAGCGCGCCGCTGGTCAGCGCCCGGGCCTCCCATAACGCTTCGCGGCGCTCGAGCCCCGAAGGGGCAAAGGCGTCGGCATTGGCTAGTTTGGTGATCGCGGCGCGGCTCAGCCCGGCACGGCGCCACAGTGCCTCGATATCCGGGTAGCCGTTGCCACGGGCGGCCGAGATCCACTGGCCGTCTTCTTGACGCAGTCCCTTGATCAGACGCAAACCAAGGCGCAGCGCCATTCCGCCTCCAGCGCTGGGCTCCAGCGTGCAATCCCAGTACGAAGCGTTGATGCAAACCGGGCGGACCTCGACGCCGTGTTCCCGCGCGTCACGGACAATCTGGGCCGGGGCGTAGAAGCCCATCGGTTGCGAGTTCAACAGCGCACAGGCGAAGACGCCTGGGTGATGGCGTTTCAACCAGGCCGAGGCATAGACCAGCAGGGCGAAACTGGCGGCGTGGCTCTCTGGAAAGCCGTACTCGCCAAAACCCTCGATCTGGCTGAAACAGCGCTCGGCGAAATCGCGCTCATAACCGCGTGTCACCATGCCCTCGATGAAGCGGTCGCGGAAGCTCGAGATGGTGCCGGTCTTGCGAAAGGTGGCGAGCGAGCGGCGCAGCCGATCTGCCTCCTCGGCGGTGAAGCCAGCAGCGACGATGGCGATGCGCATCGCCTGCTCCTGAAACAGCGGCACGCCGAGGGTCTTGCCGAGCACCTCGCCGAGTTCCTCAGAAGGAAACTCGACCGCCTCCAGCCCCTGGCGGCGGCGGATGAAGGGATGCACCATGTCGCCCTGGATCGGGCCGGGGCGGATGATGGCGACCTCGATGACCAGATCGTAGAAATTGCGTGGCAGCATCCGGGGCAGAAAATTCATCTGGGCGCGAGATTCCACCTGGAAGACGCCCAAGCTGTCGGCCTGGCACAGCATGTCGTAGGTCGCCGGGTCCTCCGGCGGCAGGGTCGCCAGCGTGTAGCGGGTGCCGTGATGCGCCGCGATCAGGTCAAAAGCCTTGCGGATGCAGGTCAGCATGCCGAGGCCGAGCACGTCGATCTTGAGGATGCCCAGCGCGTCGATGTCGTCCTTGTCCCATTCGATGACGGTGCGGTCGGCCATAGCGGCATTCTCGATCGGCACCAGCTCGTCCAGCCGCCCGGCGGTGATGACAAAGCCGCCGACATGCTGCGACAGGTGACGCGGAAAGCCGATGATCTCGCTGACCAGTTCCATGGTTTGAATCAGCCGCCGGTCAGTGGGATCGAGGCCGACCTCGCGCAGGCGCTGGGGTTGGATGGCCTCACGCGACCAGCCCCAGACCTGGCCGGATAGCGCGGCGGTGACATCTTCGCTGAGGCCCATGGCCCGACCGACTTCACGCAATGCGGCGCGAGAGCGGAAATGGATCACCGTGGCGGTCAGCCCGGCGTGGTGGCGGCCGTAGCGGGCGTAGATGTGCTGGATCACCTCCTCGCGGCGCTCATGCTCGAAATCGACATCGATGTCGGGCGGCTCGTCGCGGGCCTCGGAGACGAAGCGCTCGAACACCATCGAGATGGTCTCCGGCGCGATTTCGGTGACGCCGAGGCAGTAACAGACAACGGAATTGGCGGCCGAGCCGCGGCCCTGGGCCAGGATGCCGCGCGACCGGGCGAAGGCGACGATGTCGTGGACGGTGAGGAAATAGGGGGCGTAGTTCAGCTTGCCGATGAGCTGGAGCTCGCGGGCAACGAGGTCGCTGGCTTTTTGCGGAGCGCCCTCGGGGTAGCGCCATTTCAGGCCGGCATGGGCGAGGCGCTCAAGCCGGGACTGCGGCGGCTCGCCATTGCCCTCGTCGGGGTATTCGTAAGCCAGCTCATCGAGCGAGAAAGTGCAGCCGGCGGCGATCTCCAGCGTGTTGGCGATGGCCTCGGGGTGGGCGGCGAAGATGCGAGCCATTTCCTCCGGCGCCCGCAGGCGGCGCTCGGCGTTGGGCTGAGCCAGGGTGCCCAGCGTCTCGATGGTGCGCCGGGTGCGGATGCAGGTCAGGGTATCGGCGAGGCGGCGGCGGCTGGCCCGGTGCATCAGCACGTCGCCGGTGGCGGCGAGGGGGATTTGGGCCTTGGCGGCCAGCCCGGCGAGAGCGTTGAGCCGGGCCCGGTCGCGGCCGTCATAGCGCGGGGCGGCAGCAAGGTAGACGAGGTCGCCAAAGCGGCGCGTCAGGCGTTGCAGCTGCGGCAAGGTGCTGTGCGCGCCGGGCTGAGGCGTGGGTGTTTGCGGCCTGGTCAAAGGGTCAGCCATGGGATCAGGCACACAGGCGAGCAGGATCAGGCCGGGATCGGTATTGCAGAGATCGTCGAGGGTGAGTTCGCAGCCGCCCTTCTGCGCCCGGCCCTTGCCGAGGGTCAGCAGGCGGCAAAGCCGGGCGTAGGCGGCGCGGTCGGGGGCCAGGGCGATGACCTCGAGCGGGGTGTCGGTGAAGGTCAGCCGGGTGCCGATGATCAGCTTTGGCAGGGTGAGGATTTTGACCTCGTCCGATGCGGCGACCGGCTCGGCCTGGCTGAACCGGGCCTGAAGCTGCGCCTCCGTCAGGCGCGAGGAGGGGTCGGTGCGGGTCTGGGAGCGGATGCGGGCATGGGTGTGGGTATCCTGAGCGTTGACATTGCGCGGCTTGATCCGGATCGCCTCGCGGTTCAGCTCCCGCAGTCGGACATGGGCGCGGACGACGCCGGCCAGGGTGTTGCGGTCGGTGATGGCGATGGCGGCAAGGCCAAGCTCGGCGGCGCGCTGGACCATCTCCTCGGGGTGCGAGGCCCCGGTGAGGAAGGTGAAATTGGTGGTGGTGGTCAGCTCGGCATAGGGCATGTTCCTGTTATGTTCTAGTTTGGATGGAGTGGCAAGGGTGGGGGTTAGTTGGGGTCGGGCGCGGGGGTGCCGGTTTTCACGCGCGGGCGGCCGTTGCAGAGCCACTCGGCGCGCACCTTCTCGCGAAGTGATTCCGGCCAAGTCGCCAAAGTTTGCTCAAGGGTATCCGGCGGGGTTTCCCAGCACGACCAGACATAAAGTCCTGCGGGCAGGATCGTGCGTGCGTCGCCGATAACCGCTTCCAATTGATCCTGCTCCAGGTTGTTACAGGTAAGATCAGCAGAATGCGCCGGCGCACCTCGGAGAACAGTGTCAGCGCATTCTGCATTCTGCATCTGCGCGAAGCTGAGGTCGGCCCCCTGCATCTTTGCCTCGCGGAGGTCGGCGCCAGACAAGAACGCGTCATAAATTGTGGCGTTGCGCAGGTCGGCGCCCGGAAGGTCGGGGGCGGCAAGTTGGGAGATGTATTCGGCGTAGCGTTCTTTCGCCTCCTTCTCGAAATCTGTTTCCTGATCGGCGGTCAGCGCGGTGCCGGGTTTGGTGCCTCTGCGCCGACGGAAATTCTCCTCGAAATCCTCCATCCAAAGGTGGTGCGGCAGCCAGCCAGCGGGTTTGCGGGTAAGGGCGGCCTCGGAAAGATCGGCGCGGGAGAGGTTGAACCAGCGCGGATTGGTGGGATCTGCGACCGGCTTGGTCGTTGGGAGATTGGCGTCAACCATGTGGCGGGCTGCGATGAACTGGTCCACGCGCCATTGCGTTCGATCCAGACGGTGTAGTTCTCGAACCCGCCCTCGGTGCGCAGCCAGGAGAGGCAGGCGAGGAAAACCAGGGCAACGCCGCCGATAAGGCGGTAGCCCCAGCGCGGGCGGACAATCTTATTTCGAGGCTTGCCTGCCATCCGGTCGCCGGCGACGAGAATTCCGGTCATGCCGATTAGTGCTGCGAACCAGAAGCAGAGGCCGATCCAGAGGGTGAGCCACTCGTCATGGGCGGGCATCGAGCGCCACCACAGCAGGGCGAGCACGGCGCCGCCGAACAGCGATCCGAGCGCAAAACTGACCGCGGTGACCACGCGCCCCATTGCCCGGGGGGCGGCGCTGCCGTCCTTGCGCCGGCGGTTGCGGTCCCAAAGGGCGGCGTAGGAGATCAGCCAGGGGAAGATCCGGTCGCTGAGCGGTTTGCCGTCGATCTTCGCCGGGGCCGAGGCCAGCGCGTCCCACAGGGTCATCAGATAGAGGTGCAGATAGGCGTAGAGCGCCGCGACGAACAGGGGGGCAAAGATGAAGAACGCCTTGACCGGCACTTTGAGGCCGATCAGCGGCAGTTGGGTCTCGGCGCCGTAGGCGAAGAAGTCGGCGTCCTTGTGGGCGAGCAGGGTGACGCCGACGAAGGCGAGCAGGCCGAACCAGGTGGCGCGGGCGTTTTTCGAGACTTCGGCGATGTGGTCGAGGATGATTTTAGGGTCGGGTTGCGGGTTTGGCTCGGATTTGGTCACAGATTCCGGGCTGGTGCCGGCGAGGCCCTTGGCGATCGGGTTGAGAATGTCGTCGAGACTTGCCATGGGCAAATGCCTTAATGATTTGCCGCAGCCTATCACCACTGCCCCGGACACTCACGCGAATTCGCCATGGGTCCACCAGCCTGGCCGGTCTGCCTGGGGGGTGTGGAACAGCCATAGCCGGGGGCCTTCCGCTGTCTCGATGCGCCAGTAGTCGCGCAGGCCGGAGCGCCAGGCCGGGTCGTCCCACCACCATTCCGGGGCCAGGCGTTCGGGGCCTTGGGCGGTCGTCAGGGTCAGCCAGCGGCGGCGCCAGCGCAAGCGTGGCGGGGGGATGGGTGTGGTGTCAGTTTGGCGGGTGTCGGGAGTGGACGCAGTGTTCGGCCCCTCCCCGACCTCCAGCCGCTCCGGCGCGAACAGGGTCAGGGGGCGCAGAGGATCTCCCCGGGTGCCACCGGCTGGGAACGGCTCGGGCGCGGACCAGGCGGCAGCGGCCAGAATGAAAGCGCGCTCAGGGATGTGGCTTTCGGCCGGGAGCAGGCGGATCACATTCTCAAAGCCGATGCGGTTGCCGATGCGCGACAGCAGGTCGGCGAGCTTCTCGTTTTCGCTGAAACGGTCTTGGGAGCGGCTGGCCGCGCCGCCCAGTTGGGCGGGTTTCAGGGGCTCGACGGTGGTTGCCTCGAGGCGAAGCGCGTCGATGCCGAAGCCCGACTCCATCTCAGCCACCCTGGGCTCGAACAGTGCGCGGAGGCGGGCCGGGTCGCGGCCGGGGCGGGCCAGCGCGATTTGCGCATCGGCGTCGGCACCATCGACCCGCCGCGCGGTCAGGCGCAGGGTGCGGGCGCCCATCTGGTGGGTCTCCAGCGTCTGGCAAAGCCGCCCCAGCAGGCGATCCAGCCCGGCCATGACGTCGGTCACCTGGCCGATCGGTTCGGGCAGCGTCAGGCGGGTGGCGAAGTTGGGCAGGGGGCGATCGGGGGCGACCGGTTCGGGCTCGGCGCCCAGCGCCTGGTCGAGGCGTTTCAGGGTGGCCAGACCGAAGCGCCGCGCCAGGGCGCCGCGGGGGATAAGGGCGGCGTCACCGATAGTGGTGAGGCCGAGGGCGACGAGACCCTGGGCTGTCTCGCGGTCGAGACGCAATGCCGCCACCGGCAGGGCGGCGATGGCGGCGCGGGTTTGGCCCCTCGGCGCGATGGCGAGGAGGTTGTTGCCAAAATGCGCCAGCGCCCAGGCGGCGCCTCGGGTGTCGGCCATGGCCGGGCGGGCGGTCAAGCCGTGGGCGGCGAGCGCGTTGGCGATGGCGGCGAGCATGGCCGCTTCACCACCGAACAGATGCGCGCTGCCGGTGGCATCGAGGGTAAGGCTGTCCCCCTCCATACTGACGATCGGCGAGAAGCGTTCGGCCCAGCGGGTCAGTCCGCGGCGGAAGGCGGCGAGGCGTTCGGGCTCGTCTGGCCGGGTGATCAGGGTCGGGCAGAGGGCGCGGGCGTCCGCCAGACCGAGGCCGGGGGCGAGGCCGAAAGCCGCTGCTACCGGGTTGACCGAGGTGAGACGCAGCGCCCCGCCATCCTGCCCGGCGATGGCGAAGGGGCGGGGGAAACCGGCCTGTCCCTCACGCCGAAGCCGGGCCTCGGCGGCCAAATGCGGCAGGGCGACGGCGATGATGCGGCGGGCCATGGTGGTGGGGGCGGCGCCGGTTAAGCGCGCCCTGCCCCTGGGTATGGCGCCGTCAGGTTGGGATAGGGTTGCGTGCCCCGCCGCACGGCTTTCTGGCCTGCCCGGCGCGAGGGGACGCAGGGCGCGCACCGCCGGGGTTTCAGGCGCATGCGGCGGTGCTGTAGGCATGTTCGCATCGCCGGAGTGCGGTTTGCTCGTCCCAGGCAATCTCCCAGACACCGAGGCGGCCGCGCTTGTTCTTGACCAGTTCCCACAACTGGCGGCCCCCGCTTGGCCTGCCGCCTGGCGCCACTTCCGGGATCGGCGTGCACAGCCAGCGGGTCTCGGCGGCGTTGGGCCGGGCGCGGGCCTCCGGCAGCAGGCAGAGGCCCCGAACGCTGCCACCCCCGCTACTGGCGGCGAGCTGGAGGCGGCGGCTGGCGGTGAGATCGGCAGCCTCGGTCAGCTCGGCGATGACCAGGGGGGCAGCCCCGGAACGCAGCGCCTCCTCGGTCACCTGCAGCACGGCGAGGTTGCCAGTGGGGCGGGCCAGAATCAGCCGTGCCGGGTCGAAGAAGGGCCGCAAGCCCTGGGGACAGAGGGTGTCGGCAAGCCGGCTCTCCTGGACCCAGAGCACCGGGCCGGAAAGCCGCCCGGCCAGCATCGCGGCGAAGGCGCGCCGGCCGGCGCCGGTAGCTTCGTGCACGCGGCCCGAACGGATCAGCGCGAGGTCGGGCAGGCCGCCAGAGGATACGGGATGGGGCATGGGCCGGGGCCTCGCAACATGAATGTTCCTATTTTGTTCTTACTCCGATTCGGGATTGCGGGTCCAGAGCGGCGTGCGG
>DATLAW010000058.1:0-13021 GCA_035527255.1 Thermohalobaculum sp. | reverse complement strand
CAGCGACATCAGGATGGCGAGGACGTCAGGGATCCCGCTATCGCTCCAGAATTGCACTTCAGTGCCGAAGATCGCGTTGATCAGATGGGCGAAGGGCACCTGCCCGGTCTGGAAGCCGACCAGCGTCAGCGCCGCAAACAGCGCCAGCACGCCTTGGGCAAAGTTGAAGATGCCGGAGGCCTTGAAAATCAGCACAAAGCCCAAAGCCACCAAGGCGTACATCACCCCGGCCAGCAAGCCCGAGATCAGCACCTCGTAGAAGAACCAGTCGTCATAGACGAATGAGAAATAATAGATCCCCGCCAGCCCAAGCCCAGCGGTGAAGGCGCGGATGAACAGGCCCTCGATCACCGGGTGGAACACCCCGTAGACTATATACCCCACAGCTAGCACCGCCCAGACAAGGGCACAGACAGCGCCGACGACCGAAGGTGCGTTGCCTTCCAGGACCAGGCCCAACAACTCGACCATCCCGAAGGCGCTCAGAGCACCCAGCGCAGCGGCCGCACCCCAGCGCATCACCTGATCCGACGCGCCCGCTGCGGTCTTCACGCTCGCATCAGTCATGGGCAACCCCCAGATAAGCATCGATCACATCTTGATTGGCCCGCACCTCGTCCGGGGTGCCGTCACCGATTTTCTTGCCGTAGTCCAGCACAACCACCCGGTCTGCGATGTCCATGACCACACCCATATCGTGCTCGATCAGCGCGATGGTGGTGCCGAATTCATCGTTCACGTCCAGGATGAAGCGGCACATGTCCTGCTTTTCCTCGACGTTCATCCCCGCCATCGGCTCGTCCAGCAGCAACAGCTTCGGCTCGGCGGCCAGCGCACGGCCCAGCTCGACCCGCTTTTGCATGCCGTAGGGCAGCCGTCCGACCGGAGTCTTGCGGATCGCCTGGATCTCGAGGAAATCGATGATGTGTTCGACCTTTGCGCGATGCTCGATCTCCTCGCGCTCGGCCGGTCCCTTCCAAAGGGCTTGCAGGAAGATATTCGTGTGCATCTTGGTCAGGCGCCCGGTCATGATGTTGTCGAGCGTCGTCATACCCCGAAACAGTGCGATGTTCTGGAATGTGCGGGCGATGCCCTGCCTGGCGATTTCATGCGGCTTCATGGCCCCACGCTTCTCACCGTGGAACCAGACCTCGCCCTCCTGCGGGTGATAAAAGCCGTTGATAACGTTCAGCATCGACGACTTGCCCGCCCCGTTCGGGCCAATGATGGCGCGGATTTCACCTTCGCGGATGTCAAAGCTGACGTCTTTGATCGCGGTGACGCCACCGAAGCGCAGCGTGATGTTTTTCATCTCCATCACTACGTCGCCGACCTTGCGCGCGTTCAGCCCATGGTCGACTTCCTGGTGCGCGTATTCGGTGTCGGTTTCGGCTGCTTCGGCCACCGGCTGGATGGTCATGCGGTCACTCTCCTCAAGCAGCTTTGCTAATCTGGTCGCGGCGCGGGAATGTCTTCACATCGCGAATAGCCAGGTTGCCAGAGATTTTGCCCATACGACCGTCTTCGTAAGTCACATCGACCTCGGCCAGAATACTGGCAGCGCTGCCATAAAGCGCGTCAATCAAGGCGCCGTACCTCTCGGCGATGATGTTGCGGCGCACCTTAAGGGTCCGGGTCAACTCGCCGTCATCGGCGTCCAGCTGTTTGTGCAAAACAAGGAAGCGATTGATCTGGCAGCCCGATAGAATCGAGTCCTCGGCCAGGCTGCGGTTGGTCTCCTCAATGTTCTCCTGGATCATCTGGTAGACTTGAGGGTGCGCCGCCAGTTCCTGGTAGCCGCCATAAGCGATGTTGTTGCGCTCGGCCCAGTTGCCCACCGCCTCGAGATCGATATTGATGAACGCCATGCAGCTTTCGCGGCCATCGCCGAACACTACCGCCTCCAGGATATTGGCATAGAACTTCAGCTTGTTCTCGACATATTTCGGCGCGAACAGCGACCCATCAGTCAGCTTGCCCACATCCTTGGCCCGGTCGAGGATGCGCAACTGGCCCGAGCGTTCGTCCATGTATCCGGCATCGCCCGTCGCGACCCAGCCCTCGGGGTCCTTGGTCTCGGCGGTGGCCTCTGGGTTCTTGTAGTATTCCTGGAACACGCCGGGTGAGCGGTAGAACACCTCGCCGGTGGCGTCATCGATGCGGATCTCGACCCCTGGGGTCGGCACACCGACACAGTCCGGATCGACACCATCGTCCGGTTGCTGGGTGATAAAGACACTGGCTTCGGTCTGGCCATACAGCTGCTTCAGATTGATGCCGATCGATCGGTAGAACTCGAACAGGTCCGGCCCGATCGCCTCGCCGGCCGTATAGCCCACCCGCACCCGGCTCATGCCAAGGGTGTTCTTCAGCGGGCCAAAAACAAAAGCCTGGCCGAGAAAGTATTTCAGCTTGTCGCCCAGCGTCAGCGCCGCGCCGGTCCGGCGCTTCGCAGCGATCGCGCGGGCGTGATTCATGAAGGTCTTGTACAGCCAGCGTTTGGTCGCGCTGGCATCCTCCATCCGGATCGTCACCGTGGTCAGCAATCGCTCGAAGATGCTCGGCGGCGCAAAGAAATAAGTTGGACCGATTTCGCGCAGATCGGACATCATGGTCTCGGCGGATTCAGGGCAGGCAACGCAGAAGCCCTTCACATAGGCTTGGCCCATCGAGAAGATGAAATCCCCAACCCAGGCCATCGGCAGATAGGCGACAATCGAGTCGGTCTCGACCAGATTATCGAAATTGGCCGAAGCTCGCGACGTGACGATGATGTTGTCATGGCTCAGAACCACGCCCTTGGGCCTGCCGGTGGTGCCCGAGGTATACAGCATCACGCAGGTATCCGCGCCTTTGCCCGCCGCAGTTCGCGCGTCGACTTCGGCCCCAAGCTCCGGCTCGGCGGCACGGCCGATCTTCTGGACATCGCCGTAGGAATGCATCGTCGCGTGGTCGTAGTTACGCAAACCTCGCGGGTTGCAATAGATGATCTGGCGCAGGCCGGGCAGGCGATCCTGAATGCTCAGGATCTTGTCGACTTGCTCCTGGTTCTCGACCATCGCCACGCTGGCGCCGGCATGTTCGAGCACGTAAAGCATCTCCTCGGCGACCGAGTCCTGATACAGCGGCACCGGTATCGCGCCGGCCATCTGGGCTGCGACCATCGACCAATAGAGGCGCGGCCGATTGGAGCCGACAATTGCCATAGACTCACCGGGCTTCAGGCCAAGTTTGGTCAATCCCAACGAAAGGTCGCGCACTTCGACAGCGACGTCTGCCCAAGTCCAGCTCTGCCAGATGCCGTATTCCTTTTCGCGGCTGGCCGGCAGGCCGCCACGCTCGCTCGCATTTGCGAGCAGCAATTTCGGAAAGGTATCGCGCCCGGCCGAACCTTGAGGTTGTCCTGTCACGTCATGTCCTCCCTGAAAACGCCCCGATCTATCGGCGGTTTGGCGCTCCAATCCGGATCACGACCAACAGCCCGTTCCGTAGCAGTCCAGATTAGGAACTTAGCGCCCCGACGCGGTCAAGCTCCCAGATATGAACGAGCGTTCAATTAAGTTGAATTGCCTCGGCTGGCAAGCAAAAACCGCGCCCGGAACTTGCGTCCGGGCGCGGTTCAGCAGTTTTATTTCGTGCTGCCGCTCGTCAGGCTCAACCAGCGACGGTGCGGCCGCGTTTCGCACCATTGCCGATGGCGATGGTCCGGGGCTTCAGCGCCTCGGGCACCTCGCGCACCAGATCGATATGCAAAAGACCGTTTTCCAGCCCAGCGCCGGTCACCTTCATGTGATCGGCAAGCTGGAAGCACCGCTCGAAGCCGCGCTCGGCGATGCCGCGATACAGGAACTGGGCCGATTTATCCTCAGCCACGTCACGCTTCTTCGCGGTGACCGTCAGGCCCTGGTCCTTGACCTCGAGGCTGAGGTCGTCCTCACCGAAACCGGCCACCGCAAGGGTGATACGGTAAGCGTCGTCGCCGGTTTTCTCGATATTGTAGGGCGGATAGCTGGGCGCCGGGGCGTCGCCCGACAAAAGCTGGTCGAGCATCGAGCCGAAACGGTCGAAACCGACGGTCGAGCGATAGAGCGGGGTGAGATCGAAGTTGCGCATGGGTTATACCCTCCTAGCGAAGCGATACAGTTGATGTGGCCCCCCAATGTGGGCAAGCCAACTCGAGCTTACCGGACCCGTTTCGGCGTCCGGCACAGCTGATGTGGGAAGCGAAGGAACGCCTGTCAAGAGGATCGACGCCGACTGAGGCGCATACCCTGGAGCGGTCATTTCATTCGAAATCGCGGGATGTAGGACAGGCGAACGCAACGCCGATGAAATTGGCGGACTGATTAGCGCGGCGTTATTTCATCGCTGCCAGAACTTCGGCAATGGCGGTATCGGCGACCACCGCATAGGCGACCGGGTGAGCAGGGTCTCGGCCCATTGCCGAGATAACTGCGACCAGGCGCATTTTGTCACCGCTCGATACGAAGACTGGCGAGCCCGACGCCCCGAACGTGACACTGCAATTCATTGCCATCACGGCATCCCGGATTCCGGTGATTTCGCAACCCTCCTGCTTGGTTAGGGCGTGGGCACGATCACGGCGATAACTGACCAGCGTCACAGGCGTGCCGATCACCGGCACCGGTGACAGGCCAAAGAACGGAGCCTTCTCCTGGGAAATCGGCTTTGCGAGTCGAATCACCGCAAGATCGACCGCGATCCGGTCAAAATTCATATCTTCGCTAGACGTGTAGGCGGGATGCACGGTGATCGCACTGGCAACACTATGGCCAACTTTCTGCCCGCGCCGCCAACCGGCGACGAAATGCACCAAGTTGGGCCGGTAGGCCTGTCCGGTCTGGGAGCTGACAACGCAATGGGCAGCGGTCAGGACCAGATCCTCGGCGATCAGGGTTCCCGTGCACATGCTGATCTCACGGGTGTTGCCGATATTGACCCGGCCCACCCCCCGCCAGGGCACATGCTCAGCCGTGGTCAGCATGCGCAGCCGGTCAAGCTCGAGCGCGGCTGCGGGCAGCGGCGGCGCACCCAGCAGTGCAGCCAGCACCAAAAGGAATAGCATCCTGATCATCGGCGCAAATATAGCGCCGCAAATGTGGCTATGCGAAGGCTAATCAAGTGCGATCCGCCCGGCCAAACCCAACGGCTCCGGCCCGCCTGTCGCCCAGTCGAGCAGTTCGGCCGTATGAACCACGGGAATTCCGGTCGCCGAGCCGATCTGCATCATGCAGCCGATATTGCCCGCCGCGATCAGTTGCGGCCGGGTCGCTTCGATATTCCGGACCTTGCGCGCCTTCAGTTCGGCCGAGATTTTCGGCTGCAACAGATTGTAGGTGCCCGCCGAGCCGCAACACAGGTGGCCCTCGGCCGGCTCTACCACCTCGAACCCGGCCTGACGCAACAATGACTTCGGCGCCTCGGTCACCTGTTGGCCGTGCTGCAGCGAACAGGCCGAGTGATAGGCGACCCGCAGTGTAGGCGCCGAGGCGTGACCCAACCCGATCTCGATCATGAACTCGGTAATATCGCGGGTGATGGCCGAGACCCGGGCAGCGTCCCCGGCCAATACCGGATCGCCCCGCAACATGTAGCCGTAGTCCTTGACCGTCGTGCCGCAGCCCGAGGTGTTGATGATCACCGCATCCAGACCTTCACCATCCATCTCGGCCGCCCAGGCGCGGATATTGGCCGCAGCGGATGCGTGGGAAAGGTCGGTCTTGCCCATGTGATGGGTCAGCGCCCCGCAGCAGCCAGCTCCCCGCGCCATCACCACATCGCAGCCATGGCGGTTCAACAGCCGGATGGTGGCGGCATTGATATCCGGGTTCAGCGCCTTCTGGGCACAGCCGGTCATCAGCGCTACCCGCTTGCGGCGAATGCCCGCGGCCGGTCTGACCCCCGGATCATCATGCGCCATCGGCGGCGCGATGCGCGGCGGGGCGAGGTCGATCATCGCGCCGAGTTTGCCGGGGATCAAACGGCGAAACGGTTTCGCCAGCTTCGCCCCCGCCAACGCCAGCCGGAAGCGCCCCGGATAGGGCAAGATCTGGGTCAGCACCCAGCGCAGCACCCGGTCGAACAGCGGCCGGCGATAGGTCTTCTCGATATGCTCGCGGGCATGATCGACCAGATGCATGTAATGCACGCCGGATGGGCAGGTGGTCATGCAGGCGAGGCACGATAGGCAGCGGTCGATATGCTTGACCGTCGTCTCATCGGCATCGCGACCGGTCTCCAGCATATCCTTGATCAGATAGATCCGCCCGCGCGGACTGTCCAACTCGTCACCCAGAACCTGATAAGTCGGGCAAGTCGCGGTGCAAAACCCGCAATGGACACAGGCCCGCAAGATCTGGTTGGCCCGGGCAATGCCGGGGTTTTGGAGCTGTTCGTCGGTGAAGTTGGTTTGCATCTCGTTACCCGATCAATGGGGACTTCTGGAAGCTTGTATTGGCAACACGCGTTGCTCTAACCCGGCTTCATCGAACAGGAACGCGGCGGATCCTGAAACCTCTGCCCGGCTCAGGACAAGTTCGACAGTTGCAATCGCGATCGGAATGTCTCGAGTCGCGAAATCGATATAAACATGGCCCGTGCCGTGCCCCTCGCCATAGACCCCACCAGCGTCAGCGTCGCGTAGGGCGCTGTCGATCCGCTCGGCGAGGTCGCCCCGATCGGAAACCTGGTCGAACGGTTGTTCCAGTGTGCGCTCGATCCTCAACCCGAGAAGGCTCTCGCTGTGGCGCGAGAATCTGACCGATGAGATGCGGGCACCAGCAAAACGCGCGTCTGCAAGTTCTGTATGGGCCGTTTGGTAAGTGATGCTGTCGCTTCGCGGATTGTCAGATTCGCGCGGCACGCATTGAAAGAGCGAAACTTCGGCGCCCGGGCCAAGCTGTGCCGCTAATGCGGCTTTGGGCCGGTCCTCCATCAGTTGATCAAGCAGGTGTTGTGTCTTCTCCTGGAACGAAGTTAGCCAAGCCTCCGGCGATTTCGGCGGCGAAGCCTTTCCGATCAATCTTGAGATAATGCCTCCGCTTGGGCGCTCGATGCCGATTTCACCCAGCCAATCACGCTCGACAGTCTCGCCAAAGAGGACTGAGAAAACCAGCCCGGCCTGGGCATCGGCATCGCTGCCTGCGCCCTGCCCCATAATGTCGATACGCCGGTGGCTACCTGCGTAAGATGACGCCCCTTTCAGAGAGAACGGCTTATGCGCCCGCGACGCGACCAGGTGCGCGACTAAATCAATTTGCTCAATTGGCCTGCATGCGTCGCCGAATTCCCAACCTTCAAGCGTAGGTGCGCGGCTCACGAGCGCCCGTATCAGCGGGCGCTTTTCATGGCCAAGTTCGGGCAAGAGCGCCAGAAAGTGCCCTCTCTCGGCGGCACCAAACTCCCATGATGTGACACGCTCAGCCAAGTCACCCAACGCCTGATCCATTGAGCTCGCCACATCCACGGGTTCAGCGGTGCGATTAAACGTGGCGTCCAGTGCGGGTGCGATCTCGGCAAAGCGATCCCAGAACCGGTCAATGGCTGCGCTATCGCTCGGCGGGATACGCTCGGCCCAGAAGTCATAGGCATCGGCCATCAGCCCATCCGCCCCGGATTGAGGACACCGGCCGGGTCAAACTTAGCCCGCAGTCCGGCAGAAATCGCGGCCAGTGGCGCAGGCTCCGGCTCGAATACGTCGACCGCAGCCCGGGTCGCGGCGCTTGCCCGCACCAGCGTGGCGTGTCCGCCCATCGTCGCGATACGGTGGCGGATCAAACTGGCGCCCGCGTCTCCGTCCTCACCGGCCAACAGCCAGACCAGCCCTCCGCCCCAGTCGAAAAGTGCAGAATGGTCGAGGCCCTCCGCCCGCAAAGCGTCGCTGAGAACCGGCCCGTCCGCAGGTTTGACCGACAGGCGCCAGATCGCGCCATCACACCCGGCGAATGGGCCGACATCGCGGACCTCGCGCCATAGCGCCGCGCTTGCCGCGCCAGTGACGATCTCCCAGCCGGACCCGAGCCGGCCCTGCAGTTGCTCGCCGCGGTAGGCGACCGATCCCTCAAGCCCCTCGATCCGGACCAGGCTGTTTCCGTCCCAATGAGCCGCCCCGGTGATCCCGAAGGGCGATCCCAGCGCCGCGCTCAGCGCTGCGACCCCGGTGGCAGCACTTAGGCCCTTGCAGACCAGCGTCGCCTCCGCCTCCGGCTTCGGCAGCACCTTGAAGCTGATCTCGCTCAGCACTCCCAGCGTCCCGAAACTGCCGCACATCAGCTTGACCAGATCGTACCCGGTGACATTCTTCATTACCCGGCCGCCGCTTTTCACTACTTCACCCTTGCCGTTGACGAACCGCACTCCCAACGTGGCGTCTCGGCAGGCCCCGGCCTGAATGCGGCGCGGACCCGAGACCCCGCAGGCGACCACGCCGCCGATGGTCGGCTCGCCACTGGTCCCTAAAATCGCTCGGTGATCCATCGGCTCGAAGGGCAGCATCTGGCCCTCCACCGCCAGCGCCGCCTCAACCTCGGCCAGCGGCGTGCCCGCCTTGACCACCAGCGTCAGCGCCCCTGGCTCGTAAAGCGTGATCCCAGCCAAGCGACTGGTGGATAACGTCTTTTCAGCCTGCACCGGGCGGCCCAACCCGGCCCGCGTACCGCCGCCGCGGATCTCCAGCGGCGTGCTGGTAGCCGTCGCTTCGGTAACGGCGTCGGCAAGTTCGGCCTCGTTTGCCGGGGACAGCATATCAGCCACGAACAGTCCCCGCTCCACTGCGCCGACCCTCAGACACCGCCAGCGGGAACACCTTGGCCGGGTTCAACATCCAGGCTGGATCGAACACGTCCTTCAGATCCATCTGTTGCGCCAGATCGGCAGCCGAAAACTGATGCCCCATCAGATCGCGTTTCTCGACCCCGACGCCGTGCTCGCCACTAAGACAGCCACCTGCATCGACGCAAAGGCGCAGGATATCGGCTCCCAGCGCCTCAGCCTTCTCCAGATCGCCCAGCTGGTTGGCGTTGAAGATGATCAGCGGATGCATGTTGCCGTCCCCGGCGTGGAACACATTGGCGACCCGAAGGCCGTAGCTCTCGGCCAACTCGGCAGTACCGCGCAGCACGGTGGGCAGCGCGCTGACAGGCACGGTACCGTCGAGGCAGATGTAATCTCCCAACTGCCCCATTGCGCCAAAGGCGGATTTGCGGCCGAGCCAGATCGCCTTAGACTCCGCCTCGGATTTCGACTCGCGCAGCACCATCGGATTGTGGCGGTTGGCGACCTCCTTGATGCACGTCAGTTGCTCGTCGATCTCCGCCGCCGAGCCCTCGACCTCGACGATCAACAGTGCCTCGACATCCAGCGGGTAGCCCGCATGGGCATGGTCCTCGGTCGCGTGGATGCACAGCTTGTCCATGAATTCGATGGCGACCGGGATCACGCCCGATTTGATTATATCGGCGACGCAGGCACCGGCGACCTCGCTCGAATCGAACCCCATCAGCACCGGCCGCGCGCCTTCCGGCGACGCCAGAATCCGCAATGTCGCCTCGGTGACGATCCCGAGCTGCCCTTCCGAGCCGCAGATCACCCCAAGCAGGTCATACCCAGCGGGATCCAGATGCGCGCCGCCGATCTCGACCACCTCGCCCCGGGCGGTGACCATCGTCACCCCCATCAGGTTGTTGGTGGTCACCCCGTATTTCAGGCAATGGGCACCGCCCGAGTTCATCGCGATATTGCCCGCGATGGCACAGGCGAGCTGGCTCGACGGGTCGGGCGCATAGAAGAACCCCTCGCCCAGCACTGCCCCGGTGACGGAAAGGTTGGTGATGCCGGTCTGTACCCGGATGAATCGGTTGGCCGTGTCGACCTCCAGCACCCGGTTCATCCGCGCCACCCCGAGGATCACGCAATCGGCGGTCGGCAGCGAGCCTCCGGCCAACGACGTGCCAGCACCACGCGGCACGATCGGAACCGACATCCCGGCGCAGATCCGAACCGCCGCCGCCACTTCTTCGGTCGTGCGCGGCAGCACCACCGCCAGCGGCGGGCAGCGATAGGCGGTGAACGCATCGCACTCATAGGCACGCAGCTCCTCAATTGAATGGATCACGCTGTCGTCGCCCAGTGCTTCGGTCAGACGGGCGACCAGGGTCGCTTTCTGGTCGAGGACCATCTGGTTTGGGGTCGGCATTTCCATCAGGACAGCACTTTCTGGTCAAAGTGGTTATAATTTCTTACCAGATACCCCGGAAGTTCCAGAATATCCACCAGAAATCCGAAACTATCGTCTGAACCGCCCAGCACAACTAAACCAGACAGCAGCAGCAGTCTCAAACCGGTAGCCGCTGGCTTTGCGCCCACGCTCGTAGCGCGGGCCGGGCCGATGTCGCACCGGCGTTGTCAGCGTTATCCATCTCCGCTCGCAAGCCAGTCAAATCAGTCGCCAGCAACGCGCGCTTGACTGGTCCGATTGCGGCCGGTCGCATCGACAATTCGCGAAAGCCGATCGCCGCCAGCGCGAGCGCCTCCAGCGGACGCCCCGCAGCCTCGCCACAGAATGACAATGGCGTGCCCAACCGGTCGCAGCGCTCAACGATCTGGCGTAACATCCGCAGGAATGTGAAGTTCAACACATCGTAGCGCTGACGCACCCGTTCGTTTTCGCGATCGGCGGCGAAGAAGAATTGCATCAGGTCGTTGCCGCCGACGGACACGAAATCGGCTTCCTCGAACAGCCGATCCGCGGCGTAGACCAACGAAGGCGTCTCCAGCATTAGTCCGACCTTCACCGTTGCCGGTCGAGGGTGGCCGATGTCTGTCAGCCGCGCCACCTCGGCCTTGACCATGGTGCGCGCCTGGTGGAATTCATCGGCCTCGGCGACCATCGGGAACATGATGCTTAAGGATCGACCCTTTGCCCCCCGGATCAACGATTGGACCTGCATCCGGAACAGCCTCGGCCGGTCTAATCCGACCCGGATTGCACGCCAGCCCAGTGCAGGGTTGGGTTCGGCCTCGCGGCGCAAATAGGGCAGGATCTTGTCTGAACCGATATCCAGCGTGCGGAACACCACCTCACGTCCACCCGCCGCGTCGAGCACCCGCGAATACAGCGCCGCCTGCGCTTCGCGACCGGGCATGTTCCGCCGGATCATGAATTGCAACTCAGTGCGGTATAGCCCGACCCCCTCGGCGCCGCTGGCGTTGATCGATGGCAGATCGGCGAGCACGCCTGCGTTCATCTTCAGCCGCACCGTGGTGCCATCCAGTGTCGTCGCGGGGCGGTCGCGAAGCGTGCGGTAAATTTCGCGCGCCTGCTCGGCCAGCACAAGCTTCTCGCGGAACGCATCCAGAATGCCGGCCTCCGGGCGCAGATCGACCCTTCCGATATCGCCATCGACAACGATGCGGTCGCCGGGATTGGCGTCGCGGGTGATCCGCTCGACCTGGACCACCATCGGCAGCGCCAGCGCCCGGGCGACAATTGCCGCGTGGCTGGTCAGCGAACCTTCCTCCAGCACCAGCGCGACGATCTTGCCGGCATGTTCCATCAGCTCGCCGGGGCCAATATTGCGGGCAATCAACACCGCATTTGGCGGCAACCCTGGCGCGTTCGGGTCATCGGGGCCGACCAGTTGGCGCAACAGCCGGTTCGCCAGATCATCGAGATCGTGCAGCCGCTCGCGCAGATACGGGTCGGCGACCCGCTCCATCCTCGCGCGCGCGTCGGACTGGACCTTCTCGACGGCGACCTCAGCCGCCAGACCGGAATCGATTGCCTCGTCGAGGCGCCGCCGCCAGCCCTTGTCATAGGCAAACATGCGATAGGCTTCAAAGATCTCGCGATGCTCTCCACTGGCCCCCAGACCGCTGCCCTCTACCAGCCGGTCGACGTCCTCGCGTAAAGCCTCCATGGCCGCGGCCAACCGCAGACGTTCGATACCGATATCCTCGGCGATGGGATCGAACATCACCAACCTCGGCTCATGCAGATGCACCACGCCCTCGGCGACGCCGTCACAGGCCGACGAGCCCTCGAACACCACTGGTCCGACCCGCCGTCCCGGCCCGGCGACAAGGCCGTCGGAGCCAAGAAATGCGCCCGACTCCGCCATTTCGGAGATCACCATGGCGACAATTTCCAGCGCCTCAACCTCATCATCGGTGTAGTGGCGCCGGGTCTTGTTCTGCACCACCAGCACGCCCATTACCTCGCCCAGGCGCTGGATCGGCACGCCGACGAAAGAATGGTAGATTTCCTCGCCGGTCTCCGGCAGATAGCGAAATCCAGGTGTGCTGGGCGCGTCCTCGGTGACCAGCGGCTCCGCGCGTTCGGCGATACGCCCGACCAGTCCCTGCCCCACGCGGAGCCGGGCGGAGTGGACTGCGTCCTGCCTCAGGCCCTCGGTAGCGCAAAGCTCAAGCGTGCGTTCGTCTCGCTTAAGATAGATCGAGCACACCTCGGCGACCATGTTATTGGCCACCAGGCGCACCACCTTGTCGAGCCGCTGTTGCCCGTCGCCTGCCTCGGCCATGACAGACCGGAGCACCCGCAGCAACGCTCGCGATCCACCCTTGTCGGCGGGCATCGCCAGGCCCTCCCCTCTCTTAGGTAACCGATCCACCCTCAGGCGGTATCGAGTCCGAATGCCTTGTGCAGCGCCTGAACGGCGAGCTCCATGTATTTTCGGTCAATCAGCACACTGACCTTGATCTCGGATGTGGTGATTACCTTGATATTGATCCCCTCGCCCGCCAGGGCCGAGAACATCTTCTGCGCCACGCCCGAATGACTGCGCATGCCGATGCCGACGACCGAGACCTTGGCGACCTCGTCATCGACCACCAGTTCGGTGTAGCGCAGCGTGGCATGTGCACCTTCCAGCGCGGCACGGGCGCGGGCGACCTCGTCGGTCGGGCACGAGAAGGTCATGTCGGTCATGCCGTCGGCGCCGATATTCTGGACGATCATGTCGACATTGACCCCGTGATCGGCCAG
>DATLAW010000057.1:0-15750 GCA_035527255.1 Thermohalobaculum sp. | reverse complement strand
TTCCTCCCGCCATACTCGCCCGACTTCAATCCGATCGAACAAGCCTTCGCCAAGCTCAAGGCATTGATGCGCAAGGCTGCCGCCCGAACAAAGGAGGCGCTCTGGAACAAGGTCGGTGAGATCCTCGGCGCCTTCACCCCGAACGAATGCAAAAACTACTTCACCGCCGCAGGATATGAGCCGGAATAGATGGATAACGCTCTAGCTACTCATAGGCATCGCGCGCAACGCTTATGCGGAGCGCGAGCACCGGGCCCCGCCCTTTTGGGGTTCAAGTCGAAGCAGGATAGCCGATCCGGGCCAGTGCGGCGGCAATCTCGTCGAGGATCACTGGATCGTCGATGGTCGCGGGCATCTTGAAGGCCTCGCCATCGGCGATCTTGACCATTGTGGCCCGCAGGATCTTGCCCGATCGGGTCTTCGGCAATCGATCGATTACACAGGCGAGCTTGAACGCCGCCACCGGACCGATCTCGTCGCGCACCCGTTTAACGCACTCGGCTGTAATCTCGTCATGAGGCCGGTTGCAGCCGCCGTTGAGGCAGACAAAACCCAGCGGCACCTGCCCTTTCAGCGGGTCAGCGATCCCGATCACCGCGCATTCGGCGACATCCGGGTGGCCCGCCAGCACCTCCTCCATCGCACCGGTCGACAGGCGATGGCCGGCGACATTGATGACGTCGTCGGTGCGGGCCATGATGTAGACATAGCCATCCTCGTCCAGCATGCCCGCATCGCCGGTCTCGTAGTAGCCGGGAAACGCGTTGAGATAGCTTTTGTGGAACCGGTCGTTCGCTTGCCAAAGGGTCGGCAGCGTGCCCGGCGGCAGCGGCAGTTTGATCGCGATTGCGCCCAGCGTGCCGACCGGCACCGGGTGCCCGCCATCGTCGAGGATCTGGATATCGTAGCCCGGCATCGGAACCGTCGGCGAGCCATGCTTGACCGGCATATGCTCGATCCCCATCGGGTTGCCGGCGATCACCCAACCAGTTTCGGTCTGCCACCAGTGGTCAATCACCGGAACGCCTAGCTGAGCCTCGGCCCATTCAATGGTCGTCGGATCGGCGCGCTCGCCCGCCAGGAACAGGGTCTGCAAGCTGGACAGGTCGTATTTGCGAATGAACTCGCCGGTCGGATCGACCCGCTTGATGGCGCGAAAGGCGGTCGGTGCCGTGAACAGCACTTTGACCTTGTGCTCCTCGATCACCCGCCAGAACGTGCCTGCATCAGGTGTGCCAACCGGCTTGCCCTCAAACAAGATCGAGGTGCAGCCGAACAGCAGCGGCGCATAGATGATGTACGAGTGGCCAACCACCCAGCCGACATCGGAGGCGGCCCAGTAAACGTCGCCGGGCTGGACCCCGTAGTGATTGTTCATCGTCCAGATCAGCGCCACCATGTGTCCGGCATTGGACCGGATCACCCCCTTGGGCTGGCCGGTGGTTCCGGACGTATACAGGATATACAGCGGATCATCGCCGCCGACCGGCACGCAATCGGCGGGCTCGACCCCTTCCTGGAACGCCTCCCACTCGAAGTCGCGTCCGGCAACCAGAGACGCCGTTTCTTGCGGACGTTGAAGCACAACGCAAAAGTCCGGCTTGTGGCGCGCCTGATCAATCGCCTGATCAATCAGGGGCTTGTATTTTACCACGCGGCCGGGCTCCAGCCCGCAGGAGGCGGCGATGATCGCCTTGGGTGTCGCGTCGTCGATGCGCACGGCCAGTTCGTGCGCTGCAAACCCGCCGAACACAACCGAATGAACAGCACCTATCCGCGCACAGGCCAGCATGGCCACAGCCGCCTCGGGTACCATCGGCATGTAGATGATGACCCGGTCGCCCTTGGTCACTCCACGCGCCGCCAATGCGCCCGCCAGCCGCGCAACCTCACCCAGCAGTTCTGCATAGGTGATTGTCCGTTTGGTGCCGGTGATGGCGCTATCGTGGATCAGGGCCGCCTGGGCGCCGCGCCCGGCCGCCACGTGCCGGTCGACCGCGTTCCAGCAGGTATTGCAGACCGCATCGGTGTACCAGCGATAGAACGGCGCCGCGCTATCGTCGAGCGCCCGCGAGGGTTTCTTGATCCAGTCAACCGCCTCGGCGGCCTTCATCCAGAACCCTTCGGGATCGGCCTTCCACCCCTCATAAACCTGCCTGTAGCTCATCATTCTCTCCCAGCATGCACATCACTCGGGATGCGCCTCATGCGTAATGTTTCACCGGCGTCCCCGCCAGTGCGGCGATATTCAGAAGCCCGCGCGCCGTGACCGAGGGACTGACGATATGGACCATGTTGCCCATGCCCATCAGGATCGGGCCAACCTCGAGGCCGCCGGCAAGCATTTTCAGGATGTTGCGCGACCCGGAGGCTGCATCGACATTGGCAAAGATCAGGCAATTCGCAGCCCCCTTGAGGCGCGAATTCGGAAACACCCGCGCCCGCAGTTCCGCGTCGAGCGCGTGATCGGCATGCATCTCGCCCTCATATTCGAAATCGACCTTGCTGGCATCCAGAATGCCCACCGCGCGGCGCACCTTTTGGGCGGATTCCGACTCCAGGCTGCCGAAAACCGAGTGGCTCAACAGCGCGACCTTTGGCTCGATGCCAAAACGGTGGATATGCCGCGCCGCGGCGATCGCTGTCTTGGCGATTTGCTCGGCAGTTGGGTCATGGTTCACCTGACTGTCGCCGATGAATATGACACCCTCGTCGAGGATGACCGGCGAAAGCGCGCCAATCGGGCGCAACTCGCCGCCGGAGCCATCCGGCATGCCGGTAAGCAACTCAGTCACATACCTCAGATGCCACAGATACTGACCGAAGGTGCCGCAGATCATACTGTCGGCGTCGCCACGATAGACCATGACCGCCGCGATCGCGGTGGTGTTGGTGCGCAGGATGGTCCGGGCAAGGTCTGGCGTGACGCCTCTGCGCTCAAGCCGGGCGTGGTAGGTCTCCCAGTACTCCCGATAGCGAGGATCGTTGGTCGGATCGCAAACCTCGAAGTCGCGATCCGGTTTGATCACCAGCCCGGCGCGCTCGATGCGATGCGCGATCACATCCGGACGCCCGATCAGGATTGGCCGGTCGATGCCCTCCTGCAGCATCGACTGGGCGGTGCGCAGAACCCTCTCGTCCTCGCCCTCGGCGAAGACGATGCGGCGGTTGCCGGTGCGGGCCGCTTCGAACACCGGCTTCATCAGCATCGCCGAGCGGAAAACCGAACCATCGAGTTTGGCCCGGTAAGCCTTGAGATCGGCAATCGGCCGCCGCGCCACACCGGTGTCCATCGCCGCCCGCGCAACACTGCAGGCGACCTGGCCCAGCAGCCGCAGGTCGAACGGCTTCGGGATCAGGTACTCGCGGCCAAAGACGATCCGCTCGCCGCGATAGACCGTTGCCACCTCAGCCGACGAGGTTTCGCGGGCCAGCTCGGCCAATGCCGTGGCGCAGGCAATTTTCATTGCCTCGTTGATCTCGGTCGCGCCGACATCCAGCGCGCCGCGGAATATGAACGGAAAACACAGCACATTGTTGACCTGGTTGGGATAATCCGACCGGCCAGTGGCGATCATCGCGTCCGGGCGCACCTCGGCAACGGCGTCGGGCCAGATCTCAGGGGTCGGGTTTGCCAGCGCGAAAATGATCGGATCGGGGGCCATCTTCTTGACAATCTCGGCGGTCAGCACATTCGGGCCAGACAGGCCGAGGAACATGTCGGCGCCGTCGATCAGGTCGGCCAATATTCCGACATTGGTCTCGCGCGCATAGCGCCCCTTGGTCTCGTCGACCCCGTCACGGCCCCGATAGATCAGCCCGTCCTTGTCGAACAGCCAGACATTCTCGCGCTTTAGCCCCATATCGCACAGCAAGTTGAGGCAGGCGATCCCGGCAGCACCACCGCCGGTCGACACCATCTTCACGTCCTCAAGCTTCTTGCCCGCAATGTGCAGCGCATTGACCGCAGCCGCCGAGACGACAATCGCCGTGCCGTGCTGGTCGTCGTGGAACACCGGGATCCCCATGCGCTCCTTGCAGATGCGCTCGACCTCGAAGCATTCCGGCGCCTTGATGTCCTCCAGATTGACTGCGCCGAAAGTTGGCTCGAGGGCGATGACAATCTCGGCCAGTTTTTTTGGATCAAGCTCATTCACCTCGATATCGAAGCCGTCAATGTCGGCGAATTTCTTGAACAGCGCGACCTTGCCCTCCATCACCGGCTTCGACGCGGCGGCGCCGATATTGCCGAGCCCAAGAACCGCCGTTCCATTCGAGATTACGGCAACCCGGTTGCCCCGGCCAGTATAGCGAAATGAATCGTCGGGATTATCAGCGATGCGCAGGCAGGCTTCGGCCACGCCGGGACTGTAGGCCAGGCTGAGGTCGCGCTGCGTCGACATCGGCTTGGTGACCCGGATCGCCAACTTTCCCGGCGTCGGCAGCTCGTGATATCGCAGCGCCGCATCTTTCAGCGCGTCGTCCTTTTGCTGGGTCATCTCGGGTTCGTCTCCGCGTAAAGGGCGTCTGTCCGGCCTTCACCATAGACGGCAAAACGGGGCGCTGGCCATGGGGCACAGCGGTCGGTCCCGGCCGGGTGCTTTACGGAATACTGCAATCCCCGCCTCACCGCTGCCCCCCACCCTCGCGCCAAGGCGCCAGCAGTGCCGCGATAGTGGCGTGCGCCGGGGCCTCGACACCTACCTCGGCGCCCAACCGCACCACCGCCCCGTTCAGCCAATCGGTTTCCAGCCGCTTGCCCGCGCCGAGGTCATGGGCAAGCGAGGCGCGGACATCATCCGGCGCCTTCTCGATCGTTTGGATAGCCATTTCGACAGCGTTGTCAGCCAGTGCAATGCCGCGCGCCCGGCCAACCGACGCCGCCTCCTCGGCTAAACGCCGAAACAGCGCCCAAAGTTCCGGCGTTTTGCGAACCGTACCGAGGTCGGCACGCGCCGCCGCGGTCGTTCCACTAAGCGCGGTCAGAAACACCAGCTTTTGCCACAGATCAATGCGCACGTCCTGGCGCTCCGGCGCAACAATACCGGAAGCCCGAAAGTCCCCGATAATCTCGGCAACCCGTGGCGCGTCCTGGCGCCCGTCAGGTCCGCCGATCAGGAACTCGGCCCACGGGGTCGCGACCTGGATCACACCCGGCCCGGCGATGAAGGCGGAGATGCGCGCGATGCCAATCAAAGACCGGTCGGCGCCAAAGGCATCCGCCAACAGCGCAGGCGCCTCGACCCCGTTCAGAAACGGCAGCGCCAGCGTTTGCGGCCCAATCGCCGGACGCGCAGCCTCGATGGCGGCGGCAAGGTCCTGGCCCTTGACCGCAAAGATCGCCACATCGGCGACGCCAAGCTCGGCTCCATCATCGGTCGCAATCGCCGGGCGGACAGTGACCTCGCCCTCGGGTTCGCGCAGCGTCAGCCCGTTGTCGCGGATCGCCGCCAGATGCGCCCCGCGCGCCAGCACCGCGACCTCCGCGCCCGCCGCCACCAGCTTGGCCGCCAGATAGCCGCCGATGCCACCGGCCCCAATGATTGCAAACTTCATATCGCTTACTCCGCCGCCTGTGGCGCGCGGGCGGCGCGGATCAGGTTCATGATGTTCTTCGCCGCCTCGGGGATGTTGGTGCCCGGCCCGAAGATCGCCTTGACGCCTTTCCCATACAGGAAATCATAGTCCTGCTGCGGAATCACGCCGCCACAGATGACGATGATATCGTCCGCCCCCTGCGCCTTCAGCGCGTCGATCAATTGCGGCGCCAGGGTCTTGTGGCCCGCCGCCTGACTCGAGATGCCGATCACATGCACATCATTGTCGATGGCGTCCTGCGCCGCCTCCTCCGGGGTCTGGAACAGCGGGCCGACATCGACGTCGAAACCGATATCGGCAAAGGCGGTGGCAATCACCTTGGCGCCGCGGTCGTGGCCGTCCTGGCCCATTTTGACCACCAGCATCCGCGGGCGTCGGCCATCCGCAGTGGCGAAGGCCTCGACCTCGCGCTGGATCGCCGCAAATTCGGCATCGCCCTCATAGGCAGCACCATAGACCCCCGAAAGCATATGCACCTCGGCCCGATGGCGTCCAAAAACTTTCTCCATGGCGTCGGATATCTCCCCAACCGTTGCGCGGGCGCGGGCGGCCTCGACCGCCGCCGCCAGCAGGTTACCGTTACCGCGTGCGGTTGCCTCGACCGCCGCCAGAGCGGCATCGCAGGCGACCTGATCGCGGGTCGCGCGGATCTTCTCCAGCCGCGCGACCTGACTGATCCGCACCTGGACATTATCGACATCGCGGATTTCCAGCTTGTCCTCGGTCTCGAGCCGGAATTTGTTGACCCCGACGATCACCTCCTCGCCCCGGTCAACCACGGCCTGGCGCCGCGCCGCCGCCTCCTCGATGCGCAGCTTTGGCATGCCGGTGGCGACCGCCTTGGTCATCCCGCCCAGCGCATCGACCTCCTCGATCAGCTTCCATGCCTCGGATGCCAACTGGTCGGTCAATGCCTCGACGTAATACGAGCCCGCCAACGGATCGACGACCCTGGTCACCCCGGTCTCGTTTTGCAGGATGAGCTGGGTGTTGCGGGCGATGCGGGCCGAGAATTCTGTAGGCAGTGCAATCGCTTCATCGAACGAGTTCGTGTGTAATGACTGGGTCCCACCCAGCGCCGCCGACATCGCCTCGAAGGCGGTTCGCACGATGTTGTTGTAGGGATCCTGCTCCTGCAGTGACACGCCGGAGGTTTGGCAATGGGTCCGCAGCATCAGGCTTTGCGGGTTCTTCGGTTCGAACTCGGCCATGATCCGCGACCACAACAAACGCGCCGCCCGCAGCTTTGCCGCCTCCATGAAGAAATTCATGCCGATGGCGAAGAAGAAGCTCAGGCGTCCGGCGAAGCTGTCGACATCCATGCCGCGCGCAATCGCCGCCTTCACGTATTCGCGCCCGTCGGCGAGGGTAAACGCCAACTCCTGCACCAGTGTCGCGCCCGCCTCCTGCATATGATAGCCGGAGATCGAGATCGAGTTGTATTTCGGCATGTTTTCGGATGTGTATTCAATGATATCCGCCACAATCCTCATGCTAGGCTCGGGCGGATAGATATAGGTGTTACGGACCATGAACTCCTTCAGAATATCGTTCTGAATGGTTCCACTGAGCTTGGCCTTGTCGACCCCCTGCTCCTCCCCCGCCACGATGAAATTCGCCAGCACCGGGATGACCGCGCCGTTCATCGTCATCGATACCGACATCTTGTCGAGCGGGATACCGTCGAACAGGATTTTCATGTCCTCGACGCTGTCGATGGCAACCCCGGCCTTGCCGACATCGCCAACCACGCGCGGATGGTCGCTGTCGTAACCGCGATGGGTCGCCAGATCAAAGGCGACCGAGACACCCATCTGGCCCGCCTCCAGCCCCTTGCGGTAGAAGGCATTGCTATCCTCGGCGGTCGAAAACCCAGCATATTGCCGAATGGTCCAGGGACGGCCCGCATACATGGTGGCCTTGGGGCCGCGCAAAAACGGCGCCTCGCCGGGCAGCGAGCCCAAGTGGCCGATACCCGCCAGATCGTCGGCAGTATACAGCGGCTTGACGGCGATGCCCTCGGGCGTCTGCCAGACCAGATCGTCAGCCGTGCGGGTTTTCAGCTCGCGCGCGGCGAGTGCTGTCCATTGGTCCAGTTGGGTCTTCGGCTTGTCACTCATGGCGACCTCCCTTTTTTGTTCGAAGCCTTGTTGGTCACTCGAACGAAAATCCCTTGGCCCGCAGAAAGGCCCCAAAGTCGGCGCGCTGCGGGTCGGCGTATTGGCGGCGTTTGTCCTCGCGCCAGCCGTAGTTGTCGGCGGTGCCAAAACGCTCCGGATCACGCTGGCGCGCATAGGGCGCCTCGGCAATGCACCGGGCGTCAAAGGCGGGTGCCAGCCGGGAGAAAGCATCCCGGTCATAGCGGTCCTCATGCACCGTAACCCGCAGATCGAGGCGCGGGCTGATCGGAGCTTGGCTAGCGGGATAGCCCAGGCACAACCCGGCCGCCGGAAACACCCGGTCCGGCAGGTCGAGCAGTTCGCTGATCCGCGCCGCCCGGTTTCGCAGTTGGCTGACCGGGCAGGTCCCCAGCCCGGCCAATGCCGCCGCCGCGACGATCCCCTCCAGCACGATGGCGGCATCGACGGTCGCATTGAACAGCGCATCGAAATGATCGTTGGGGAATGCCGCGCCCTCGAACAACGAGGCAAAGCGCGCACCGTTGGCGCAGACCACCAGAAACACCGGGGCATGGATAATCCAATGCGCGCCATCAATGCCTTCCAGCACCTCGGCCCGCAGCGCATCGTCGCGGACCCACAGCACATCCGCCTGCTGCAAGTCGCTTTTGGTCGGCGCCGACAGCCCGGCCGCCAGCAGCAAACGCACCAGCCCCTCCGGCACGACGCGCTCGGCGAAATCACGGCACGAGCGCCGATCCAACAGCCGCGCGAGGCTCGAGTTTTTGGCACCCCCGAAACACTCCGCAAACTCTCCCAAAGCACTCCCAAAACGCGCCTGTCCGGAAGTGCGCATTTGGTCGTTCTCGTTCATCGGATCACTCGAACTCCATAATCACCGCATCGACCGCCAGAGAAGCGCCGGCGGCGGCGTTGATTTGCTTCACCGTGGCTTTCCGCTCGGCCCGGAGAACGTTTTCCATCTTCATCGCCTCGACCGTCGCCAGCACCTGCCCCTCCTGCACTTCGTCGCCCACGGCGACGGCAATCGAGACCACCACCCCCGGCATCGGGCACAGCAGCATCTTCGAGGTATCGGGCGGCAGCTTCGACGGCATCAGCCGGGCCAGCTCGGCAGCGCGCGGCGAGCGAACTTTCACGTCGAGGTCAGCGCCGCGGTAGCGGATGCGGAAGCCCTCGGTGCGCGGGTCGACCTTCAGTGTCATACGCCCACTGTCGACATCGAGCATCGCGAGGCTTTGGCCCGGCGTCCAGTCGGAGGCAACGCGGTGCGCTGTCCCGTCTTCGAATGTCACCGTCGCCCCCTGCCGATCCGCTGCGATTTCAACTGCATAGCTCTGGCCCTGCAAGCTCACGACCCAATCCGTGCCAACCACCCGCTCATGGTTCGACATCCGGCCCGAGACGCGGGCACGCCGGATTTCGACCACGCGGTGCATCGCCGCCACCGACGCCGCGATGCGGCGAAGTGTGGTCTCGTCCAGCGTCGCACCCTCGAAGCCCTTCGGATATTCCTCCTCGATAAACGCCGTGGTGATGTTGCCCGAGATGAACCGGGGGTGGTCCATCACCGCCGAGAGGAACGGCAGGTTATGCCCGATCCCCTCAACCTCAAACGCATCCAGCGCGCCCCGCATCACCTCCAGCGCCCCGGCGCGATCCGGCCCCCACGAGCACAGCTTGGCGATCATCGGGTCGTAGTAGCGTGAAATCTCGCCACCCTCGTAGACACCAGTATCGTTGCGCACGGCGTGGGTTTCAGCCGCAACTTCGGCTGGCGGACGGTAGCGGCTGAGCCGGCCGATCGAGGGCAGGAAACCGCGATAAGGATCCTCGGCATAAAGCCGGCTCTCCATCGCCCAGCCGTTCAATTTCACGTCCGCCTGGGTCAGCGCCAGCGCCTCCCCCGCCGCGACGCGGATCATCTGTTCGACCAGATCGATGCCGGTGATCAGCTCGGTCACCGGGTGCTCGACCTGCAATCTGGTATTCATTTCAAGGAAGTAGAAGTTTCTGTCGCCATCGACGATGAACTCCACCGTTCCGGCCGAGCAATAGTCCACCGCCTTGGCCAGCGCCACCGCCTGCTCGCCCATCGCGCGGCGGGTCGCTGCATCGAGGAACGGCGACGGCGCCTCCTCGATCACCTTCTGGTTCCGGCGCTGGATCGAGCATTCGCGCTCGCCGAGGTACAGGCAATTGCCATGCTTGTCGCCCAGCACCTGGATCTCGATATGGCGCGGCGAGGTAACGAACTTCTCGATGAAGATGCGGTCATCGCCGAAGCTCGCCGCCGCCTCGTTCTTCGAGGATTGGAAACCCTCGCGGGTCTCCTGGTCGCTCGTTGATATCCGCATGCCCTTGCCGCCACCACCGGCGCTGGCCTTGATCATCACCGGATAGCCGACCTGGCCGGCGATCTTCACTGCCTCGTCGGCGTCAGCGATCAGCCCCATGTAGCCGGGCACGGTCGTGACCCCAGCCTCGGCCGCCAGCTTCTTCGAGGTGATCTTGTCGCCCATCGCCATGATCGCACCGACCGGCGGGCCGATGAAGGCCACCTTCTCGGCCTCCAGCGCCTCGGCGAACTTGGCGTTCTCGGACAGGAAGCCGTAGCCGGGATGCACTGCCTCGGCTCCGCTTTGGCGGATTGCATCGATGATCCGGTCGATGACGATATAGGACTGGTTGGCGGGCGGTGGGCCGATATGCACCGCCTCGTCGGCCATCTGCACATGCAGCGCCTGCCGGTCGGCATCGGAATAAACCGCGACCGTCGCGATGCCCATCTTGCGAGCAGTCTTGATGACGCGGCAGGCGATTTCGCCCCGGTTCGCGATCAGGATTTTTTTGAACATCGGGTTATGTCCCTTGGGTTCTGTTGTTCGTCGGCGTCACGCGGGCGGCTCGGCATTCTGGGTCTCGAACTCGGCCGGCGAGATGATCTCGATCAACTCCAGGTCGTCGGAATGGGTGACCTCGCGGTGGCGGATACCCGGCGGCTGCAGCACGCAGGAGCCAGCCCGCAGGGTCACCTCGCCCTCGCCCGCGTACTCGAAGATCACCCAGCCCTGGGTCACATAGACCATCTGGAAGTCGAGGTCGTGGGTATGCCAGGCCGCCTCGGAATGGCGCCCCGGCACGGCGCGGATAACATGGGCGCCGTACTTGCCTTGCGTTGCCCCGGCGATGCCAAGCTCGCGGTATTCGAAGAAGGCCCGCAGCCTGCGCCCCTCGAACTTGCCGTCATCGGCGTGGCTGATTGTGAAGGCCTGGCCTTTCCACATTTGGTTCATTGAGGTCCCTCCGGGCGTTTCGCGATCATGTCGATTTCCACCAGTGCGCCGACCGCCAGCGCAGTCACGCCGATGGTGGTGCGGGCGGGCCGACGGTCGGGCGGGAAGTAGCTTTGATAGGTGTCGTTGAAAGCGGCGTAGTCGCGCTCGAACGCGGTCAGGTAGCAGCGACATTGCAGCACGTGGGAAAGATCGAGGCCGACCCCGGCCAGGATCAGACCCAGGTTCTCCATCACCCGCCGCGTCTGCGCCTCAATTCCTTCCGGCAGGGCGGCATCGGGGGCTGAGGGGTCGGTCGGCATCTGGCCGGTCAGCATGACCCAACCATCGCACTCGACCGCATGGCTGAAGGGCGCCACCGGGCGCGGGCCGCTAGCGATCATATGGAAAAGGGGGCCCGTCATCCGGGCCCCCGATTGTTAGCCGTGGCTAGGTGATCAGTTGTCGAGGTCGATTTGGCTCTGGTCGGTAACGGCCCCGACAACCGCGCCAGCCGCAGCACCGACAAGCGCGCCGGTGATAACCGGGCCGCCGACGATAGCCGTCCCGACCGCCCCGGCAGCGGCGCCGATGCCACCGCCTTCGAGCGCCCGAGTGGTCCGGTTCGAGCTACAGGCCGCAAGTGAAAGCGCGGCAATACAAAGAAGGACTTTGGCGGAAATACGCATGACTGCTCCTCCTCGTTTGTTGGTCTAGTTCGTTGAACAGAGATAGGGTGCGCGCATCCAGAAAAACAGGAAAGGTCGATAACTTTTTGTTTCATTGTCATATTCTTGCACTTGTGGCTCGCACGGTTCATTTGGTCGCCCCCCCGTCAAGAACCTGCGGAAAGCTGGCCCTGACCGCATCGAGATCGATCCGCAATTCGGTCTCGTAGGACTCCGGGTCGAAGTTGGCTTTGGCGGCAACGATCTCCCGACCCAGCAGCCAGTTGATCCGCCCGGCATCGAGGTTGCCGCGCGGAAACGGCGCGTCGCCGTATTCATCGATCAGCAGGGCGAGGAAAAACGCATCGACCCGCAACATATCCGCCTTGCGGTCCCGGTAACGCTCACGCGGCTTCAGCGGCGTCGGCGCCTTGCCCGCCCGCCGGATCGTCACCTTGTGATCGGAACCGGGGGCGTACTCCGGAAAGCCGCGGTGCTTGAACATCGGCGGTATTTTCACGCCCATCACTCCCTCACAGCGGTATATTGTCGTGCTTCTTCCACGGGTTCTCCAGCTTCTTGCCCCTCAGCGCGGCGAACGCCTTTGCCACCCGCTTGCGGGTTGAATGGGGCATGATCACCTCGTCGATGAAGCCTTTTTCCGCCGCCACGAAGGGGTTGGCGAAGCGGGTCTCGTAGTCGGCCCGGCGCTCGGCGATCTTGTCGGCGTCGCCGAGTTCGGAGCGGTACAGGATCTCGACCGCTCCCTTGGCGCCCATCACCGCGATCTCGGCGGTTGGCCAGGCGTAGTTGATGTCGCCGCGCAGGTGTTTCGAGGCCATGACGTCATATGCACCGCCATAGGCTTTGCGGGTGATCACGGTGACCTTCGGCACCGTCGCCTCGCCATAGGCGAACAACAGCTTGGCGCCGTGCTTGATGACGCCGCCGTACTCCTGCGCCGTGCCGGGCAGGAAGCCGGGCACGTCGACAAAGGTCAGGATCGGGATCGAGAAGCAATCGCAGAAGCGCACGAAGCGGGCCGCCTTGCGTGAGGAATCGATATCGAGGCACCCGGCCAGCATCATCGGCTGGTTGGCCACCACGCCGACGGTCTGCCCCTCGAGCCGGATAAACCCGGTCAGGATGTTCTTGGCGAAATCTTTCTGAATCTCGAAGAAATCGCCCTCGTCGGCGGTTTTCCGGATCAGCTCGTGCATGTCGTAGGGCTGGTTCGGGTTTTCTGGGATCAAGCTGTCAAGCGACATCTCGATCCGGTCGGGGGCATCGAAGAATGGCCGCTCCGGCGGCTTCTCGCGGTTCGAGAGCGGCAGGAAGTCGACCAGACGGCGAACCTCGGCCAGCGCCTCGACATCGTTCTCGAACGCGCCATCGGCGACCGACGACTTCGAGGTGTGGGTCCGCGCACCGCCCAGCTCCTCCGCCGTGACGATCTCGTTGGTCACCGTCTTGACCACGTCCGGGCCGGTGACGAACATGTACGAGCTGTCGCGGACCATGAAGATGAAATCGGTCATCGCCGGGGAGTAGACAGCGCCACCCGCGCACGGCCCCATGATGACGCTGATCTGCGGCACGACTCCCGAGGCCATGATGTTGCGCTGGAATACATCGGCATAGCCAGCCAGCGAGGCGACCCCCTCCTGTATCCGGGCGCCGCCGCTGTCGTTCAGCCCGATCACCGGGGCGCCGACCTTCATCGCCATGTCCATGATCTTGCAGATTTTTTGGGCGTGGGTCTCGGATAGCGAGCCGCCGAACACGGTGAAGTCCTGGCTGAACACATAGACCTGGCGCCCGTTCACCGTGCCCCAACCGGTGACCACACCGTCGCCCGGCATCTTGACCTGGTCCATGCCGAAATCGGTGCAGCGATGGGCGACGAACATGTCGAATTCCTCAAAACTATCCTCGTCGAGCAGCAGATCGACCCGCTCGCGCGCGGTCAGCTTGCCCTTGGCGTGCTGGGCATCGATGCGATGCTGGCCACCGCCGAGGCGCGCTTCGGCGCGACGCGCTTCAAGCTGTCCGAGGATGTCTTGCATGGCGATTCTCCCCCTGGGGATGGTTCTTTCGCTTGTTTTGGTGCCGACGGGCTGCAAAGACTATAGGAAATGCAAACTATTTTTGCGAATATGCAAATACCAACACTTGAACCGAGGAACCCATGGCGACACGGAAAATCTATGCCGGAGGCCGGCTCGGCGAAATCCGCCGAGGGTTGGGCCTGACCCAAACCGGTTTCGCCAAGGCGCTTGGGGTCTCGCTCAGCTATCTCAACCAGATGGAGAACAACAACCGGCCGGTCAGCCGCGACGTGGTCCAGGGGCTGGCCGAGCGGTTCGGCATCGATGTCGCGGTGTTCTCGATGGACGAGAGCGATCGGTTGATGGCCGATTTGCGCGAGGCTCTGGCCGACCCGGTGTTCCACGACACCCCCCACAGCCGGGCCGAATTGCAGATCGTCGCTACCAATGCGCCCGGGATGGCCCATGCCGTCCTCGCCCTGCACCGGGCATACCGCGAGGGACAGGAGCGGCTGGCCAGCCTGGATGAAGCATTGGCGCCCAACCGGCGGGCTGACACAGATGCCATGGGAGGAGGTGCGGGACTTCTTCCATTACTGTGACAACTACATCGACCCGGTGGACCGGGCCGCCGAGCAATTCGCCCGCGTCGCGGGGTTCGAGGGACGCGACAAGCTGGCCGCCGGTATCAACTGGCTTGCAGAAACCCACGGAGTGCGCACCGAATTCGCCGGCGAAGCGATGCGGCGCTATGCACCCGAGACGAAGCAGTTGACCCTGGCGGCCGAGGGAGCTCCCGCCACCAACGCCTTCCAGCTTGCCCATCAGGTCGCGCTAATCGCCCATGAGGGACTGATCGAGGCCACGCTGGATCTCGCCCGCTTCCGCAGTGCCGAGGCGCGGGCCATCGCCCGGATCGGGCTGGCGAATTACTTCGCCGGGGCGGCTATCCTGCCCTATCAGGCGACGCTGGCGGCGGCGCGTGAGTTGCGCCACGATCTCGACGCGCTGGCTAATCGCTTCGGCACCTCGGTCGAGCAGATCGGGCATCGGCTATCGACCCTGCAAAGGCCGGGCGCCAAGGGCATTCCGTTCTTCTTTGCCCGTGTCGATCAGGCCGGCACGATCACCAAGCGGCACTCCTCGACCCGGCTTCAATTCGCCCGGTTCGGCGGCGCCTGCCCGCTGTGGAATGTGCATCAGGCGTTCGAGACGCCGGGGCGTATCCTGCGCCAACTGGCCGAAACCCCGGACGGGGTGCGCTACATCTGCCTGGCGCGGGATGTCATCAAACCGGGAGGAAGCTTCCGCGCGCCTTCGCGGCGCTATGCCATCGCGCTGGGGTGCGAGGTCAAATATGCGGACCAGCTGGTTTATGCCGACGACCTCGACAACAACAACTCCGCCGCCTTCGAGCCGATCGGGGTAAGCTGCCGCATCTGCGAGCGCACCAACTGCCATCAACGCTCAGTGCCGCCGGTGGAGAAGGCGCTGAGGATCGACCCGAACTGGCGTGAAGTCCTGCCATACCGGATCGCCTGACCGAACAGGGCGCGGGCCGTCATGTCGGTGGTGTGGAATTCGGCAAGATTTCGCAAGAAGCGGGCCGGCGTAGGGCGAACACGCAATCTTAATCTCGATGATTGAAGCTTCCTGGGACGATCAAGTGCCAACTCCTTTACTCAATCGGATGCGAGTACATGCGGTTCAGTGTGCGAAATATGCGGATCATTGCCATCATTGCGCTCAGCGCATCCGTGATCTGGGCGACGGCGCCGTACGCGACCAGCTATGTTTCGTCACAGGCAGTCGTCAACGCACCTCTGAATACCGTGCTCAGCCCGATGCAGGGACATATTACCCAACGCTCGCCCTCGGTTGGAACCGGAATCGTGTCAGGAACCCCATTGGTGACGGTCGAAAATGACGAGCGCAACCACCGTTATCTGGCCGAACTTGAGGCGCGACGGGCGCTGCTCGACGAAAGCCTCGCCTCCATCGATAGCGAAGTGGCGAAACT
>DATLAW010000056.1:0-3514 GCA_035527255.1 Thermohalobaculum sp. | reverse complement strand
GCGCCAATGCGACGATTTCAGTTTCCAGCCGGTCCAGCGTGTCGATGGTCTCAAACGGCGGCAGCAGGTCGCCGCCCTCGCGCACGATCCGCTCTGCCCGCCCGAGATGAAGATCACCAACGCAAAGCAGCGACCGGTCGTGCCAGAACAGCGCGCCGGAGGGCCGTAGTTCCACGGTCGTGCCGGCCAATGCGATCTGTGTATCGGTCTCGGGTCCGCCGGTTGGGGCAGGGGTGGAGGCGCGGTGCGCCTCCACAGCTATTGCGTCGACGCTCACCCGCAGGCGGCGACCGCCCGCCTGGTCATCACGCCGACCAGATGGGCACGGTAGTCTGGGCTGCCGTGGAGGTCGCCGATCATGCCTTCGGCGCCCAGAGCCAGCCCGGCCACGGCATCAGCGGAGAAGTTGGCGCTCAATGCCGCCTCGGCCTCGGCCCAGCGGAACACGCCGCTTTCGGAGGCGCCGGTCACCGCGACCCGCACCCCGTCGGTCCGCCTGGCGACGAAGACGCCAACCAGCGCGAAACGTGAGGCGGGCTGGACGAACTTCTGGTAGTTCGCAGCCGTGATCGCCGGTTGGCTGACGCTATCGGCAGTTGGGAAGGTCACCGAGGTGACAATCTCGCCCTCGCCCAGCGCGGTCTCGAACATGCCGCGGAAGTAGTCGTCCGCTGCGATGGTCCGGGTATTGGTGGTGATCGACGCGCCCGAACCCAGCACCGCCGCCGGATAGCAGGCGGAGGGGTCGTTGTTGGCGAGGCTGCCGCCGATGGTGCCGCGGTTTCTGACCTGTGGGTCGCCAATACCTTCGGCCACCGCGCGCAGCCATTTCGGGGCATGCTGCGAGGTCGCCACCGAAACATGGGTGGCACCGCCGCCAATCTGGCAATCGCCGTCGCGGACAATCAGAACCTTCTTGTCGAGGCATCCCCCAAGGTCGACCAGCACGCTCGGGCTGGCGAGTCTCTGCTTGAGGGTCGGGATCAGTGTTTGGCCACCGCCCAGCGCCACGGCCTCATCGGCCTTCAGCGCCGCGACAGCATCCGCCAGCGAACCCGGTTTGACGTATTCGAAGTTGTACATGTTCGCTCTCCCTCAGTGCTTTGCAGCTTGAATCGCGGCCCAAACCCGGTGTGGGCTGACCGGCATGTCGATATGGGTGACGCCGTGACCCGACAAGGCGTCGATCACCGCATTGACCAGTGCCGGCGGCGAGCCGATCGCACCCGCCTCACCGCAACCCTTCACCCCAAGCGGGTTATGGGTACACGGCGTGATGCAGGAATGATCGACCCCGAAGTTCGGGAAATCGTCGGCCCGTGGCATGGCGTAGTCCATCAGGCTGGCCGAGACCAACTGGCCGTTGGCATCGTAGACGCAGCTCTCGAGCAACGCCTGACCCAGGCCCTGCGCCAGCCCGCCATGGACCTGACCCTCGACAATCATCGGGTTGATGATGTTGCCGAAGTCATCGGCGGCGACGAAACTCTGGATTTCAACCTTGCCAGTATCGGCGTCGACCTCGACCTCGCAGATATAAGCCCCGGCCGGGTAGGTGAAGTTGGCGGGATCGTAGAACGAGGTCTCGTCCAGCCCCGGCTCAAGCGTGTCATGCGGGAAGTTGTGCGGCACGTAGGCGGTCAGGGCGACCGTCCCCCAGTCGACTGACTTGTCGGTGCCGGCAACCGTAAACTGGCCGTTGGCGAAGGTGACATCGGTGTCGGATGCCTCCATCAGATGCGCCGCGATCTTCTTGCCCTTGGCGATGATCTTCTCGACCGAGCGGACAATGGCCGAGCCGCCGACTGCGATCGAGCGCGAGCCGTAGGTGCCCATGCCGAAGGGGATCCGGGCGGTGTCGCCGTGGACGATGTCGACCGCACTTTCGTCGCAACCCAGCATCTCGGCCACGACCTGGGCAAAGGTCGTCTCATGACCCTGACCGTGGCTGTGCGAGCCGGTGAAGACCGAGACGTTGCCGGTCGGGTTCACCCGCACCGTTGCTGCCTCATAGAGACCTGCCCGGGCACCCAACGCGCCGACCAGCGACGAGGGAGCGATACCGCAAGCCTCGATGTAACTGGCGACGCCGAGGCCGCGCAGCTTGCCCTTAGCGACGCTGGCGGCCTTGCGCGCGGCGAAGCCACCGACGTCCGCCATGTCGACCGCCTTGTCCATGGTGGCATCGTAGTTGCCGGTGTCGTAAACAACCGCCACCGGGGTCTGGTAGGGGAAGGCGTCGGGCTTGATGAAGTTGCGGCGCCTGATCTCGACCGGATCGATCCCCATCTCGCGGGCTGCCTTGTCGATGGTGCGTTCGATCTGGTAGGCCGCCTCGGGCCGTCCGGCGCCACGATAGGCATCGACCGGGACAGTGTTTGTGAATACCGCCTTGACGTTGGTGTAGATCAGCGGTGTGGCGTAGTTCCCGGCCAGCAGGGTGCCATGCAAATAGGTCGGCACGCAGGGCGCGAAGGTCGACAAATAAGCGCCCATATTTGCCAGAGTTGCACAGCGCAACGCCAGGAACTTGCCGTCTTTGTCCAGGCCCAATTCGACCTTGGTGACATGGTCGCGGCCCTGGGCGTCGGAGATGAAAGCTTCCGAGCGGTCGGCGGTCCATTTGACCGGGCGCTTAACTGCTTTGGCGACCCAGGTGATGAAGGCTTCCTCGGCGTAGTGGTAGATCTTTGAGCCGAAGCCGCCGCCAACATCGGGCGACACGACCCGCAGCTTGTGCTCCGGGATCGACAGGACGAAGGCGCCCATTAGCAGCCGGATCACATGCGGGTTCTGGCTGGTGGTGTGCAGCGTGTGCTCACCGGTCGAAGGGTTGTATTCGCCAATCGCCGCGCGGGGCTCCATCGCGTTGGCGACGAGGCGCTGGTTGACCAGTTCGAGCGTGGTGACGTGGTGGGCATCGGCAATGGCCGCGTCCACCGCCGCTTTGTTGTCGCCGATGAACTCCCAATCGAAGCAGATATTGTCAGGCGCTGCCTCGTGGACGGCCGGGCCGCCGGATATCGCCGCCTTCATGTTTATGACGGCGGGCAGTTCCGTGATGTCGAGGTCGATCAGCTCGGCGGCATCGCGCGCCTGGTTCAGAGTCTCGGCGATGACGCAGGCGATTGGGTCGCCGACATGGTTGACCTTGCCCTCGGCCAGGATCGGATGCTTCGGCTCCTTCATCGGGTCGCCGTTTCTGTCGGTCACCTGCCAGCCGCAGGGCACACCACCCAGGGCTTCGAGGTCCTTTGCGTTGAAAACGCCGACCACTCCCGGCGCGGCGGCCGCAGCCGCGGTGTCGATCCCGTTGATGGTGCCGTGCGCCACGTTCGAGCGCAGGAAATAGGCGTAGGCTTGGCCGTGCCTGTTGATATCGTCGGTGTACTGGCCGTTGCCGGTCAGAAAGCGGACGTCTTCGCGGCGTTTCGAACTGGCGCCGATCCCTTGGTCCTTAGGCATGTCATCCTCCCCTTATATTTCAGGCGCTCAGCGTCGCGGCGGCGGCCTG
>DATLAW010000055.1:0-14349 GCA_035527255.1 Thermohalobaculum sp. | reverse complement strand
GGTCGCGGCGGGGTCCAGCGCCAAATAGACCTCTTCGCCAGGCTTGTAGCCGGCTTTCTCGATCGAACGCATGATGAAGTCCAAAGCATCCCGGGCCGAGGCGATGTTCGGGGCAAAGCCACCCTCGTCGCCGACATTGGTGTTGTGGCCGGCGGCCTTCAACTCGCCCTTCAGCGTCTGGAAGATCTCCGATCCGATCCGCACGGCATCGCTCAGCGACTCGGCCGCCACCGGCATGATCATGAATTCCTGGATATCGATCGGGTTGTCGGCGTGCGCCCCGCCGTTGATGATATTCATCATCGGCACCGGCAACGTGCGCGCCGCGGTTCCGCCGACATAACGATACAGCGGCAGCCCCACCGAATCGGCTGCCGCCTTGGCCACCGCCAAACTGACGCCCAGGATCGCATTGGCGCCCAGCCGGGCCTTGTTGGCGGTGCCGTCAAGCTCGATCATGATCTGGTCGATGGCCTGCTGGTTGGTGGCATCCATGCCCGCCAGCGCCTCGAATATCTCGCCATTCGCCGCCTCGACCGCCCGGCGCACGCCCTTGCCGCCATAGCGCGCCTCGCCGTCGCGCAACTCCGCCGCCTCGTGGGCGCCGGTCGACGCGCCCGAGGGAACCCCGGCACGGCCCTGGGCGCCATCCTCCAGCAACACATCGACCTCGACCGTGGGGTTGCCGCGACTGTCGAGGATTTCGCGGGCATTGATGTCGATGATCGCGCTCATGGAGGGCGTCCCTTTCTTATGATTCCGGGGCTCGTGTTTCCGGATGCCAGCGGGATACATCAGCAGCCATGCCCGGTAAAGCGGCATGGGCGCCGCAGGGATCACCCGCGACGCTCAATTTGATGACATCATTCCTGAACGGCGTAGGCGATCTAGTTATCGAAACCGGTTTGCTCGACCAGTTTCAGCGCCTCGCCGCGCAGCTCGCCGATCTGGGTCAGTGGGATGTCGTCCGGCTGGAAACTGCCCCACCCCGCGACCAAAGCCGAGGGCGCAACCCCAGCCCGTACGGGGTATTCATAGTTCAGTTCGGCATATAGCCCCTGCGCCTGCTCGGACAGCATGAACGCCACCAGTTGCATCGCGGCATCATGGTTTGGCGACGAGCTGGTGACCGCCGCGCCGGAGATGTTCACATGGGCGCCGCCGCCCTCGAACACCGGGAACACCACATTGACCGATTCCGCCCAAGGGCGCTGCTCGGGTTCCTCCAGCATCTTACCCATATAATAGGTGTTGCCGATGGCGAGGTCGCACTCGCCAGCCCAGACCGCCTTGACCTGCGCCCGGTCATTGCCTTGCGGCGTGCGGGCGAGGTTTGCCTTCAGCCCCATCAGCCATTCCCGCGCCTGATCGGGTCCGTGATGCGCAATCATCGCCGCGATCAGGCCCAGATTGTAGTAGTGGTGGCCGGGGCGGGTGCAGATGCGGCCTCTCCACTTCGGGTCGGCCAGATCCTCGAACGTCGTCACCTCCCCGGTCGCCACACGTTCCTTGGACGCATAGACGACACGAACGCGGGTGGTCTGGGCGAACCAGTGCCCGCCCGCATCGCGCAGCTCAGGAGGCACCACTTCATCGACCACGGCCGAGCCATGTGGCTGGGTCAGTCCAGCATCAGTGGCGGCTTTCACATTGGCGATGTCGGACGTGATGTAGAGGTCCGCCGGGCTGCGGTCGCCCTCGGCTTTGAGGCGCTCAATCAGTCCCTTTTCCGAATAAAGCACATTGACTGCGATTCCGCTTTTCGCGGTAAACGCGTCGAAGATCGGCTGGATCAGTTCCGGCTGGCGCGAGGTGTAAATATTCACCTCTGCGGACGGGACCGGGGTCACTGCGAGCGACAAGATTGCCGCCATTAGAAGGCGTTTGAACATTTGGAGACTCCGTGGTTGGTTCGGCGCAATCAATACCCGACTAAAACACTTTGTCAATATCCGATCAAAATACTCAGGATAGGTTTTCCGCTATTTGGCGATCAGTTTCTCGGCCGCCTTTATCTGGTCCCATAGCCCATCCATCTCCGCGAGGGTCGCCTGCTCCGGTGTTCGCCCTTCAGCTGTCAATATAGCTTCAATCCCCCGGAACCGGCGCTCGAACTTGGCGTTGGTGCGCCGGACCGCTGATTCGGGATCGACCTTCAAGTGCCGGGCCAGATTTACCATGACGAACAGCAGATCGCCGTATTCATCCGCCATCCGTTCGTCGTCGCCCGCATCGATTTCCGCCACGAGCTCGGCGGCCTCCTCGGCCACCTTGGCCAGAACGTCCTTCGGATCGGTCCAGTCAAACCCCACCGCCGCGGCGCGCTGCGTCAGTTTTAGCGCCCGAGTCATGGCTGACAACGTGGCAGGCACGCCGTCGAGGACACTCGCGCGCTGCTCGCCGCGCTCGGCCCGCTCACGCGCCTTCATCCCCTCCCAGTCCACGTCCTCCGGCCGGGCAAGTGGTCCGCCGGCGGTCGCTCCAAACACATGCGGATGGCGCCGCAGCATCTTGTCCGATATCGCCCGCACGACGTCTCCCAGATCGAACGCGCCCGCCTCCTCGGCCATCTGCGAATGATAGATCACCTGCAACAGCAGATCGCCCAGTTCGTCCTTCAACGCCGCCATGTCACCCTGTTCGATGGCCTCCGCCACCTCGCAGGCTTCCTCGATGGTGTAGGGGGCGATCGAGCGGAAGTCCTGGACGCGGTCCCACGGGCAACCATCCGGAGCCCGCAGCCGCACCATGATCTCGACCAGCCGCTCGATTCCGGCCGCACGGTCAAAGATCAGCGTATCCGATGTGTCACGGGGCAGGGTGGTCATGGTATTTCCTTCCTAGCGACGTTTGGCGGCGCGGATATTCATCATATTGCCAGCCAGGATCAACGCCGCCCCGGCGAACACAGCAATCTCCAATGGCTCATCGTAGAGAACCATTGCGACAATGGCGATGATCGGCAACCGGGCGAAATCCATCGGCGATACTATTGAGGCCGGGGCGCATCGCAGCGCTGACGTGATACTCAGATGCGCCGTCAACCCGCACAGGCCGACGATCACCACCCAAATTACGGATTCCGCTTGGGGCAGTGAGATATCGCCATCGTATCCGGCACAGACCAACCCGAACAGGAGCTGGATCCAGGTCATCCAGAACAGGATTGCCCAGACCGTCTCGGTTCGCGACAACTGTTTGGTCGAAAGCAAATTTCCGGCGAAAGCAATCGCCGACAGCGCCGCCGCCAAATGCCCGACCCCGAGCGGGCTGAGCCCAGGGCGCGCAACGATCAGCAGGCCAAGAAATCCAACCAGGATCGCCATCGCCCGCGTCCGGGTCATTGCCTCGCCCAGGACCAATGGCGCCAACAACGCCACCCAAAGCGGCGTGGTGAACTCGAAGGCGAAAAGCTGCGCCAGCGGGATTACCGCGACGCCGTAGAACCATAAATTCTGCCCGGTGAAATGGAAAATGTTGCGGATCACGTGAAGCCGCAGTCGCCGGGTCCGCAGTTGCGGCAACCGTCCCGTCCCAGCACCAATCGCGGTCACAATTACCGCCCCGATCAGCGAGCGGTACATCATCAACTCGAACGTATCGAGATCGCCCGACACCTCACGTCCCGCCACCGCCATCAGCGTGAACGACGCAATTGCCCCGATCATCCACAGCGCTGCCCGGCTCGTGTCGCCCGACTGCTCCGATGCCTCGCCGGGCGCGCTCACCTGATCAAATCCTGGCGCGCATCGATATCCATGCGGGTCGCCGCCAGCACCTCCCAGCCGCCGACCTTGGCCAGATTAAACCACCACGCCATCGCCTCACGGACAATGCTCCAGATCCTGTCGGGCATTCCGGCATACTCAAGACCAGTGGCGGCTGCCAGCTTGGCATTCGTCTGACCAAAGTAGCCCGCCAATCTACGCGCCCGCTCCAGATGGAAGGCGTCGGTCAGCAGTGCGATGTCGGCGAACCCGTGCTGCGCGGCAATGTCAAAACCAAAGCGCAGGTTCTCGAAAGTCGATATCGAGCGGTCCTCCGTGAACAGTAGCTCCGATGGCGCGCCAAGCTCGATCGCGTGATTGCGCATCAGGGCCGCCGCCGTGAAATCCGGGTGTTTCCACCCCGGGCCGCCCGAGAAAATTAGATGTCGTGCCCGCCCGGTCTTCAGCAGGGCAACCGCAGCCGCCACCCGGCGCCGCGACGAGAAGCCCAAAATGCCGTCGCCATCGACCCCACCGCCCAGTACCAGGATCGCATCGACCGGTGCCTCCAGCCCGCGGCCGTCACCATAGAGACGCAGGTTTGCATCCGAGAAGTACAGCACCGCACCCACCGTCAGCGCCAGCACCACTACTCCCAGCCACATCACCCGTTTGAGCAGGCGGGCGATCACTCTCATTCGCCGATCACTCCCACTCGATGGTCCCTGGCGGCTTCGAGGTCACGTCATAGACCACCCGGTTGATGCCCTTGACCTCGTTGATGATCCGGCTGGCGGTCCGACCCAGGAAGTCATGCGGGAACGGATAGTAGTCCGCCGTCATCCCATCCACCGAGGTCACCGCGCGCAGGGCGCAAACGCTGTCATAGGTGCGCGCGTCGCCCATCACCCCGACCGTGCGCACCGGCAGCAGGACGGCGAAGGCCTGCCAGATCACGTCGTACAGGCCCGCCTTGCGGATCTCGTCCAGATAGATCGTGTCGGCCTGGCGCAGAATTTCCAGCTTTTCCCGGGTGATTTCACCGGGGCAGCGGATCGCCAAACCTGGCCCCGGAAACGGGTGGCGTCCGACAAAGCTTTCCGGCAGCCCAAGCTCGCGCCCCAGCGCCCGGACCTCGTCCTTGAACAATTCGCGCAACGGCTCGACCAGCTTCATGTTCATCCGCTCGGGCAGCCCGCCGACATTGTGGTGCGACTTGATCGTCACCGATGGCCCGCCCGAGAACGACACCGATTCGATCACATCCGGGTACAGCGTCCCTTGGGCCAGGAACTCGGCCCCGCCGATCGCCTTCGCGTGCTTCTCGAAGACGTCGATGAACAACCGCCCGATGGTCTTTCGCTTGGCCTCCGGCTCGCTGACCCCGGCCAGTTCACCAAGAAACAGATCGGCCTCGTCGGCATGGATCAGCGGAATGTTGTAGTTGTCGCGGAACAGCCCCACCACCTCAGTGGCTTCGTCTGTGCGCATCATCCCGGTATCGACAAACACACAAGTCAGCTGGTCACCGATCGCCTGGTGGATCAGCACCGCCGCCACCGAACTGTCGACCCCGCCCGACAGCCCGCAAATGACCCGCCCGCTGCCAACCTGGGCGCGGATGGTCTCGATCGCCTGATCCTTATAGGCCGCCATGGTCCAGTCACCGCTCATCCCGGCGATGCCATGGGTGAAGTTGTGCAGAATCCGCCCGCCCGCCGGCGTATGGACCACCTCCGGATGGAACATCACGCCATAGAACCGCCGCGACGGGTCGGCCAACACCGCATAGGGCGCATTCGGCGACGCGCCCTGCACCTCGAATCCCTCGGGCAAGGCGGTCACCCGGTCGCCATGCGACATCCAGACCTCTTCCTGCTCGCCAATACCGGCAATGCCTTCGAACAGCTCCGATTTCCGGTCGAGCGTCACGAAGGCCCGCCCAAACTCGCGGTGATGCCCGCCCTCGGCATGGCCGCCCAATTGGTGCACCATCACCATCTGGCCATAGCAAATGCCCAGCACCGGCACCCCCAGCTCAAACAGCCGCTGGTTGGCGCGCGGGCTGCCCTCATCGGACACACTCGCCGGGCCACCGGACAGAATCACCGCTTTCGGCGCCAGCCGGTCGATCAGCGCGTCGTCGACACTTTGGAACGGATGGATCTCGCAATAGACGCCGCTTTCGCGCAGCCGCCGGGCAATAAGCTGGGTGACCTGGCTGCCGAAGTCGACGATCAGACAGGTCTCGTGAAGGGGGGGAGTTGTCATGCGGGTCTTGGCCTCGATCTGCTCGCCTAGATCGGCCTCTCTATATGGCCTTGGCCCCGCCGTGTCACCAGCATGTCGTAACTGACCGAGGGATGGCCGAAAACAACCGGTTTCGCGGGCCGGATTGGCGGCATCTATTGGTGACAAACGATAGCGCTCGCACTGGCCGCCGCGTTTTTTTCGGCGTGGCGTGGCCCTGCATGGAAGGCGGAGAGAATGAACGAGACCACTGCGGAGCAACCGCCCCAGGAATCCGGACGCCGCGCGCGCGGTGGCGGTGGCGCCGCCAGCCGTGCCGAACACGCAGCACCAAAGGTCGAGGCGTCGCGCTACATCACCCGCAATATTCCGAACTTCGAGATCCTCACCCCGGAGGCGATCGAGATCATCGAATACAACGCCGAGACAGTGCTCGAGGAGATCGGCGTCAGCTTCGTCGATAACCCCGTCGGTCTGCAGCGCTGGCGCGATGCCGGCGCCACGGTCAACAACGAGCGGGTCCGCATTCCGCGCGGCCTGGCCCGCAAGCTGTGCGCCACAGCCCCGGCGCAGTTCACTCAGGTTGCCCGCAACCGCAACCGCGACGTGGTGATCGGTGGTGACAACTGCGTACTGGCGCCGGTCTATGGCCCACCCTTCGTGCGCGACTACGAGGGTGGTCGGCGATATGCGACGATGTCCGATTTCGAGAAGTTCGTGAAACTGACCTACATGTCGAAATGGCTGCACCATTCCGGCGGCACGGTCTGCGAGCCCACCGATGTGCCGGTCAACAAGCGCCATCTCGATATGCTGTATGCCCACATGCGCTATTCCGACAAACCGTTCATGGGATCGGTCACCGAGAAGACCCGGGCCCAGGACAGTATCACCATGTGCGAGATTCTGTTCGGCAAGGAATTCGTCGCCGAGAACACGGTGATGACCTCGCTGATCAACATCAACTCGCCGCTGACCTTCGACAGCATCATGATGGACGCGCTTGAGGTCTATGCCGGCGCCAACCAGGCCACCATCATCTCGCCCTTCATTGTCGGTGGCGCGATGGCTCCGGTCTCGGTCACGGGCACGCTGACCCAGGTGCTGGCCGAGGTGCTGGCCGGCGTTGCCTATTCCCAGTTGATCCGCCCCGGCGCGCCGGTGATCTTCGGCGCCTTTGTCGCCTCGATCGACATGAACTCGGGCGCCCCCACCTTCGGCACGCCGGAGGCCTCGAAAATCCTCTACGGCGCCGGACAGCTGGCGCGGCGGATGAACCTGCCATTCCGCTCCGGCGGCGCTCTCTGCGGCTCGAAGCTGCCGGATGCCCAGGCCGCCTACGAGACCGCGAATACGCTCAACGCCATGCTGCTTGGTGGCGTCAATTTCTGCCTCCACGCCGCTGGCTGGCTCGAGGGCGGGCTGGTCGCCAGCTTCGAGAAGTTCGTCCTCGACGCCGACCAGCTCGGCGTTCTGCACTCGATTGCCGCGGGCGTCGATATCTCCGAGAACGGCCAGGCGATGGACGCGATCCGCGAGGTTGGTCCCGGCAGCCACTACCTCGGTTGCGCCCACACCCAGGCGAACTTCAAGGATGCCTTCTGGCGCACCCAGGTGCTCGACTACAAACCCTTCGAGCAGTGGGCCGAAGAGGGCGAGCGCGACAGCTTCCAGCTTGCCCATGCGCGGGTCGAGCGGATGATGCGTGAGTACGTCGCCCCGCACCTCGATCCGGAAATCGACCAGGCGCTGAAGGACTACATCGCCAAACGCAAGGCATCCGAGCCCGACGCCTTCGTCTGACCAGCCAATTGGACCGATCCGTGATTGAAACCGAGATCGGCTTCAGCAAACAACGCTGAAAGTACCTGCACATGTTTCCCGGGCCGATAGGCCGGGGAACGCTCACGCCGCAATGCCTCGCAATTCCGTTCGGCCTCGCTCAGCTGGGTTAAGATCTTCGCGAGTGATTTAGCTGACAAGCCTGGGATTGCTCCCGGAAGATCGCGCTCGCGGTGGTAAAGCCGGGCGCCGATGCGGGCGGTCTCGATCAGAAGTTTCGGCCGGATCAGCGACAGTGCCGTAGTAGACTTGCGCGGATGATATCCCATTTTCGTTTCCTCCAGTTTTTCTGAACCGGAGTTTCGTCGGACGTGCGGGCCGTTGCACAAAAACACCAACCAGCGCGCCGGACAATTGGTTAATTCATAGTAAATGATGGTTAAAAAAATGTAAAAAATTCGAATACGCCACTGATTAAGACTCCCTTTAGGTGTCGTGCGTAGGAATCATTATAATAAAAATTCATTCAAATGAGGCGAACTCACGTGGCAAAAACTCAAGACACCCTGGATCGGTGCACTGACCTGGCCAACTCGGCGTTTCCCGAAGCGGGCGGCGCATGCACGGCGCGCGATGCGGCCGTATATCTGGCGCATACCGAAAATGGCGAAAGCCTGCGGGCTTTGGCCGAGGCGACCGGCACCCATCCCAGCACCGTGATGCGCCGGGTCCGGCGGGTCGAGGCCCGACGGGATGACCCGCTCGTCGACAGCATGCTGTCGGAGTTGGAAGGACGCGCCGATCAGGCGGACGACAAACCTTCGCCGGCCAATGACAATCGGGTGCCAGATACGGCGCCACAACCGCTGCCGAGGGCCGAACTTGAACGCCAGGCAAGGCGCTTTCTGCGGCGTCTCTCCGAGCCGGGCTCGTTCCTGCTGGTGACACCCGAGACGGCGAAGGGTGGCATTTTCTGCGCCGCCAACGACCATCGCAAGCCGATCGCCATGCTACCCGTTAGCATCGCCGTTGAGTTCCTCCGCGAGGGTTGGATCAAGGTGTTCCAACGCGGCATCGCTTCGATCCGCTACCGGGTCACCGAAGACGGGCGCAGCTTCCTCAAGCGGCTTTTGTTGGAGGATACCCTCAAACGCCAACCCGCCGCCGGCTTCGCCGAGGTCGCAACCCCCTTCCTCGCCCAGCATCAGTTGCCTGGCGAGCGGTCGGTCATCAACCCCGCCACCGGCAGGCCGCAGATGCTGAAGGTCAATCTCGGCGAAGACCCCATCGGCTGGCTCGCCCGGCGCAAAGGCGCGGACGGCCAACCTTTCCTGACCCCCGATGAGGTCGACGCGGGTGAGCGGCTGAGGACAGATTTTGAGGTTGCCCAGATGGGGCCTTCGATCGGACAGGACTGGCGCAGGTTTCTCGTTCCCGGTGATCGCCTGGCCGGCTCCCCGATCTCCCGTGGGCCCAGTGAGGGGCCGATGGCGGCGCGCGACCGGGTCGCCAAGGCGTTGTCGGACCTCGGCCCTGGTCTCGCCGATTCGGCGCTGCGGGTCTGCTGCTTCCTCGAAGGGCTGGAAGCTTGCGAGCGTCGTATGGGTTGGTCGGCGCGCTCCGGCAAGGTGGTTCTGAAGATCGCCCTGCAACGGCTTTCCCAGCACTACGGTCTGGGCGTCACGCACCATTGACCACTTGGCTTTGGACGGCTTGACCACGGGTCGACGCTGGCCCAACCTGCCGCCATGACCGGACGATTGATTGAAACCGAGGCCGATATCCTGGAAGGCTGCGACTGGCTGACCCGGGCCGAACCTCGGTTTGGCCGGGCGCTGGCGTTGACCGGAACGCCGCCGCTGCGTCGCCGTGACGGCGGGTTCGGCGCGTTGCTGCATACCATCTGTGCCCAGCAGCTTTCGGTCGCCTCGGCCGATTCGGTTTGGGTGAAACTATGCGCCGCCGGTGCCAACGATCCCGCGACCCTTCTGACGATGAGCGAAGATGACCTGCGCGGATTGGGCCTGTCCCGCCCCAAGGCGCGCTATGCCACAGCACTCGCCGAAGCCGCCATCGACTATCCCGCCCTAGCCACCATGCCCGAGGACCAGGCCATCGCCGTCCTGACCGCGGTCAAGGGCATCGGCATTTGGACCGCCGAGATCTACCTGATGTTCTCGATCGGCCGCGCCGATGTCTTCGCCCCCGGCGATCTGGCGTTGCAGGAAGCGGCTCGGGTGCTGTTCGACCTGCCCGAGCGTCCGGCGGAAAAGGCGATGCGCGCGCAGGCCGCTGCATGGTCGCCCTGGCGGGGCGTTGCGGCGCGTCTGTTGTGGGCTTATTACAGGGTCGCCAAACAGCGCGAAGGCATCTCGGAGTAGCCAATCATGCCCATTCTGACCGGCCCTCGGGCCGCCGCCCGCTCGGGAAAAACAAAGTCGCTCGTCATCCTCCTGCACGGCTACGGGGCCGACGGGAACGACCTTTTTGGGCTTAACGGACCGTTGGCGCAACATCTGCCGGATACCGCTTTCCGGTCGCCCGACGCACCTGAGAAATGCCGCGTAAACCCGATGGGCCGTCAATGGTTTTCGATCTCCTGGCTCGACGGCAGCACGGAATCTGAGATGGCGGCGGGCTTTTGCCGTTCGGCCGATATTCTGCATCGCTACATCACCGAGGCAATGGCCGAGGAGGGCGTCGGCCCGGCGCAAACCGCACTGGTCGGTTTCAGTCAGGGCACGATGATGAGCCTGCATGTCGCCCCGCGCCGGGCTGAACCGCTCGCCGGAGTTGTCGGCTTCTCGGGCAGGTTGCATGCGAATGAAAACCTGAAGAACGAAGCGCTCTCGAAACCACCCATTCTATTGATCCACGGTGATCAGGATGAGATGATTCCGGTGGCAGCACTAGGCGCTGCTGAAACCGGGCTGGCCGATGCTGGCTTCAAGGTGCGAACGCATATCAGCCGCGGCACCGGCCATGGCATTGCGCCGGATGGCTTGGGTCTGGCACTGGGTTTCCTGTCGGAGCATCTGGCAACGAAATCAGAATAGTCGCGTGGTACCGTCTACGACACAAATACATCGTGGATTTCCGGTATAGTGCCTAGTCAGCCATCATGTAGCGTATCTAGAGTCTTGATGACAATGTCCCGCGAGATGTAGTAGGAATACCGGAAACGCGCAGCGAAAGGAATTCAGCCCCGGCATCGTCACTGGACGGTCGAGGGGCGGGTGGGCAACAATGCAAGGCAGTTTCGTGACAACTTTTGTCAGGCATCCGGCCGGGTTCAGGGACAATCCCGCCCTGGTCCTGAACGCGGATTACCGTCCGCTTTCCTACTTTCCGCTGTCGCTGTGGCCGTGGCAGGAGGCGATCAAGGCGGCGTTCCTCGATCGGGTAACGATCGTCGCAGAATACGATACGGTTGTGCACAGCCCGTCGATCTCGATGCGGCTGCCCTCGGTGGTGGTGCTACGCGACTATGTGAAACCGGCCCGCTACCCGGCCTTCACCCGCTTCAATCTGTTCCTGCGCGACCAATTCGCCTGTCAGTATTGCGGCGCCAAGGGTGAGATGACCTTCGACCACGTCATTCCACGCTCGCGCGGTGGCCGCACGACCTGGGAAAACGTTGTCGCCGCCTGTGGCCATTGTAACCTGAAGAAGGCCAACCACACGCTGCGCCAGGTCGGCATGGCGCTGCACCGCCCGCCGCGCCGCCCGGATGCATCTGAGTTGCAGAACAAAGGTCGCCGGTTCCCGCCCAACTATCTGCACGATAGCTGGATGGACTTCCTCTATTGGGACGCCGAGCTCGAGTCGTAAGGGTTCGGCGCCCGCACCGCCAAGGCCAGCCACAACCCGGCCAGACAAAGCGAAATCACCGCGTTCCATGACGCCATGCTCAGGCTGAGAAACTCCCAGGCCACCTCGTCACATCGTACCAGCGGCGCGCCCAGGATCTGCGCCATCAACTGATCGGTCGAGAGGTCGGTGATACTCGACGAGGTGCAGGTATCCGGCCCCTGCCACCAACCGCGCTCGATGCCGGTATGGTATAGCCCCAGCCCGGCGTCGATCAGCATTGCCAACGCCCCCAGCACCGCCAACGGCCGATAATGCCGCGCCAGCACCGTGACCCCGAGGACCGCGATCACGACCGCCGCCACATGTGGACAACGTTGCCAGATGCACAGGGGGCAGGGCGCCAGCCCGCCGATGAACTGGAATGCCAGCGCCCCGGCAAGCAGCGCTGCCGATCCGGCGCCCGCAGCCAGTATCCGCCCCCAAACCGTCATCACAACAGGTACTTCGCCACGACGAATCCTCCGACAATCACCAGCACCACCACCGTGGTGATCATGCCAAGCCGCTTCTCGATGAAAACTTTGGCCGGCGCGCCGAATTTCCACAGCAACGCGGCGACCATGAAAAACTGAATACTCCGGCCAACGATCGAGGCGCCGATCAGCACCGCCAGCGACAGATTGACCGCGCCGGAGGCGATGGTCACGACCTTGTAGGGGATCGGGGTCACGGCGGCGACCACGACCGCTTCGGCACCGAATTCGCGGAACCGCGCCGCGAGTTCTTCAAAGGCGTCGGCCTTGCCGTAGAATTCCATCACCGGGCGGCCGATTTCCTCATAGAAGGCATACCCGATGCCCCAACCTGCCACTCCGCCCGCCACCGATGCCACTGTGCAGACCCCGGCGATCACCCAAGCCCGGTCGGGCCGCGCCAGGACCATCGGGATCAGCATCACCAGCGGCGTGATCGGAAAGAACGAGCTTTCAGCGAAACTGATAATCGCCAGCGCCCACATCGCATTGGGGCGCTGCGCCAGCAGGAACACATGGTCATAGAGGCGACGTAACATGCGCATTCCGGTATCAGGGAGACGGGGGGCTGTCCAGCGCACTTGTCGCTCGATCAAAACCGGGCCATATTTGCCCCCACAAAATCGAAACCACGGAATTGAAACCACGAAATCGAAACCACGGCGAGAGGGCAATCAGGTGAAATGGCGCGGCAGGCGGACCAGCTCAAACATCGAGGATCGCCGTGGCTCCGATGATGGCGGCGGTGGCTTTGGCGGCGCTATGCGCGGCGAACGACGTGTGCGGATGCCTGGCGGGCGCGGCAAGGCTGGCGGGCTTGGCCTGGTTGTCATCATCGTCCTCGCCCTGGTGTTCGGGGTCGATCCGAGCTTCCTGCTTCAGGGCGGTGGTGGACCCGGCTTCTCGGTGCCGATGGGCAATGCACCGAGCGCGCCAAACCAGATCAATGACACCTCGGAGGAGTTCGTCGGTGTCGTCCTGGCCGACACAGAGGAGATCTGGTCGCAGATATTCGCCGCTTCCGGCCAGACCTACCAATCGCCAAAACTGGTGCTGTTCTCGGGCCGCACGGCCTCGGCCTGCGGCGCCGCCAGTGCGGCGTCGGGGCCGTTCTACTGCCCCGGCGACCACAAAGCCTATCTCGACATGGATTTCTTCAAGATCATGGACCGCCAGCTTGGTGCTGGCGGCGACTTCGCCCAAGCCTACGTCATCGCCCACGAGATCGCCCATCATGTCCAGAACCAACTTGGTGTGATGGCAGCGGTCGACCAGCAGCGCTCGGGCGCCACCCGCACCGAAGCCAACCGCTTGTCGGTGATGGTCGAGCTCCGGGCCGACTGTTTCTCCGGCGTCTGGGCGCACCATGCGCAACGAAATTTCGGCTCGATCGAACCCGGCGATATCGACGAGGCCCTGAACGCCGCCAACAAGATCGGCGATGACACGCTGCAACGCAGCGCTGGTCAGGCCGTGGTGCCGGACAGCTTCACCCACGGCTCATCCGAGCAGCGAATGAGCTGGTTTCAGGCTGGCTTTAAAACCGGCGATCCGGCCAGCTGCGATACCTTCAATGCGGCCCGGCTTTGAGCTTGCACTCGGCCTCGCCACGGCTATAGTGCGCGGCGCGCCCGGATGGCGGAATTGGTAGACGCAGCGGACTCAAAATCCGCCGGCCGCAAGGCCTTGTCGGTTCGACTCCGACTCCGGGCACCATATTGAAAACAAACGGTTTTCCAGCCTTACGCTGACTCCAAAATCAGCACCGAAAATCAGAAATTGTGCGCCAGTTTGTGCGTAATGGTTTGGCTTGGCAGAATATTGTTAGCTGCCGACCAGCGATCCGCGCCATCGGCCAAATTGGACGCCAGCGCACCATATCCCTGCGCCGGTCGGCGGGTTGGCGTCATGGTGCTGGTGCTGGCCGAGTGAAAAGCTTGGAGCCATCCTGTCTCGTCGCCCGCCATCGGACATCACGACCCAATCTGGTCACTCGCGTGAAATCCTATTAGGGATTGGCAATTGGAAATAGTTCGCGGGTTGCTGGATGAAGTATCGCCGAGACATTGATGGCTTGCGGGCCGTCGCGGTTATCCCGGTCGTGCTATTCCATGCTGGGTTTCCTAGTGGTTCGAATCCAACGTTTGATGCCCTCGCTTGACGGCTGCGATGATTGTGTCCGGATTGGCGGTCCATGTGAAGGGCTTTGGCTCAGCGTTATGCTCGCGCACGAAGCGGTTGATGGCGGCCTGGAGATCGACGAT
>DATLAW010000054.1:0-3141 GCA_035527255.1 Thermohalobaculum sp. | reverse complement strand
GTCGATCAGCCCGCCGGGCAGCAGGAAGATGAGGTCGACCAGCCGGGTGACGCCGAGCTTCTCATAAAGCAGCGCAGTCTTCGGCCCTACCCCCGGAAGTCCGGCGATATCGGTAAACAGGGGGAACAGGATTTCGGGGCGCGACATCGGGTGAGGATGCCGTGTCTGGGGCCGGCGTTCAACCGCCGATCAGTACCAGCCAGCCATCTTCGTCGAGCGTCTCGATGCCCAACTCCGCAGCCTTCTTCAGCTTCGAGCCGGCGCCGGGGCCGGCGACCAGCAAATCGGTCTTGGCCGAGACCGATCCGGCGACCTTGGCCCCCAGCGACTCGGCGCGGGCTTTGGCTTCGGCCCGGCTCATTTTCTCCAGCGTACCGGTGAAGACGACGGTTTTGCCAGCGACCGGGCTGCCGTCGGTTTTGGGGGCCTCGGCGTCTTGCGGGGTGACGTGGGCCAGCAAGCGGGCAAGCGCACCCTGGTTGTGGGGGTCGGCGAAGAACGCAATAACAGCGTCGGCCAGCACGGCACCGACGCCATCGATATTGTCGATCTGGTCGCGGATGGCGGGGTCGTTGGCGGCGGTGGTCATCGCTTCGGCGAAGGCCGTCCAGGTTAGGTAGTGGCGGGCGAACATCCGTGCCGTGGTCTCGCCGACATGGCGGATGCCGAGGGCGAAGATGAAGCGCGAGAGATCGACGACGCGGCGCTCAGCGATGGCGCCGAACAGGTTCTCGACCGATTTTTCGTTGGTGGCGCGATTCTTCTCGTCGCGGCGGTAGAGATCAATCTGGTTTGTCTGTTGGCGCGCCTCCAGCGTGAAGATGTCGGCAGGTTCGGCGATAAGACCCGCCTCGCTGAAGGCCTCGACCTGCTTGGATCCCAACCCCTCAATGTCGAAGGCGCCGCGTGAGACGAAGTGTTTCAGGCGTTCAATCGCCTGAGCCGGGCAGGTCAGGCCGCCGGTGCAACGGCGTACCGCCTCGCCTTCCTCACGGATCGCCGAGCTGCCGCAGGCTGGGCATTTGTCCGGAAAAACATAGGGTTGGGCATCCGCAAGGCGTCGGGTCAGATCGACGTCGAGCACCTTGGGGATAACATCCCCCGCCCGATAAATCTCGACCGTGTCGCCAATGCGCAGATCTCTGCCCTCGCGGATCGGTTCGCCGGAGTTGCCGAGCCCGGCGATGTAGTCCTCGTTGTGCAAGGTCGCATTCGAGACCACGACGCCGCCGACGGTCACTGGCCTCAGCCGAGCCACCGGCGACAGCGCGCCAGTGCGGCCAACCTGAATGTCGATGCCTTCGAGCACGGTGAAGGCCCGCTCGGCCGGGAATTTGTGGGCGATCGCCCAACGGGGCGCGCGCGAGACAAAGCCGAGGCGCTGTTGCAGGTCGAGCCGGTCGACCTTGTAGACCACGCCGTCGATGTCGTAGCCGAGGGTCGCCCGGTCCTCCTCGATCTTGTGGTAATGCGCCAACATCTCGGGCACCGACGCGCAGCGGCGGGTCAGCGGATTAATGGCGAAGCCCCAATTTCCTAGCGCCTCGATGACGCCGGACTGAGTGTCGCCGGGCAGGCTGGCGACCTCGCCCCAGGCATAGGCGAAAAACCGCAGCGGCCGGATGGCGGTGATGGTCGGGTCAAGCTGGCGCAAACTGCCGGCGGCGGCGTTGCGCGGGTTGGCGAAGACCTTGGCGCCTTTGGCCAGTTGGGCGGCATTCAGGGCGGCGAAATCTTCGTGGTGCATGTAGACCTCGCCACGGACCTCGAAGATGTCGGGAACGTTGCCGGTCAGGCGTTCGGGAATATCGGCGATCGTGCGGGCGTTGGCGGTGACGTTCTCGCCTTCGGATCCATCGCCGCGGGTGGCCGCCTCGACCAACATGCCGCGCTCAAAGCGGAGTGAAAGGGAGAGACCGTCAATCTTTGGTTCCGATGTGATTTCAATGAGTTCTGATGGTAAGTTGAGAAATCGCCTGATCCTGTCGACGAAATCCGCGACATCCTCGTCGGTGAAGGCATTGCCGAGCGACAGCATCGGCACCCGGTGGCGGACCTTGCCGAAGCCCTCGGACGGTGCGGCGCCAACCTTGCCGGTGGGGCTTTCTGGTTGCACGAGGTCGGGGAAATTGGATTCCAGCGTCATCAACTGGCGCTTCAAGGCATCGTAGTGCGCATCCGAGACCACCGGCGCGTCTTCAGCGTGGTAGGCCCGGTCATGGGCGGCGATCTCGGCCGACAGCCGGGCGATCGCGCTGGCGGCTTCGTCGGGTGTCAGTTTGGGCGTGTCCATCGGTTCGGGCATCGCGGTCCTCCTACTCTAACTTGCCGAAGCGGTGGCGCGGGTCAAGGTGGCGTTACAGGAAGAAGCGGCCATGTGGTGGATTGCGTGACAAGAAGCGTGCGGCGAGGATGCCGCCCAATCCGCCGCCGATATGCGCCTCGGTCGCCACACCGCCATCGGACAGCCAGTGCATCATCACGTTGAGCGCGATCAGGAACAGGATCGAGAGGATGTAGCGGGTCCAGTGGTCGCCGGAGTATCGGATCCATCGGAACTCCCAGTATTTGACCGCCCACAGCATCCCCATGATCGCCGCCGATCCGCCGACCAGCGGGCCGGAGATGTCGTTGGTCAGGCCGAAGGCGATGCCGCCAGTGAAACCGCACAGGACGAACAGGATCAACAGACGCACAGCGCCGATATGGACGCACAGGAAAGGCGCGACAAAGACCAGCAGCGCCCCGTTGACCGCCAGATGCAGCGGCCCGGCATGAACAAAGAGATAGGTGACGAACATCCCGAGCAGGCCCTGGGACGATCCCCCGGCCAGCCAGGCGTCGAATCTGCGGTCGATGAAGCCGTATTCGGTCATCATCTGGAACCGGAATTGCGACCAGTTTGCAGAATCGCGCGCGCCGACCTGGATGTAGAGCTCGACACCGACCATCGCCGCGAGGATCAGCCATGCGCCCAAGGCGGAATAGCGCGGCGGTGGGGGTTCGATTGCTGTATCTGCAATGGCGGGCACTTAGAGCCTGACCGGAAAGTAGTTGAGCCATATCGGCATATTATGATTCACCGTCTTTGTTCGGAAGATGGAGGACCAGATGCCTTGGAACGATACCGCTCGGGTTGAG
>DATLAW010000053.1:0-18589 GCA_035527255.1 Thermohalobaculum sp. | reverse complement strand
TTGCGCGCTTTCGACTGACCAGCAGTACCTCCGCGGCGATCACCCCGGCTTCGGCGACCAGGCCACGGCCAGGTTCGGCCATTATATAGGTGGGCTCGTCGCCAAATCGGGCCCGGATCTCGGCCATGACCTCGGCGCCATAGTTTTTGGCTTCCTGCACTGGCTCGCCGTAGAAAGCCGGAAAACCACCGCCGATATTGAGAACATCCAGCGCGAACCCGGCTGCGCGGGCCTCGCGCCAGACCTCAGCCACCCGGTCCAGCACCGGACGCCACATGGCGGCTTGGCGGGTTTGGCTGCCGACATGGAATGACAGGCCCACCGGACGCAGTCCCAGGCAGGAAGCGAGGCCGATCAGGCGCGTCGCCTCCTCCGGTCCGCAACCGAACTTGCGGCTCAACGGCCAATCGGCCTCCGAATACTCGACCAGCACCCGGATATAGACCCGCGCGCCGGGAGCGAAGCTGGCGAGTTTGGCCAGTTCCTCCTCGGAATCGGCTGCGAACAGATCGATGCCCTGGGCATGGGCCCAGGCGATATCAGTCGGGCGCTTGACCGTGTTGCCGAAGGAAACGTCTGCTGGTCCAGCACCGTGCGCCAGACAAAGCAAAATCTCGGCCCGGCTGGCGGCATCGAAGCGTGAACCCAGGCTCACCAGCCGCGAGATCACCGCAGGTTCCGGGTTGGCCTTGACCGCATAATGGATCCGCGCGCCCTTCAGGCCCCTCGACAGGGCGCCATAGCGCTCGGCCACACGGTCGATATCCAGCACCAGGGTTGGCCGTTCGAAGTGGTTCTGGTCCAGAAAGGACGCGATCTTTTCACCGGCCCGCGAGGGTAGGCGAAACGCGGAGTCGGTCGAGTTTTGGAAAAGCGCCGAAACAGCGCCCCCATGCGAAGTAGCAATCATCGTCGTTCCCCATAAGGACCCGGCTCTTAACCGGAATTGCCGAACAGAGACGCGACCCGTCGCTACTTAAACACATGCTTTCAAGGGCATGGCCAGAGGCGCGTGCGTTGGCGTCACATCGCCCATATGTGGCCGAATCTGATTGAAATCAAGTGAATATTCGGGGTCAATAAAAAATGAAAGCTGCTGTTGCAAAGACGCTTCGGTGCAAAGCAGGAAGTGGGTGGCCGTGGGTTCTCGTCAAGGTAGAATGTGGTGCACAGACAGGGAGAGACTCAATGAACGTCGCACCAGATTCCGGACAGTTCCACTATGATCTGATGGCCGCAGCGCTGCGCTATATCGAGACGCGACGCGACCAGCAACCTTCGCTTGAGGAGGTCGCGGCGGCGATCGGTCTCAGCCCGGCGCATTTCCAGCGGGTCTTCAGCCAATGGGTCGGTCTCAGCCCCAAGCGTTATCTGCAGCACTTGACGCTCGACCACGCCAAGCGGCTGCTCGACGACCGCTTCACTGTGCTCGACGCAACCTACGACAGCGGCCTCTCGGCGCCGTCGCGGCTGCACGACCTGTTCTTGCGCTGGGAGGCGATGACGCCCGGCGAGTATGCTCGCAAGGGTAAGGGCCTGACAATCTCGTGGGGCTGGTTCGACAGCCCGTTCGGCGAGGTTCTGGCGATGGGCAGCGACCGTGGGTTATGTGGCATGGCCTTCTCGGCCGAGCTGGGCCGCGACCGGACACTGGCCGACATGCGGGGCCGCTGGCCGGGGGCGGTGTTTCGCGATGTTGGTCTTCACGATGACGGTGGCGGCCTCGCCAATTGGGTCGCGGCGGCTTTTGGCCACCCCCGGCAGGGCGGCGAGGCGGCGCTGCATCTGATCGGCGCCCCGTTTCAGATAAAAGTTTGGGAAGCGTTGTTGGCCATCCCCTCGGGGTATGTTACTACGTACACAGAAATCGCGCGGAGAATCGGCAATGCCAAGGCCGTGCGCGCGGTCGGTACCGCGGTCGGTCGGAACCCGATCTCTTGGCTCATTCCGTGCCACCGGGCGCTCCGCCGTGACGGAGAGCTTGGGGGGTATCACTGGGGCTTGCCCTTAAAACGTGCCATGCTTGCATATGAGTCTGCTCAGTGGGAATGATGAAGAACCAGAATTTTGACCTCGATCGCGGGATATTCTCGCTGGCCTTTACGGTGGTCAGGTACAATTGGGTGCCTTGCGGCGGCGCTGCGTTACTGCTTCTGGTGACCAATCTGGGGCAGGGGTATCTGTACGCACCGCTGGCCTTTGTGGTGTTGCGGGCGCTGATCATCATGATCGTCGGTTATTCCGCCTATCGCGTGCTGTTGACTGACGGCGGGGTTGCGGGTTGGCGCACGCTCGGGACCGACGGGGGCCGTATTCCCTGGCGGTACGCGGGTGTGATGCTGATGATCCTGGCGCCAATTTTGATCCTCGGAATTGTTTGGAGCGCGCCGGGCACCGGCGCCGGGCCCAGCAACCCGGGCCAGATCGTATTTGGGGTGACGATGACCGTGGGCTACGCGGCGATCTACGTGCTGCTCGGCACCGCCCTGCCGGAGGTCGCCGAACGCGGCGAGGTTGTGCTGGGCGATGCATTTCAGCGTGGCCGCACAAACTACCGCGCCATCGCCAAGTCGATGATCCTGGGCGCCTGGCTGTTCCGGGCTGGATCGGTCGCGGCGCTGATCATCGCAAGCCTGATGGGCGTTCCCGTCGATCTGTTCGGCGGCCCGACCGGTGGTCTCCAGCACGCGGCACTGCTGCCGATGCTGATGTTCACCAGCTGCCATGTATTCGCCGAAGTGCTGACCGCGGTCGTGCTGGTGCGCGCCTATCGCCGGTTTCCGGTATCACCATCGCATGCCATTCCGGCCTAGGGTAGGTTACCGTAGGACGGTCTGTTTGGCCTGCTGAACGCCATCGTCCTTGTCGATCCAGAGCGCCGATCCGCAACACGCGGTGGCTTGAGGATCTAGACAGTCAACGCTTTCACATATCCCGGCAGGGCAAACGCTGCCTTGTGGACCTCGGGGGTGTAGTAGCGGGTCGCGATCCCGGTGGCTTTGAGGCGCTGCTCCAGCACCGCCAACTCCACCTGCCGCGCCGCCGCGTCCGTGCCCCAGCCAAACGCCATTGGTCCACCGGTATAGGTCGGGACCGTCGCCAGATAGCAGGTCGCATCACGCCACAGCGAGCGGAACGCCCGCATCGTACCTGCCAGCTCGCCGGGCTGCATGAACGGCACGCCGTTTTGGGTGACGAAGATGCCGCCGGTCGCCAGGCGGTTTTTCACATGACCGTAGAAGCTGTCGGTGAACAACACCTCGCCGGGGCCAATCGGGTCGGTCGAATCGGAGATAATCACGTCGAACCTGGCCGAGCTGTCGCGCACGAAGGCGGCGCCGTCATCGATCACCAGGTTCAGGCGCGGGTCATCGAAGGCGCCGGCGCTGAGGCTGGGCAGGTACTGTTTCGAGAACTCCACAACCCCGGCGTCGATCTCGACCATGGTGACATGCTCGACGTCACGGTGGCGCAGCACCTCGCGCGCCATGCCGCCATCGCCGCCGCCGATGATCAGCACGCGGCGCGCCGCGCCATGCGCCAGCAGCGGCACATGGGTCAGCATCTCGTGGTAGATGAACTCGTCGCCCTCGGTGACCTGGACCACGCCGTCCAAGGTCAGTACCCGGCCGAAAGTAGCATTCTCGATCACCCGCAGACGCTGGTGGTCGGTCGCGCTGTCATAGAGGACCGCGTCCTCCTTCAGGCACTGGCGGTAGGCGCCATGCAGCGTCTCGACGGTCCAGCCGGGCATCTCGGGATGGTTTGTCATGGTCGTGTCTCCCTGGATGGGCACTCCAAGTGCGGGCCGGGACCGGCGCGGAGTGTCGCTCTGCGCCGCCACGCCTATTCGGATGTGCCAGCGGAAGGGGGGGCGCCGTCTCAGCTTGCCGCTTGCACCAACCCGTCGCCGCGCAGCAGTTCGGTCACCCGGACCTCGCCTGCTTCGAATGTCCGGCGCAGAACCTCAACCGCGTTCCATGGCTGGGCATCCCCACACATGAACACGTCGAAGGCGCCGTAGCCGATTTCGGGCCAAGTGTGGACCGAGATGTGGCTTTCGGCCAATACCGCCACGCCGCTGACGCCCTGGGGCGAGAATTTGTGGGTATGGATATGCAGCAACGTCGCGCCGCAGGCCTGGACGCATTCGCGAAACGCGCCCTGAATGCGCGCCTCGTCGTCCAAACCCTCACCCTTCACCACCTCGATGATGAGGTGGGTCCCGGCATAGACTTTGCCATCGCGGCGAATGAAATGGTCGTCGCGGTTGGTGTCAAGAACACCCTCCACTACGCCCTGATCTGTTACGACGGTCAGATGACCGCGGTTCGTTACCGTGTCTTCCTCATGGGTGGTGCCTGTCCCCAGGTCCATCCCCAGTTGGAAGAGGTGTGCCTGGCTCATGGCATCGCCTCCCCTACCAGTAGATTGGTCCCAGTGGTCCCTTAGCACCCCCCCTGATGTTCCCATGTTTTCCGGAACTTGTTGTCCGAAGCGGGAACGGGGCTGGGATCGGTAACCCTGCGAGCGACGGGAGGTAATGCTTCCGTTCAAGTAACGCAAGTGTGAATCAATCTCGTTGGAGAATTTTATTTCCGCCACAGTCGTGCCCATCTCCCGCCACTCCGTTCACGCAATATCTGAGCATTCGTTTCTGTATGAAGCGGATTTTGCCGGGCGGTCTGTTGATGTCACGATCTAGCAACTGCCTGACAATTCGATCGTTGAGTGCCATTCCCGGCTCTGGGCGCTCGATCTGAGACAGGCGGATCCGGCAATTTCGGTCGGCTGCTTGCGGCGCCCCGGGGGTCTCTCCCCCTCTTGACCGCCGGGGCGTCACTTTTTTGTGCTTATTTGAAGAACCGGCCACTCCAGGCAAGTATCCGCGTAGTTTTCTGATTTAGAGGTGCGGCGTTAAAACGGGCGACCGCCTCTCGGCGTCTCCGCCTCCCGAACTTAATGCCGGAAATGCCGCTGCCCGGTGAATACCATCGCCAACCCGGCCGCATCCGCCGCCGCGATTACCTCGGCGTCACGCATCGAGCCGCCGGGCTGGATCACCGCCGTGGCCCCGGCCTTCGCTGCCGTCAGCAGGCCATCAGGGAAGGGGAAGAACGCGTCCGAGGCGACCACCGATCCGCGCACTGTCGGCTCCGCCAGCCCCAGCCCTGCTGCCATGTCGGCTGATTTCTGCGCGGCGATGCGGGTCGAATCGACTCGGCTCATCTGGCCAGCGCCGATCCCCACGGTAGCGCCCGCCTTGGCGTAGACGATGGCGTTGGACTTCACATGCTTGGCCACGGTCCAGGCGAACATGAGATCGGCTAGTTCGGAGGCGGTTGGCGTCCGCTTCGTCACCACGGTCAAATCGCCCACACCGACGTGTCCAATGTCATGATCCTGGACCAGAAAACCCCCGGCTACCTGCCGCCAGGCGAGGCGCGGTGCGCGTGGATCAGGCAGCGCACCGGTTACCAGCAGCCGTAGGTTCTTCTTCGCGGCGAAGACCGCACGGGCGTCCGCATCCGCCTCCGGTGCGATCACCACCTCGGTGAAGATCTCGGCAATCAGCGCGGCAGTTGGACCGTCCAGAATGCCGTTCAGCGCCACGATGCCACCGAAGGCCGAGACCGGGTCGCAGTCGTAGGCGGCCCGGTAGGCCTCCAGCAGCGTTGCCCCGCGCGCGACGCCACACGGATTAGCGTGCTTGATGATCGCCACCGCAGGGCCGTCTGCGGGGTCGAACCCCGCGACCAGTTCATAGGCCGCATCGGTGTCGTTGATGTTGTTGTAGCTAAGTTCCTTGCCCTGAAGCTGGGTCGCGGTCGCAACCCCCGAGCGGGCACTGCCATCAAGATAGAACGCCGCCCGCTGGTGTGGGTTCTCGCCGTAGCGCAGCCCCTGCGCCAGCGTGCCCGCAAAGGCGCGGCGGCGCGGTGTTTCATCGCCAATCGCGCCTGCCATCCACCCTGACACCGCCGCATCATAGGCAGCGGTTCGCGCATAGGCGGTCGCTGCCAGCCGCTTGCGGGTGGTGAGTGCCGTGCCGCCGGTCGCCTCGATCTCGGCCAGCACCGCCTCGTAATCCTGGGCATCGACCACCACTGCCACATCCGTATGGTTCTTGGCCGCTGCGCGGATCATTGCCGGGCCGCCGATATCAATGTTCTCGACGCAATCGTCGTAGTCCGCGCCGCAGGCGACGGTGGCCTCGAACGGATACAGGTTGACCACGGCGAGATCGATGGCCTCGATGCCATGGGCCTGCATCGCCGCAACATGGTCCGGATTGCCGCGTACCGCCAGCAGCCCGCCATGCACCATCGGGTGCAGGGTCTTGACCCGGCCATCCATCATCTCAGGAAACCGGGTCAGCTCGGCGACATCCCTCACCGTCAGACCGGCTGACCGCAATGCCCTGGCGGTGCCGCCGGTCGAGACCAGTTCAACCCCTGCCGCGCTGAGCCGCTTGCCCAGCGCCTCGAGCCCGGTCTTGTCGGATACCGAGATCAAAGCGCGGCGGACGGGTGCGATATCGGTCATCTGGGGCCTTTGGCATGGGTCGGAGGGTTGGTGTTGCGATACTCCATTATGGCCGCCAAGAGAACGCCCCGTTTGGTCGCGGCTCGATTTTTTGGGCTTCAGGTTTTACGCCGGAACCGCGCGGCGAAGAACCCGTCGATCCCGCCGAGCTCCGCCCAAAAGTCCGGCCGGGTCCGCAGATCGCCCTCGGATGTGATGAATTCGGCTGGAATGCCCGCCTCGACAGGGTCGATCGGCGCGCGTTCGAAGTCGGTGTTGCGCTCGAGGAACCCGTGCGCCTGATCTTCGCCCTCGGCTTTGAACAGCGAGCATGTGCAGAAGACCAACACACCGCCCGGCACCAGCCATTTAGCGGTGCGGTCCAGAAGCCGGGCTTGAAGGGTGGTCAGCGCCGCCAGATCGATGCCGCCCTGTCGGCGCGGCAAATCCGGATGCCGTCGGATCGTGCCGGTAGACGAGCAGGGCGCATCGAGAAGGATCGCGTCGAATAGCATCGGTGGCGTCCAACCCAGCGCATCCGCGACGACGATTTCCGCGGTCAACCCGGTGCGGGTCAGGTTCTCGGTGACCCGCTCGATGCGCCGGGCCGAGATGTCCAGCGCCGTCACCTGCGCGCCGGCGGCGGCAAGTTGCAGGGTCTTGCCCCCAGGCGCTGCGCAAACATCGAGCACCCGTTTGCCATCCGGCTGCGCGATCAGCCGGGCCGGCAGCGCCGCCGCGGCGTCCTGCAGCCACCAGGCGCCCTCGTTGTACCCCGGCAGCGCGCTGATCTGCGGTCGGGCGGTCAGCCGTAGACTGCCGCTTGGCAAGACCGTTGCCTCGATCGGCAGCGCCTCGGCCTTTGCGGGGTTGGCCAACGTCAGATCATGCGGAGCCGGCGTCAGATGCGCTACCGCCATCGCCCTGGCTGCCTCGCCGCCCCAATCAGCGCTCAGCTCCTCGCGCAGCCAATCGGAGGCGTTCAGCAGTGCAGCATCCTGCCCCGCCGCGATCTCCGCCCCATGCTCCGCCAGCCGCCGTCCAACCGCATTGACCATGCCGGAGAATTTCGACGCGCCCCGGACCCGCTTGACCATCCGCACACCCAGATCAACCGCCGCATGCGGTGCGGTGCCGACAAAGATCAGCTCCGCCGCCATCAGCCGCAAGATATGGCTCACCGGTGTCTTCGGCATCTTGTCGACAAAGCGCTCGAGCACCGCATCGATTTGACCCAACCGGCGCAATGTCACGTCGGCCAACCCGTGCGCCTCGGCCCGCTCGGCCGGGCTGCCGCGCATGCCCGCCTCGTCCAGCATATCGCCGCGATCGAGCACCGCACTGATCAGGTGCAGCGCTCCCTGCCGGGCCACAAGACCCGGTACAACCTCATCGTCGTTCGCTTTGCCGCCAGCCTTACGGATCGATCTACGCTTCGTCGGGGTTCTCACTGCCACGGACCCCGGCCGCGTGTCTGAGGCACGCTCGGCCGCTGCGGCTCCGACGTGCTCAGGCCGCTAAGGTTTGTGGTCCGCTCCATCTCCACCGCCTGCTGTTTCAGCGCCGCGATGCGGTTCTCGGTCATGGGATGGGTGCTGAACAGGCCATCCATCGGGCGCCCCGACAACGGATTGACGATGAAAAGATGGGCCGAGGCCGGGTGGCTCTCCGCCGTCTCCATTTCGAACCGGCTCGCCGCGCCCGATATGCGTCCCAGCGCCGAGGCCAGCCACAGCGGGTTGCCGCAGATCTCGCCGCCCATCCGGTCGGCGGAATATTCGCGGGTCCGGCTGATCGTCGCCTGGATCAGCATCGCCGCGATCGGCGCCATGACCGCCGCCAGCAGCATACCGGCAAAGCCCATCCAGCCGCGATTCCGACCGCCGCCGAAGAACATCCCAAACTGCGCCAGCATCGAGATCGCACCGGCGACGGTGGCGGCAACCGTCATCGTCAGCGTATCGCGATTCTTGATGTGGGCCAACTCATGCGCGATCACCCCGGCCAGCTCCTCGTCGCTCAATTGCCGCATGATACCGGTGGTCACCGCTACCGCCGCACGCTGCGGGCTGCGCCCGGTGGCAAAGGCGTTCGGCTGGTCCTGGTTGATGACATACAACCGCGGCATCGGCAAACCGGCATTGCGCGCCAAACCCTCGACTATTCCGTAGAGGTCAGGCGCCGTTTGCGGATCGACCTCGCGCGCATCATGCGCCGCCAATGCCAGCCGGTCCGAATTCCAGAAGGCGAAGGCATTGGCGCCCAGCGCGAAAACCAACGCGATCAGCGCACCAGCCGTGCCGCCGATCAGCCAGCCGACCGACAGGAACAGGGCGGTCATCGCCGCCAGCAGCATCATGGTTTTCACGGTGTTCATGGATTGTCGGTCACTCCGGTTGCCATCCTATCCCCCAGGACCATATGATCGCGCAAGGGCCGGGAGCAGATATATGATTGACGACAGCGCTAAAAAAGTCCGGATTGCCGCCGCTGCCGCAAGGGCATTGGCGGAGGCCGAGGCCCGAGAGTCAGCGCCACCAACCCTTCCATTGGAGCTTGGTGGCCGCAAGGGCGCCGAACCGACCCGCTACGGCGACTGGGAAAAGGGCGGTTTGGCGGTTGATTTTTGATCCGGCAAGGCAAAATGCAAACGGGCGGCCCGTAAGGACCGCCCGCTGGAACGTCGCTTCAGACCAGCCTACTCGACAACTGCCTTAGGTCCGTCGCCCATCGGCCGGTAGTTGGTTTTCTCGACGATGCGGGCCGATTTTCCGCGGCGTTCGCGCAGGTAATACAGCTTGGCCCGGCGTACCTTGCCACGGCGAACAATCTCGATGCCGTCGATCGAGGGCGAATACAGCGGGAACACACGCTCGACGCCCTCGCCGAACGAGATCTTGCGCACGGTGAACGACGCGCCCAGCGTCTTGCCGCCGGTGCGGCTGATGCAGACGCCCTCGTAATTCTGCACGCGGGTGCGGGTGCCCTCGGTCACCTTGAAGCCGACACGCAGGGTGTCGCCGGGGGCGAAATCGGGGTGGTTGGTTGCGAGCGACGCGATGTGCTCGGCTTCGATCTGCGCTATCAGATTCATCGTCTCAGTCCTTCGTCTGCCCACCTTTAGCGGTGGAGGTTTGTGCGTCCGAGAGCTCTCGGTCTCCATCGGCTGCCCGCTCCATCTCAGAAGTATGGGCCCGCCAGAGGTCGGGACGACGTTCTTTGGTCAACCTTTCAGCCTGGGAGAGCCGCCACTTGGCGATCTTGGCGTGATGACCGGAGAGGAGAATCTCCGGTATCTCGCGTCCCTCCCAGACCTGGGGCCTGGTATAGTGCGGGTGCTCGAGCAGCCCCCGCGAAAAGCTTTCCTCGTCCAGGCTCGCCTCGTTGCCCAGAACACCGGGCAGCAGGCGCACCACCGTGTCGATCAGCGCCATCGCCGGGATCTCGCCGCCCGTGAGGACGAAATCACCGATCGAGACCTCCTCGACCCGTCGCGCTTCCAGCACCCGCTGATCGACGCCTTCGAAGCGGCCACACAGCAGCGTGATCCCTTCACTCGCCGCCAGTTCCCGCGCCCGACCTTGGGTGAAAGGCCGCCCGCGCGGGGACAAATAAATCACAGGCCAACGCGACCGGTCTTGCCGTGCATCCGCCTGCGCTGCGTCAATCGCCGCCGCCACCACATCGGGCTTCATCACCAGGCCCGGCCCGCCACCAGCGGGGGTATCGTCGACAGTGCGGTGCTTATTGCTCGCAAAATCGCGAATGTCCAGCACTTCCAGCGACCAGATATGCTGGTTCAGCGCCTTGCCGATCAGCGAGGCTTCGAGGGCGCCGGGGAACATTTCGGGCAGGATCGTCAGCACTTTGACCTGGAACGAACCGACCGCTACCTGACCTTCGATCAGCGGGCGCGGCTGCGCCGTGACGCGGGGTCGGAACATGCCGTGCGAGCGGGGTTTGGATGGGTCACCCGCCATTCGCCCCGCCACCCTCACCCTTAAGCGCCATGATCCGTTGCGCCGCCGCCTTGGCCATGCCCGGCCGCCGTTGCAGGCCCATCTGCGCGCCCTCGACCCAACGCAGATAGGCGGCGATCCGCTCGGCTGTGGTCTCCGGGTCAGTGATCAGCGCGTGCAGTTCGCGCGCCACTGCGTCATAGTCGTCGGGCGTGCCCGGTGCATCCGACAGGCCGAGCGGATCCCAATCCTGGATCAGCACATCGCGGATCAAGGCAAACAGATGCTTGGGGCTGTCCCGATCGTGATGGCCGGTCATGCGTCAGGCTCCTCCGGGTCGTCATTACTGTCCAGTATTCCCTCCGGCGGGTCGACGACAACCCGTCCCTGGGCCAGATCGACGGTCGGCACCGCGGCCTGGGTGAAGGGTATCAGCACCGTCCGGCCCAGACGTTCGCCGCCGGTACCGGTCACTTCCAGCATATCGCCAGCGCCGTGATCATGGATAGCCCGAACCTTGCCGATCTCGATCCCGCCAGTGTCCACAACCGTCAGCCCAACAAGATCGGCATGATAAAACTCGTCATCGGGCAGCGAGGGCAGACGATCACGTGGGGCATACAGCCGGGTGCCCTTCAGCGCCTCGGCCTCCTCGCGGGTGGTCACGCCTGAAAGCCGCGCCGCGAAACCCTCCTTCACCGTCCGGGTCAGCTTGATCGCGAAGTTGCGCGTCCCATCCTCGGTGGACAGTGGTCCGTAGTCGGCAATTGCCTGCGGATCGGCGCAGAACGATTTGAGGCGCGCCTCGCCGGCCACGCCAAAGGCCCCGGCGATGGCGCCGACACAGATCAGATTGACGTCATGCTCCGGCATGGCCGGTCACTCCGCTCACTCGGCGGCAGGCTCTTTGGTTGCCGCCTCAGCCGGTTCCGCCGCTGCTTCCTCGGCAGGCTCTGCCGCTGCTTCCTCGGCGACTTCGGCTGCTCCTTCTTCGGTCGCTTCAACCGCTGCTTCTTCGGCTACTTCGACTGCTGGCTCCTCGACCACTTCCTCGACGGGGGCTGGGGCAGGGGCGGGGGCCGCTGCGGCTTCAGCGGCGGCAATCACCTTCGCCGCCTTCTCCTCGGCGCGCTTCTTGGCCTTCTCGCCGGGGATGGCGCTTTGGGGGTTTGAGCGGGTCTTGGCCGGCACCACGCCAGCCGCCTCGAGCATGCGCTGAATCCGGTCGGTTGGCTGGGCGCCGTGGCCGATCCAATACTGGATGCGCTCGACATTCATCTTCACCCGCTCCTCCGAATCCTTCGCCAACAGCGGGTTGTAGGTGCCGAGCCGTTCGATAAAGCGGCCATCGCGCGGCATCCGGCTATCGGCTGCAACGATCCGGTAGAACGGGCGTTTCTTCGACCCGCCGCGGGCCAGTCTGATCTTCATGGACATGGTGTTCTCTCCTTGGGCGAAAGCCTCCGGTCTCGGAGGCTATTTCTGGAACTGTTGGTGATGGTGGATCACTTCATCGACAATGAAGCGCATGAACTTTTTGGCAAATTTAGGGTCGAGGCCGGATTCTTCGGCCAACCGCTGAAGCCGCGCAATCTGGCGCGCCTCGCGGGATGGATCGGCGGCGGGCAGGTCGTGCTCGGCCTTCAGCTTGCCGACGCTCTGGGTGCAGCGGAACCGCTCGGCCAGGGTATGGAGCAGAATCGCATCGAGATTATCGATCGAGTGGCGCAATTCGCCGAGCAGCGTCTGCGCGCGGGATTCGTCGTTGGTCATAATAGCGCCTCCGGTCCAGGGTGACGGTAGCATAGGCAGCGCTCGCCCTCGGGCAGCGGGGCGGTGTCGTCGCGGATTGCGCCGAGGCGTTCGGCGAGGCGGATCGAGCGGGCGTTGTCGTGGTCGATATAGCTGACCAGCGTTTTCAGGCCGAGTGTGCCATAGGCGAAGCTGCGGACGGCGATTGCGGCTTCGTGGGCGATGCCCTTGCCCTCGGCTCCGGACACGACCATCCAGCCGATTTCGGCCTCGGGGTAGTGGACGGGATGAAACAGGCCGGCCTCGCCGATATAGGCGCCGCTGGCGCGATCCTCGACCGACCAGGCGCCGTACCCCCGTAGCGACCATTGGCCGGTAACCGCGGCGAATTCCTTCCACGCCTGCACCCGGCCCAGCGGCCCGTCTTCGTAGTTCGAGCGCTCCGAGCCAAAGAACCCCGCATAGGCCTCGAAGTCGTCAAAGCGCGCCGCGCGCAGCGTCAGGCGCTCGGTGGTGATGACCGGGATCGCCGTCATTTCTTCTTGCCGATCCCGCTCAGGCCCGGCGGCAATTGCAGCCCGCCACCGCCGATTCCGGGGAACCCGCCCGGCATTCCGCCGCCGATTCCGCCACCAATCGCCGCGCCCGGCCCACCAACCGCACCCGGCGGCATTCCACCCTTGCCGAACATTTGGGAAAGCGCGCCGCGCATCAGGCCTTTCTTGCCCATCTTGCCCATCTTTTTCATCATGTCCGCCATTTGGCGGTGCATTTTTAGCAGCTTGTTGACGTCCGACACATCCAGCCCGCACCCGGCGGCAACACGCTTCTTGCGGCTGGCCTGCATCAGGTCGGGCTTCTTGCGCTCGGTCTTGGTCATTGACTGGATGATGGCGATCTGGCGCTTGAGCACCCTGTCGTCGAGCCCGGCCTCGTCCATTTGCTTGGACAATTTGCCCATGCCCGGCAGCATTCCCATGATCCCCTGCATGCCGCCCAGCTTCATCATCTGCTCGAGCTGGCCTTTCAGATCGTTCATGTCGAAACGGCCCTTCTGGAACCGCTTCATCATCCGCTCGGCTTCGGCCTGCTCGATGGTCTCCTGCGCCTTCTCGACCAGGCTGACGATGTCGCCCATGCCGAGGATGCGGCCCGCCACCCGCTCCGGGTGGAATTCCTCCAGCGCGTCCAGCTTTTCGCCCAGGCCGACAAATTTGATCGGCTTGCCGGTGATCGCGCGCATCGACAGCGCAGCACCGCCGCGCCCGTCGCCGTCCATCCGGGTCAGCACGACGCCGGTGATACCGACGCGGCCGTCGAACTGTTCGGCGACATTGACCGCGTCCTGCCCGGTCAGGCCGTCGACCACCAGCAGGGTCTCGTTCGGCTTGGCGGCATCGCGCACCGCCATGACTTCGGCCATCAGCGCATCATCGACATGCATGCGCCCGGCGGTATCCAGCATGACCACGTCATAGCCGCCCAGCAGCGCCTGCTGCTTCGCCCGCTTGGCGATATCGACAGCACCCTGGCCCTTGACGATCGGCAGCGTATCGACGCCGATCTGGGCGCCCAGCACCGCCAGCTGCTCCATCGCCGCCGGGCGGTTGGTATCGAGGGATGCCATCAGCACCCGCTTGCCGTCGCGCTCGCTCAGGCGTTTGGCCAGCTTGCCGGTGGTCGTGGTCTTGCCGGAGCCCTGCAGGCCGACCATCAGGATGGTCGCCGGCGGCGTATCGATCCGCAGCTTGCCCGGCTCCGGGTCGTCGCCCGCCAGCACCCGGACCAGCTCGTCATGGACGATCTTGACCACTTGCTGGCCGGGGCTGACCGACTTCAGCACCGACTGCCCGGTCGCCTTCTCCTGGACTTCCTTGATGAACGATTGGGCGACTGTCAGCGAGACATCGGCCTCAAGCAACGCCACCCGCACCTCACGCAGCGCCGTCGCGACATCGCCCTCGTTCAGCGCACCCTTGCCGGTGAGCTTTTCTAGGGCGCCGGATAGGCGTTCCGAGAGGGTCTCAAACATCTGTCACTCCCCGGCAGACCGGCCTCAGTCCAAACGTAAACGGCGCCGGTGGGCGCAACGCGCTGACCGACGGCGATCCCGGATCATCCGGGACCGGAAGCGTCATCACTTCCGGAATTGGCCGCGATCTAGCGTCAATGTGGGCTGAAGTCAATCAAGAGGTGATTGGGGTTGGGTTGGGGGTTTGACGCGAATGGCAACCAGCGGCAAACCTATTCTCCAATTGGTCAGGTGCGATAACCTGGTTCCGAGCGTTGCCGGCACGACGCCCTCAAACGCCAGCTTGCGTCGAACCAAATTTCAAGTCCGATGAGCATTCCATTTGACCTCGGTCAATGCGCCTGCCTGTCCTCTCGCATAATTATTATGAACAGAACGGAGGCACGCCCCATGTACAAACACATCCTGGTCCCAATCGACCTCGGCGAGATTGGCGCGGCCGAGCAGGCGATCAACGTCGCCAAACACATCGCCCGGCGCGACGGATCGCGGATCAGCGTCGTCAGTATCGTCCCTGCCTGGCCCGAGGGCCTGGCCAAGACGCCGCGCGACTATCAGCCCGATCTCGACACCTATATCGACGGTGTCCGCGAGGGCTTCGACATCGAGGGCGAGATCAAGGTCGGCGGCTCGATCAGCGGTCGTATCATCGACACCATCGAGACCAAGAAGATCGACCTCGTGGTGATGGCCTCGCACGACCCTCGGATCACCGATTACCTGATCGGCTCGAACGCCGCCCATGTCGTTCTTCACGCGCCATGCTCGGTTCTGGTCGTGCGCTAACCAAAGGAAACGTAATGTACAAGATGATCCTGGTCCCGGTCGATCTCGACTACCCGGAGGTCGCCGCCAAGGCAATGGAAGTCGCCAAGGAAATGTCTCGCGCCGAGGGCGCATCGCTGACCGTGATCAGCGTCCAGCCGATCATCATCGACGAGAGCGGCACCCCTCCGCCTGACTACCAGCCAAAGATGAACGCCTATCTGGCCAAACATGGTACCGCCACCGGCCTCCTGAAGCTCGGCGGCTCGATCTCCGCCGAGATCCGCTACGCCGCCGACGAGATAGGCGCCGATCTGATCGTGATGGGCTCGCACGACCCCCATTTCACCGACTACTTGATCGGCTCGAACGCCGCCCATGTCGCGCTGCATACCCCGTGCTCGGTGCTGGTGGTGCGGTAAAGGTACGGCCATCCGGACACACGAGTTCGGTGCAGTTTGGTGCGCCGAACGACCTGAAAGCCGTCCCACGGCCCCGTCCGCCAGCTGTAACGGCCACCTCTGTCAACCGCGCCCGGCGGCGTTGACAGAAAAAACACGACAGCATACACGTTTTGCGTTGATTTTATTGGATATCTACAATGACAGATTCGATTACGCCCGAACAACAATCGGCACTGCGTTCCGCGCATGAAGACGGGCAGATCTACACAGCTCTGGCGGAGGCAATATCCGCGAAGGTAGTGGAGAAATTCGAAGAAAGGCACGGTCGTAACCGCAGCCTCTACCTGACGTTCGGCGCCATTGCCTTTAGCCTACTCAGCGCTGGTTTGACGATTGTCATCGATGAATTGCTCGACGCACGGGTCGCTCGCAAGGTCGAATCCGCGATCAAATCACAGAAAGAAGTGGATCTATTGCGGAGAGCTTGGTGCAATACTACGGACGCGACCTGATCGCCGCTCCGGCTGGCGCGGCCGCATGGACCGAGAGCGATGGCGCGCGCGTCGAAACATATAAGACCTATCGTACCTATGCCCTCAGAGCTGAAAGACAGGGCTACCCGGAGCAGTACATTGCATTTGAGTTGCTGACCCGGCATCTGGCAGGCCATCCGCGGACGGAAATCGAGCAATTGGCGCACCGCGTTGACGACCTCAATGAGGACGACCACGCGGCGTTTAAGAACCTCATGGTGTCGCTCGCCACGCAAACTTACAAGTTTGAACCAGACAGCGAAACCCTGCTGGTCGCCCAGCGCGTTCGGGCCTTTCTATCAGAATATGCGGATGCCTCCGAGATGCTGAAAGCTATTCTCGCATCACTCCCGCCGCTCCCCGGCTAACTAACCGGCCGCGTCAGCCACTCATTCACCGCCGTCTCCAGCTCCGACCGATCGCCGCCGCCAAAGCCGTATTCCAGGGCCGCGCCGCCGTCCTCGGTATCTAGCACCAGCCGGGTCAGCCGGGCGCCCTCGTCGGTCAAGTTCTCCTCGATCCGTGCCCCGGTGATTTTTCCCAGATCGACGAATTTGCTGCGCGATCCGACCGGGCGCAGGCTGCGGTGCTCCACCTGCCCGCCCCCCCGGTTGCCCGCTCCAGAATACCGCAAATCACCGGAAATTTCCCCCCCAACGTTCCGCTGCCTCCCGGTTGATCCGCCCCGACACCCGGCGTTATACCGCAGCCATGTCCCTGACCGTCGCCGCCTTCTATCAGTTCACCCGGTTCCCAGAGCCCGCCAGCTTGCAGGGGCCGCTGGCGCAGGCTGCCTGTGGGGCAGGGGTCAAGGGCACCATCCTGCTGGCGCCGGAGGGCATTAACGGCACCATCGCCGGGTCTCGTTCGGGCATCGATGTCGTGCTCGCCCATATCCGCACCCTGCCGGGCTGCGCCGCGCTGGACTGGAAGGAAAGCGCCGCTACCGAACAACCATTCCGCCGCCTCAAGATCCGCCTCAAGCGCGAGATCGTCTCGCTCGGCGTTCCCGGTGTCGACCCCAACACCCGTGTCGGCACCCACATCGCCGCCACCCAGTGGAACGCGGTCCTCGCCGACCCAGACACCGTGGTGATCGACACCCGCAACGACTACGAGACCGCGATCGGCAGTTTCAAAGGCGCCATCGACCCCGGCACCACCAGCTTCGGCGCTTTCCCCGAATGGTGGGCGCAAAACCGCGACCGGTTCAATGGCAAGCGGGTGGCGATGTTCTGCACCGGCGGTATCCGCTGCGAAAAGGCGTCGAGCTATCTGCTGGGGCAGGGCGTGCCCGAAGTCCTGCACCTCAAAGGCGGCATCCTGAAATATCTCGAGGAAGTCCCGCCCGATCAAAGCCGCTGGCAAGGCGAATGCTTTGTCTTCGACGACCGCGTCGCCGTCGGCCACGGCCTGACCCCGGGCGCCCACACCCTTTGCCACGCCTGCGGCCGTCCGGTCGGCCCGCAGGACCACACCCACCCCGACTATGCCCAGGGTATCAGCTGCCCCGCCTGCATCACCGAATACACCCCCGCCGACCGCACCCGCTTCGCCGAGCGCCAACGCCAGATCGAGCTGGCGCGGGCGCGCGGCAGGCAGCACATCGGCCCGGAGGCGGGGGAATAGGGGGTGGGTTTGCCGCTTGGTGTCGTGGTTGGAGATGTCGGCTTTCGGATCTACCCCGGTTTTCGCCAATCTCGGAGAAGAAGGACCGAGTTTGACCGAGGCCGTGTAAAAACTCGATCGCGTGATGGTGGGTGACGGCGCCTGTTTTTGCGCGTGCCGCGGTGTCGCGCGCCGGCAGGCGAGCGTGGTCAGGTGGCGACCGCCTGTCGACACAGATACCAACTGTAGGCGGCGGTCAATCCGCCGCCACCGCCTATACTCTGACCGAAACCGCCAAGCTGAATCGCGTTGATCCGCAGGCATGGCTGACCGATGTTCTCAGCCGCACTGCCGATCACAAGATTACCCGTTTGGCCGAGCGCTTCCCCTGGCGTTACGCTCAAACTTGAGCGTGACAGGCATACGCCGAAACGTGCCAGAGTACCCTCCCCGGACGGCTCCCCTATAGTATCGGATACTCGGCCTGTTTGCGTCGAACGACGGATCGCCTTCGATCGAACTTTCTGCTAATCTGACGCTGACTGCTCATAGTCAATCGGGGGCTTTCTGGCTAAACCTCTCGTTCTTAAGAACGTGCCACCAAGGCGCGATGAAAATTTGGTGATCGACGCGATGCAACCTTCGGAATCCAAAAAATACATGCGCCGTAGATTTACTTCGGCGACAGTTGCCTTGATTGCCGTCATTGAGCTGGTGGCGGTCATCAGCTGGTGGCAGGTCGGCGAAGTTAGATCCCATGCGCGGAATTCGGCTGCGATCCAAAGCCTTACGCAATATGTAAACCTGGCCGGATCTGAGGGCTTTCGCGTCGCCTATGACCCCGACGCGGACGAACGTGACGAGGCGCGGGGGATCTTGTCGATCGCCCTCGGCCAGCTTGCGAGACTTTAAATCAACCTGTCCGGAACGGCCGAAGGGCTTCCGGTATTTCCACAGATGGAGGGGGGGAACGCGCCGCCGACCCTGGCACTGGGTCCGATTCTGGCGGCG
>DATLAW010000052.1:0-7816 GCA_035527255.1 Thermohalobaculum sp. | reverse complement strand
CTCGACAACAGCCCCGCCGCCGGATGCGCGCCATCGCAGGCTAGGGATCCATCAAGGCGCAAATCGCTATCGGGCTGCCATCCGCGTTCCATCGCGAGGTGGTAGATCGTACCTGCGCCAATGCGGTCGGGTTTGAAGCTGGCCCAGGCCTTGGCGGTGATGGCCGGCACATCCTTTGCAGCCTGCGCTGACCAGCCGGCAAAGACATCGGCCCCGGCTTCGCCAAGCGCCCCCTTCATCGCCATACCGGTCCGCATCCAACTGTCATAGTCGAGCTCGGCATTGGGCAGCCACGCGAGGGCCGCTCGGATAGCGGGCAATGTGCCGATCTGACTGTAAGATCGGAGATGCTCAGCTGCGGTCGATACGGCTGCAAGCCCACGCTGCCGTAAGGCTTCGGGCAGCAGCGCATAGGCCTCGTCCAGAAACGCCGCCGCAGCCTCGGCCGTGATTTCCGGCAGATCAGTGATGTCGAGATCCGCCAACCCCTCTTCGGGCCAGGCATATGGCGCGCCAGTGTCGGGGTGGGTCGCGTAGGCCAAGAACTGCTGGCCGAGGCACAGTACTTCCAGCGGATGGTGCTTGATGCCGCGGAAGGGTTCAGCCGTGCGATAGATCAGCATGCGTTTTGGGGCTTTACCGATCCGCAACGCGGGGGTGTCGCCCAGCTTGTCACGTGCCAGTCGCTCGATCTGGAGCGCCAATTCGGCATCCTCAAGGATGTCGATATCGACCGCTGCAACCGCACCGCCGACAATCCCGATGCCGCAATCGGGCCATGCCGACCAAGTCGCAATCTCGACCTCTGTCGTTGGGCGTTCTGCATGCCGGTTCCACTCAGGGTAATCCACCCAGGCACCGCGCTTGAACTGTCCGGGCTTCTTGGTGCCCGGGCCGATCGGCAGGATGGCATAGCCATTGGTGACAAGCCGCGCGCCGAAACGCGCCATGAAGGATGTCTCGGTCATCAGAAGGGCACCTCGGGGGTCATGGCGTCGAGACGTTTGCGGTCCTGGGCCGCACGCTCGCGCAGGTGGTCGCAATATCCGGTGACGACCGCATCGATGAAGCGGTCCCACTCGGTCTCTGTCAGCGTGGCAAGATCGGATTTGGCGATACTCTCAAGGTATTCGCCGCCTTGCTGGCCACCGGCACACATCGCCTCACTCTCATTGGGGGTCGCATCAATCATGCCCTTCCTCCCATGGCAGATGTCCTGACACTTGCGGCTGCAGAGGAACTTGCGGCTTGCGTCCCGCCGCTGGTCCGAGATGCGGAAACTTGCGTTGAACCAGCCAAAGCCGCGAGATTCCCGGTGGCAGACGGCGCAGAGGCCGGGTTGGGTTTGGCGCATGGATCGAACCTGTAACCGGAGATTTCAAAATAGCGGCCCGATGGGCGGACCGAGATTTCGTTGGGACGTGAGAGACAGTTTGCCTGCGCAATGGCCTCGTCGACGCTAAGTGGAACGGGAACACCGGGTGCACGCTTGCGCCACCATTCGGTCGCCTTCTGGCGCGCATAACCCTGATGCTCGATGCAGACCCATTCGCTGTAGGACTTGAGCCCGCAACTGTAGGTGACCTTGAGCGAGGGCTGCCCGCCCTGCTTGTCGTGACGGCTATAGGAGACGCCATGGACCAGCAGCCACTGAACCTTGGGCGACAGAACCGGCAGCGTGGCAGCGGTGGGCGCGATCTTCACCTCACGGGCCGGGAAGACGTAGCCGCAGTCGGGGCATTCCGTCGCCGAAAGCGCGATTATGCTGTCACATTCCGGGCAGACCTTGATCGGTGCCTCGCCCCCGCCACCCTCACCGGGTCGTTTGGGGCGTACCAGATCGATCGGCCCGTGGCGCCGCACATTGCCTGCGAAGTCCAGCACCAGGCAGTTCTGCTTGCCGGGCGCAAGCCGCGTACCACGGCCCGCCATCTGCACATAAAGGCCTGCCGATTTGGTCGGGCGCAGCATGGCGATGAGGTCGACCGCTGGCGCGTTGAAGCCGGTAGTCAGCACGCCCATGGAAGCGAGCGCCCGGATCTCGCCGCGCTTGAAGCTAGCGATGATCGCATCGCGCTCGTGCTTGGCCGTATCGCCGAATATGGTAGCGCAAGAGATACCGCGGCTCTTGAACTCCTCGGCCACATGGTGGGCGTGTTCAACGCCTGAGCAGAAGGCAAGCCAGGATTTGCGCCCGCGCCCGTGTTCGATGATCTCGCTGACAGCGGCCCGAGTGATGGCGTCCTGATCAACGGCGGTCGCCAGATCACGCGCAATGAAGTCACCGGCGCGGCTGCCGACCTTTGACACATCCAGCCGGGTGGCAGTTTGTTTCGACACCAGAGGGCTGAGATAGCCTGCATCAATCAGATCGCACACAGGCGCTTCATAGGCAATGTCGGTGAAGAGCGCCGACTTGCCTTCATGCAGCATGCCGCAATCAACACGGAATGGCGTGGCCGTGAGCCCAATCACCTTCAGCGCCGGGTTGATCCGGGTCAGCCCATCGAGGAAACGCCGGTACATGGTGCTGGAATTGCCCGGGATGAGATGCGCCTCGTCGATCAACACCAGATCGGTATGGCCGATTTCCTGCGCGCGGCGGTGGATCGACTGGATGCCTGCGAACAAAATGCGGGCCTGCGCCTCGCGCTTGCCCAAGCCCGCTGAGTAGATGCCCGTTGGCGCGTCAGGCCAGAGTCTGATCATTTCGGCGTGGTTCTGAGCGATCAGCTCGCGCACATGGGTCACGATCAGAATGCGCTGGTCGGGCCATGCTTTCAGCACGCCCTCGATGAAGGCAGCAGCCACCAAAGATTTTCCGGCCGCTGTTGGCAGAATCACCAAGGGATTGCCTTTGTGGGTCTGGAAATAGCTATAAATAGCGGTGATCGCGGCTTGTTGATATGGGCGCAAAGTCAGCATGGCGTGGCCTCCGTGGTACGGGCGTCGTTTTCCCAGGAGGAGCCATCGACCATGCGGTAAGTGACGATGTCCTCGCCCGCATCGATGACCTCACCCGGAACGAGCTCAGGGATGAAGAGATGTTTGTCGCAGGCCGCGCGCTGCTCGACAGGCGCGAGCATCCGGTCGTGCCGGGCGCAATGCCACCCGCCTTTGATCGGCGTCGCGTGCAGGCAGGACCGACAGGTCACGGCGGCCCCACCGCCCTCATGGCACGCGGCATGGTGATCACAGAACCGGCATTCAAACCACGCGGGGTCCTCGCTGATCCGCGCAGGCGGGTGCTGGGCGAAGATGACACGGCCACCCTTGTCCAGCAGCCGCTCGGCCATCGCGCTGTCAACCTCGATCCGCTCGATATGCAACGCATCAGTGTTCTTGCAGACCGCCATGTAGAGCGCGCGGGTGATGCCCGTCAGGTGCATGTATATCTGCATCTGCGCGGCATGTTGGGGCTTCGACAGCACCACGCCCTTCGCGGTCAGATCGGCAAAGCTCTTTGTGCCGTGCGTCTTGAACTCCAGCACATGCCAGGTTTTCGGGGCCTCGAGCAGGCCGAGCGCCACGCCATCCAGCGAGCCGCCGAAATGCCCACCATGGGCCTCGACGCGGATTTGGCGTCCTGTTTCCGGATCCAGCTCCAGAACCGTCGCCCCGGTGGCACGCAGGTTGCGGACCATCCGGTCCTCTTCCAACTGGCCGGTCTCAAACAGACGCAGCAGGCGGCCAGAAAAGCGTGTCGGTGTGACCCAGCGGAAATCATACCAGAGAGCGCGTGCGCAGGATTTGCCGATGATGGACGCGCCGAGGTGATCGCGGAAGCCATCACCCTGCCGGGCTTCATAAGACGCATAAATGGCCGAGAGTGTCGGCGTGGGCGGTGCCGGAAGATCAGCCATCACAAGCCCTCCCGTTCGCTGCGGGCCTGGGCCTCGGACAGAATCTGAGCCCAGGTCTCACGATCATGGCGGTCACGCAGAACGCCAATCAGGGCGTCCTTCAGCTTCTCGCGACGACGGCGGCCGGTTCCCTTCGCCAGCAGTTCGGACCGTTCGCGGCAAAGATGGCGCAGCGCCGTGCGCGCGCGGTGGAACCAGTCAGGATCAATCGGCTTTTGGCCTCGCTGGCGTGCCAGATCAGCGGTCGCGATCTGCGTGCGGATCTTGGCGATATCGTCGTCGAGTTTGATCAACCGGCGCTGGTCTTCAGACATGCCGGGGCTGATCACAGCCACAGGGGCTGTGTTGGTCAGGTCAGTCATGGGAGTATCCTCAGATGGGTTTGGGCGCTGCCCCGTCTCTCAGGGGGACAGGGCAGCGCGGTAGATCAGCCCTTCTTGTTCCAGGGCGCAGAGGCCATCTTGGGCGGGGTGGCAGCTGCGGCGGCAGGATCGGGCGCAGGCTTTGTGGCCTTTGCAGGAGACGCAATACTTGCTGCAGGCGCCAGATAGGTGATCGTATTGCTTTCGCCGTAGCCATTCTTCGGCGGCTTCACTTTCACCTGGATCGTCATCGCGATCAGGTGCAATTCCTCGCTGTCGCTCACCTGCATCTTGCCCGTCGCATGGCAGATCGCCGACAGCGTGCGCTGTGCAATCTCGACCGTAGTCGGGTTCGGGTTCACCAGATTTAGCTGATCGAAGATCTTCCGGCCTTTATGCGGGCCATCCAGAATATCCAGCATCAGCCAGAGAAACTGACCCATGCCATTGCGGGTCACGCGCATCTCGCTCTCGACGATCTGGGCGCTGTATTTGCCAGCAGGCAGCAGCTCGTAGGCAGTGGTGGGCTCGATGCCAGAGGCATCAAATGCGGTATCAAAACGTGCCATGGTCGTATCCTTTCAGGTCCAGATTACTCGGGGTGGGGCATTGCGGCCACGAACGCCGACCACTCAAGTGGCAAGGTGTCCGGCAGGCCGTAACGGTTCTTGGCGAGGAAGGCGGGGCGCTCTTCGGTGTGCATGACGCGCGCACCGGACCCCAGCGCCCGGGTCACTTTCTTGTTGAAGCCAACATCGGATTTTGTGACCGAGATCTCGTAGTTTGCGAACAGCACCACATCGGAATGCTCCTGCAGCAGCGCCGAGGCGCGGGTCTGCAGCTTGATCACATACCGGTCGTAGGGTTCGTGCTCGGGGCTGTCGAACCGCTTGATGTCGGTATGGGCGATCTGGATGACCACCATGCCCTTCCGGTCGCGCAGCGCGTTCAGCTTATCGAGATATTCACGCCAGACGGTTAGCGCCTCGGCATAGCCCTTGCCAAAGCCCGGGGTTTCGATCGAGGCCCAACCGTTGCGGTTGCACGCTTCAGCCCAGATCAGCGGCTCAAGCCAGTCGACGCTGTCGACGACGACCGTGCCATAGTCGTGATCCTCGTCCAGCAAGGCATCGAGCGCTTCCGCCACTTCGGCATAGCTGGTCGCCAACGGAAAATGTGGGACCTGCAACTTGCCAAGGCCGTCCTCGGTCATGATGAAAACTGGCCTGTCGGCATCTGCCGCATAGGTGGATTTGCCAACACCGGCAACGCCGTGCATCAGGATACGCGGCGGGGCAAGGCTGGTCGTGGCACGCAAGGACGCGAGAGAAATCGCCATCAGTGAACTCCTTCTGACTGCGGCATGGTGGGATGGGAAATCATCGGCAAAGCATCAGCTGCTCCCGCCGTGACGGCCATAAACAGCGCATCAAGACGGTTGGCTTCACCAAGGCATTCGATGCCTTTGCGGCGCATGAACTGGCGCGCGTCGTCCAGCAATTCCGGCTCAGCAATCAGAGCAGGAATACCGACATACTCCTCTGCGCTTTCAACGAAGTACGATTTTGACCGCAACTTTTTCACCAATGGTGCGAAGGCTTCGCAGACCTCTGCGAAATCCGCCTGGCCCAGCCCGTCATCGCGGTTGCGCAGGATGCGCTTGACCTCCGAAATGATACCGGTGCGCAGCATCCGCAGCGCCCCTTCCTGCCGGGCCTGCGTGCAGGTCAGCGGGAAAGCCGCCTCCATCATCTCATCGGCGATCCTGGGGGCGTTGTTACCCAGACGGGATGCGTAATCCCAGACACGTTCGGCAAATGCCGCTGATTGGCCATCAAGCATCAAACCACTCCTTGATTGTTGTAAAAGCTGCCGACCCTTGCGCGATGGCCTTGGCATCGAGGTCGTGAAACGGGACATTCTGCGCCTCCCGCATGCCCGCCTGGGCAAGGGTCAGGTTGTCGTCGGAGGCCCATTCGGCAAAAGCACGGAATGTCCCCGTCACATGCTGCCAGGCCGCCTGTTCAGGCGTGGGCGGGACGTAAAGCGGGTTACGTCGGCTGGGACTGCGCTGCGGGCGCAAGCCACGCATGGCAGCATCCGTGACCATTTTGCGCAGCGCCGTGCGGGTTGGTTCCTCGCCATTCTCCAACCGGTCATCGAGCGTGCGGCGCACAATGCCGGGATCGCTTGTCTCGGCGTCGCGAAGCTGGCGGGCTTCATGGATCTCCCGACGGTTCAGACCGAGATCGGCGGCGCTAGCGACAACCTCGTTCGCGGCGCGAACGAGGTCCCTCCTGGCGCCTTGTTGTCCCACGTCACCGCGTGCCTGTGCGCCGTCATATTCATCAGCCAGACGTCGCTTGGCGGCGGCTTCAATCTCCAGCGCATCTGCCTGCGCGCGGTGCACTGCGGCAATAAGGTCGTCATGGGCTGCTTTTGCACGGCTGAGCCGGGCGGTGCGCTTGGCAACGTCGTAAGCCAGCCCAGCCGCCTCACGCGCCTCCAGCACTTCGGCCGCGTTCTTGGCACCCGACAGCATCATGGCGGCACGATCAATCAGGCTCGGCAGGCTTAGGCTCAGTCGGGGAATGGGGGTCAGAGCTGTCATGCTGCGCCCCCGCTCAATTCGAACCGAAACTTCGGTTTACCGGTCCGGACCGTGCGCGCGGGCTCAAAACCCTTGCGCCAGGATTCCGGCAGCGCAGTGTATTTGCGCTCGGACACCTTCAACCTGGTCTCGATGAACTCGGACGGGTCCTCACCAGACGAAGCGATGTTTTCAGCGATCTGGGCGAGTTTCGCCTGATCCCAATCGATCCGTTTTGCCAGATCGGCGATCACGATGACGCCACCATCCTCAAAGCGGATCGTGCCAGTGTCCTTGCCCGCGTCGTGACGGCATTCGGCGGCACGGTCGCCGTATTTCAGAGAGATGGCACCATCGAGCCAATCAGAGACTGTCTTGGCCTGGGTGAGCTGCTGATCGGCCGCCTCCTTCAGTATTGCCAGCTGATCAGCGGGCAGTGCCGCGATCTGGCCAACCGGCATGCGATGGATATCGGCCAGTGTGATGTGGTTGGAAATTGTCATGTTGTTACCTCCTTACGCCGACATTGGACGGTGGGGCTCGTGGCCAGCACCACGGATCAGCGCAGCCTCGTAAGACTCGATGTCGCTCAACCGATAGACCACCCGGCCACCGATCTTCAGGTATTGCGGGCCTTCGCCGAGCCAGCGCCAGCGCTCCAGTGTCCGCGGACTGATCCGCCAGCGCCGCGACAGCTCGATCTGGTTGAGGTGATGGGACAGCAAATCGCTCATAATGACCTCCGCCGTGTCGTGAGGCGGCTCTGCTCGGCCTCGACGCGTTCGATGAAGGACAGGATCCTGTCAGCAGTGGCCAGCGTCGGGGATCGCCCCCGGCGCAGATTGACGATGAGGCTCGGATCACCCACGGCCTGACGGCCGAATTCGCTGGGCTTGAGGCCTGATGATGCGAGGAAGTCCTCGACGCGAGATAGGAATTGTTCACTAATCGTTCTCATGATAGGATCATTAAGAGCGATAGGAATTGCCTACGTCAACAAA
>DATLAW010000051.1:0-5613 GCA_035527255.1 Thermohalobaculum sp. | reverse complement strand
GGCCGCCATCAACCGCTTCGTGCGCGAGCATAACGCTGAGCCAAAGCCCTTCACATGGACCGCCAATCCGGACACAATCATCGCAGCCGTCAAGCGAGGGCATCAAACGTTGGATTCGAACCACTAGCAACACCGACAATGGCGGTGGCCAGAGCAGCGGTGCGCCCAGTTGGGCAAAAGCGCGCATTGGTGAAGCCAGAAGGCTGACAGAGAGGTGAATGTGATGACAATCCGCAATGCGCTGCCCAGAATTTTCGCCTGTATCCTTGTGGCTGCCGTCATCGTTGCCGGCACTGCGACGCCTTCCGCTGCCGAAGATTTGCTCATCCTATCCAATGCGACCGACCCGGCCCAAGCCGCGGTGCATCTGAGCGAGGCGGATCTGTTGGCGCTTCCACAGGTAACCATCCGGACCCGGACCGAGTTCACCGATGGCGTGGCCGAATTTGTCGGCCCGCTTGTTCGGGATGTCCTGGCATTGATCAAGACCGGAACGGCGACAAGTGCTCATTTGGTGGCGGCGAATGACTACGCCATCGACGCCCCGCTCAGTGACTTCACCAACTACGGCGTGATCCTGGCGATGCAAGTCAATGGCGAGCGATTGTCGAGACGCGACAAGGGTCCGCTCTGGGTCATGTATCCGCTGGACGATCACGCTGAATTGCAAGACCCGTACTACACCATCCGGCTGGTGTGGCAACTCATCGAGCTGGAACTTCGGTGACAAAATCGATCGGCGTTACGCGTGGTTTGACGATAGCTGCGCTGCTTGGATAGATGGTATTGGCTGTGCTCGGCTTTCGAGCTCAGGAAAATAACATGGCGAGCCTGAAGGAGTCGCGACAGGAGGTCATCTTCTGGAGCACGTCCCAGTGTGAGGCCGAGTTCGGCAGATTTATGGCCGTGCTGGGCAGTTTCGCGCTCGGGGTGAGGGCGGTGACGGCCGCGGACGTTAACCTCCAGTTCGACATCCTGTGGAGCCGGATCGAGCTGTTCCGCCACGGAGAGGTCGGTCGCCGCATCCAGATCCACGACACCGACAGTCGCGTCGTAGATCAGCTGCACGATCTTCTGGTACGTCATGAAAATGCTATCGTGAACATTTCTCACGACGACCCGGTGACGCTGCATCAGGAAATACTCGATGAATTTCTGACCGCCGGTGAACTTTTGCGGGCATTGTCCATATCGGTGCGCGTCGGCGAGGGCCTGCGTATGGACGGCTCTCGCGACTCCGTGCGTTCGAGCGCCCAGCTTACCTGGTTTTTCAGCATGGTGGCGCTCGGATTGTCGCTCCTGATGATCGGCATCATGCTGATCGAGACCCGGCGCTATCGCCGTATGGCCATTGAGAGCGCCGAACAGGCCTCGCGGGCCGAGGCCGCGAGCCAGGCCAAGTCGCGTTTCCTGACGATGATGAGCCACGAGCTTCGCACGCCGATGAATGGGGTGCTGGGTTTGCTGGCGCTGGCGCGTCAAACCTCACTCAACGAGCGCCAACTGCGTTTGATCGATCAGGCGGAGCGATCCGGGCGGCAGATGAGTGGGCTGTTGGGCGATATTCTCGACTACTCGGATTTGCAGAGCGAAAGCCTGGTGATGGCAAGCAACATGTTTGAGCTGCGCAGTCTGGCGCAGGTCGTGCAGGAAAGTTTCGGACCCGTGATCCAGCGCTCGGGGGTCGAGTTCACGGTTGAGATTAGCGCCAATGCACCACGCTGGGTTGTTGGTGATCGGGCCCGGTTGCGCCAGGTTCTCGGCCACTTTGTCACCTTCCTGGTTGATGTCGTCGGGTCGGAGAATGTCCGTTTGGTGATCGACCGGGCTGAGAATGGCATTCTCGTCGAAATCGACGCCGCGGTGCGGGGCATCGATCAACCCGGTTGGCAACCGGAGGCGATGTTTGGCCGGGCGTCGGCGCAGTATGACGAATTTGCATCCGACGCGCTGGGCCCGATGATTGCCCGTGGGTTGTTGAGCCTGATGGGCGGATCCATCGCGCTGCATCGATCGGTTGAGGGTCGGGCGGTCCTGTCGATCTCCGTCCCGCTCAAACTGATCGATGGCCCCGACGACTGCATCCGGATCGAGGCGAGTTCAATCACGGTACAGATGGTGCTGGCCGGGCTGTTGCGCAAAATCGGACACGGGGCTTGGGAGCCGGGGGTGGCCAATCAGAAAGTGACTGCGGTTCTGATGGAGGCTGGCGGTGAGGAAGATAATGTGCGGGCTGCCCGGCTGCGCTCCGACCATCCAACAGCACGTCTGGTAGCGGTCGGCGCGCCACGCTTGGCAGACCTCTTTGACGCGGTCTGCTTGCAACCGGTGACCGCCGACGCGCTGGCGGAGGCCTTGGAGAATCGCCCCGAGGCGCAAGCCAAGGTGTCATGATGGGTTCTCCGCTCCCCAGTCAGCGAGGCCGGGAGAGATGCTGCTCCCGGTTGTTCAAACCGTCGATGCATAAAGGGTTTGGGAACGGTCGATCGATCTCGGTCTTGCCGGTCCCGTATTGCGAGTGGAGAATTTAGATGATGCTTTCGGGCTTGCGTGTTCTCCTTGCCGAAGACAATCCGATCAATCAGCTCGTTGCTTCGCAAATGCTCGAGAGCCTCGGCGCCTCTGTCGTGCTGGCGGAGGACGGTGCGGAGGCGCTTGAAATCGCTGGGCGAGAGGTCTTCGACGTGATGCTGGTCGATATCGAAATGCCTCGGGTCAACGGGATTGAGGTGCTCCGCACGATACGTGGGTACTCCGGACGGATTGCCGAGACGCCCATGATCGCACTGACGGCCTATGTGATGCGCGAACACCGGGCCGCCATCGACGCCGCCGGAGCGGATGGCGTGATCGCCAAGCCTATACTGTCTATCGAGCAATTTGGCGCCGACATCCGGCGCTATATGGGCAAGCGCAGTGGTGCCGCTCGCACAGATGACGACCGCGCTGGGCCAGCGGTTGAGGCCGCGGAAGCGGTGATCGACCAGAAAATATTCGACGCCTTGGCTGAGGCGATCGGTCCGGCCGCGATGGCCGAGCTGATGGGGAAGATCAGTCCAGACATTCAGTCGGCCCGCGACCGGCTCGTTCGGGCCCGCGCCCCTTGCAAACTGGGCGGTTTGGGCGATCTGGCCGAAATTCGCGCCGTGACCCATATACTCATCTCGGTCGCCGGTGCTATCGGCGCTGTGCGCGTGCAGGAATTGGCAAAACAGATCAATGCCGCAGGGCATCACGACGATGCGATTGCCATCGAGCGCGACATGCAGGAACTGCTGGGCGAGATAGATCGGGTGCTCGACCATGTATCGACCCTGATCGCTCAATAAATGCAGAACGAAGTCACCCGACCGGCCGCTGCTCGCTCGATCGGCGAGGCCGACGCTCACGCGATCCATCACATGGCGGTTGCGCCTCATGGCAGGCAGTGTTCAGGTGCCGATGACAATGTTTCCAAGGCAATGGCGGTTCATCGCGGCGGCATAATCAATATCGTCTTGGACGACTTTCTGGCGCCCCATGGTGCCGGCCTGTCGGTTCTGCGCGAGATCCGGCGCCGCGATCCGCAAGCTCGAATATTGGTCGTCACCGCCCATGGCTCGATCATCCGAAACGCCGGCGAGATGCATGCGGCTGTCTTGGCGATCTTGCGGCCGACACTGCAACCGACACTGCCGCCGGAACCGCGCGCGATCGAACATCGAATGCCGAAAGACGGCGAGTGCTGCGCTGAAGTCCCTGCCGACCCGGCACCAGGATTCGCCGCGCCGGAACAAGACTCGGGCCCCAAGGCGCCGATTTCCTGGGAAAACATCAGTGCCGATCCCGAGATTGCCGCGGCGGTCGATACGCTGGTCGGGATGTCCTTGGCGGAGGTTGAGCGACTTCTCGTCGAGGCGACCATACACGCGTGCGGCAATTCTCTGCCGATGGCCGCGCGGGTGCTCGGTGCCAGCCCGTCAACTCTCTACCGCAAACGGGCTGCTTGGAGCAATCAATTGGGCGATCGGTGAGCGCTCCGCTGCCGACCTCGACAGTTCCAGTGATCTCGGCGATTCGGGCCCGGGCATTTCGGATGTGAGCACCACAGATTCGGGCAATCCGGATCCAGATTCTTGTAGATTGGAAAACACTCTAGGACCCGCGAACATTTATCGAAGCTACGGCGCATCCGGGAAAACGGTGCGCGGGCCGCGGTGAACTTGCGGTCAAACCAACTCCGCCCCAGCCGAAGCTGGGGCGGTAATACCCATTGATGGGTATCGGGGCTTCACCCGGCCATTCCGCAGCGGGGCAGGTGTGAGAACGGGGGGAGTACCATCCCGTTGCGTACCTGGCAGGGAGTGCTCCCTCCATAGAACAATTGTGGTAAAGGATAGGTTAATCCGGGCCTGCAATGGGTCGCCGCGCACCGAATTATCCGATCTGATATTACCGGCTCGCCGCCGATGCCGCTCGCCCCAGCGCAAAAAATGCTCCCAAGATGCAGTTTGGCCTTTCCCCGCGCCACCATTGGTATAGTTTCTCTGTGTGGAAATGGATTCCGTAGAATGGAGTAATTTGCATGACCGACGGCAAGTCGAAATCATCGGGCCAGGTGCGTTCGCTCACCCGGGCATTGACCATGTTGCGCCATCTCGCGGAAAGCGGTGACGGGATGTCGCTGACTGAGCTTTCGGAGGCGGCGAGCCTGCCGCCGTCCACAACCCATCGCCTTTTAACGACGCTCGAGTCGGAACGCTTCGTCAGGCCGGACCCTCAGGGCGGGCTGTGGCGGATCGGCGTCGCCGCCTTCTTCGTTGGAACCGCTTTTGCCCGGAGCCGAGATAAACTCAGCCTTGCCCGGCCCTACCTGCGCCGGTTGATGGAGACGTCCGGCGAGACCGCAAACCTGTTTGTCGAAAGCGACGGCGAGGCGATCTGCATCGGCCAGATTGAATCGCGCCACGCGATGCGGGCGATAACCGGCGTTGGTGGCCGCGTGCTGCTGCATTCCTCGGGTGCTGGTAAAGTGCTGCTGGCGCATATGGAGACTGCAAGGCGGCAAAGGATACTGGCGACCATGGCTCTGCCGCGCGAAACGCCGCGGACGATTGTCGATCGCGGGCGCCTCGAATCCGCGCTCCATGATATCGCCAGCTTGGGTTACGCCATTGATGACGAGGAGCACGCACTCGGCTTGCGTTGCGTTTCCGCCCCGTTGTTTGACGAACTTGGCCGAACCGTTGCCGCTGTCTCGATCTCCGGTCCCAGCGCCCGAATTCCGGTTGAGCGGCTGCCCATTCTTGGCCGAATGGTCGCGCAGGCAGCGCTCGAAGCGACCCGCGACTATGGCGGTACTGCACCAGTCGCACCCCATAAACGCCCCTCGGGCGTAACCGCAGGAAATCAGCTAGACGCCGGGTAACTGCTTTGTTATACGCCCTCACACCTCAGCAAGGTTAGGCTATTCCGGCGTAGCTCAGTGGTAGAGCATCGGACTGTTAATCCGTGGGTCGTAGGTTCGAATCCTACCGCCGGAGCCAACAAAAACAAAGACTTAGCCGCTAAACGCCGCCCCGCTCGGGTGGCGTTTTTGTTGCCGGGGGTCCGCTGGGGGTCCGGGCGTCGGCG
>DATLAW010000050.1:0-3020 GCA_035527255.1 Thermohalobaculum sp. | reverse complement strand
CATCCGCCCTGTCGGCGACGGCGGTCGCGGCGGCGCGCATCCAGATGGTCGGTTATCGCGACGATCGTGGCAATCGCATCGCCATCATGCCGGACGAGCTTTGGATTCCGAATGCGCTTTACGAGGTCGCGTTCGAGATCGTCAGTTCGCGCGGCAAGGTCGATACGGCCAACAACAACGCCAACGTCCACAATGGCCAGTACGCCATCCATGAGTGGAACTACATGGATGACACCAACAACTGGTTCATGGGCGACAGCGCCAAGCGCAAAGAGCATCTGCATTGGGTTGACAGCGCCCCGCTCGAATTCGCGATGGCGGAAGACCTCGACACCATCATCGCCAAATGGCGGGCCTACATGAGATATTCGTGGGTTTGGACCAACTGGCGCTGGTCCTTCGGCGCGATCGTGAGCTAGCGCGATGCGCAATCCAGGCGGCCATACTCCAAAGGCGGCAGGCCCCGATCAAGAGCCGCGCTCGGCCGGTGTCTCGGGCCGGCGCACCAAGGGCATGGACGGCAAGCCAGGCGACATGCCGTTTCGCGAGAAGCCGGGCTTTCCGAGCGCGGATCTGCCGGGCAAGTCCGGCCCGGATCGCAGCGCGGGCGTTACGAAGGTTAGGCAGCATCCGAAGTCGGTCGGGCTGTAGCAAACTCGGGTAAGGGGTGGTGAGATTCCATCCGGGCCACCAGGCTCCCTAGACAGAGGATAGATCCATGGGCTTGACCCACTTCCCGCATGGCGTCTCCAGCTTCGGCATGCCACAGATTGGCGTCGGCGAAGAGACGATGACCACTGGTAACGTGTTCTTCGTCGGCAGCGCCGTGACCGGCGCGTCAGACGGGAATGCGGCAACTTCGCCAGATCGCCCGATGGCGACGATCGATGCTGCGATGGCGAAATGCACGGCCAACAATGGCGACATCATCTTCGTCATGCCGGGGCATTCGGAAGATCCTACCGCCTCGATCGCGATGGATGTGGCCGGCGTCTGGATCAGGGGGCTCGGCTGGGGTAGCGACCGCCCGACCGTTACCTTTGGCGCGCTGGCGGCTACTGTCGCCATGTCGGCCGCCGGATGCCGGATCTCCAATATCCGGTTTGATCTCGGCACGGTCGCGGCCACCGTCACCAACGCGATCAATATCACGGCAGGCAGCTGCATCGTCGAGAGCTGCGAGACGGTGCCCCACGCTACCAGCCAATTCACCAATTTCCTGACCGCGACCGACGCTCAGTTCGTCGTGATCCGCAACAACCTGTTCCGAGGGCTGCACACTGCGAGCGGCACTTCGGGCGTCGTGGTTGATGGCTGCGACGATCTGGTCCTGACCGGGAACGTCATCTCAGGTCATTTCACTGAGCACGCCCTGGACAACACCACCCCTGCCAGCGCGGATGAGATCTTGCGGGCGAACGTTTCCGACAATCTCATTCAGAACAACAGCTCGACGGCTGGAGATCTGGCGGTCGAGCTGGATGCTGCGGCAACCGGGTTATTTGCCAGAAATATGCTTGTCGGCGGCCTGGCCACGACTGCCGCCAATTTCGATATCGGCGATCTGGCAAGCATGGAAAGCTACGTCTCTGACTCCAGCGGCGTCGATCTTTATGGCATCGCACTCGGCACCGCAGCCGTATAATCTGGAAAGCTTCAAAGCATGACCGGCATCGGACTTACACAGAAGGCAACGCCTCCCAAGTCCCTGTTCCGCCCTCGGCAGGTAGATCAGGCCAAGGACGAGGTCAGGAACATCGAGGGCATGCTGTCTCAGCCGCAGCATGTCTTGCAGCATGTCGATGTGCCGGCTGCGATGAAGCAGCGCGCCACGCTCAAGAAGCAGCTCGATGATCTGACCCCTCGCCCGCTTGCGGTGGAGGAACGCGATGTGACGGCGGCGCGCTGCTCCGAGCTGCGCGCCGACATCGCGGAGGGCATGCCGACCCAGGCAGAGATGCGGCGCAACCCGGCTGGCGCGGTGGACAAGCACCGCTCGTGGGAGCGGCGCAACAAGCCAAAGATCGCCGAGTGGAAGAATGCCCGCCTGCGGATGCACGCGAGCGGCATGCTGGATGACCTTCCCTCGGACGCGAGCGACGTTGCCAACATCGAGACGTTTCGCCCGAATGGCGGCTTCGGCGAGATGAACATGCACAATACCCAGATCACGCCGACCGACTATCATCTGCCGCCCAATCTCGCCTCTCAGAACCATGCCGACGAAGAGGATCGCCAGAAGTGGCGCGACGGGACGGCGGATCTGCTCGCGGAGTTCGCGGCCAAGGGCGATACGCGATCCCGAAATGCCCTGGTCAATCTGATCGGCGACGGCGAGGCCAAGGACAAGATCAGGCTGGCTTCATCCAACATCGGCGTGGCGGCCGAGCGCCCAGCAGTGAAGAAGAGCTGATGACCCCCTTCCCGTTCCATGATGCCGTCCTGGTCACGCCGAGCGACACGGTCGAGAATCGCTTTGCCGCGCTCTACGTGAATGCGGCTGCCACCGACACGGTTGCGATCAAGCCCCTCAGCGGCGGGCCTGCCGTAACTTTTACGTTCACGACGGCGGGCGGGTATCACATCTGGTGCGGCACTCTGCTTGTGCTTTCGACCGGCACCGTTGGCGCTCCCGAGATCATCGGTCTGCGATGAAGCATGGCAGAAATTGGGCTCGAACAGGGATCGTCGGGCCTGCCGATCGGCTTCCTGCGTAAGGTCGAAGCGCTTCGCCGCAAGAATCCCCAGCTCCTTGATCTGATCGAGCAATCTGGCGGGCTCCGCTTCCCGAGCGAGCTGGTCGCTGTGCCTGCGCCCGTCAAGACCGAGCTGCCCTCTGACACTGTGGAAAAAAGGCCCTCGGTCAGGAATAGCGATGCCTTTGCCAGCTTCAGGGCCGGGCTTCAGGCAGGGAGCGCGGCGGCGCGGAATAAGGCCGGGATTCAGGCTCCTCGGGGAAAGCTCCAATGGCTCGATGCGCCGTTCGCCTTGCGGGGCAGTTCGCTCTCGAAGCTGTTGCG
>DATLAW010000049.1:0-8420 GCA_035527255.1 Thermohalobaculum sp. | reverse complement strand
CGCATCGCGGCGGTGGTGGCGGGACTGAACCTGCCGACGGTTATCGTGCAGGAGGGTGGCTACCTGTGCCCGGAACTGGGTGACAACCTGCGCAGTTTCCTGTCCGGTTTCCCGATCTAGGGCAGGGATTCCAACGGGAGTATTTTAGGGGTGTTTTGGGGGTGTTTTGGGAGTGCCCCGAATCGACGGGTTAACGGTCGAATCTGGGGTGAATTACACCTGCCAATGCACTATTTGTAGGATGACCACATTCTCAGGAGATCTTATGCCGACAGTGACAGAGGATAAGGCAACCGCCACGGCGAAGCCGGTTTCCGAGCGGCGCTCGGTCGTTGTCCGGTTTTGCGGCGATTCCGGCGACGGGATGCAGCTTGCCGGATCGCAGTTGACCCAGACCTCGGCGTTCGCTGGCAACGATATCGCGACCTTCCCCGATTTTCCGGCTGAGATCCGGGCGCCGCGCGGCTCGCTGGCGGGGGTCAGCGGTTTTCAGGTGCATTTCGCCGCCGACACGGTTCTGACGCCGGGCGATGCGGTCGATGCGCTGGTGGCGATGAACCCGGCCGCGCTGAAGGAGAACCTGCACTGGCTGAAGCCGGGCCAGACCCTGATTGTCGATGACGACGCCTTTGACGCTCGCGGATTGCGCCAAGCGGGCTACGCGGCCAACCCGCTGGACGATGGCGCGCTGGCATCCTGGAATGTCCTGCGGGCACCGGTCACCACCCTGACCAAGGCGGCGGTGGCACCGACCGGCCTCGGTCGCAAGCAATCCGAGCAGTGCCGCAACTTCTTCACCCTGGGGCTGGTCTACTGGCTGTATGGCCGTAACCTGCAACCGACGCTGGATTTCATCAAGCGCAAATTCAAGGACGAGGTCGCCGAGGCTGCCCGGTTGGCATTGCATGCCGGCTGGAGTTACGGCGAGACAACCGAGGCGCTGGAGCGAAGCTATATCGTGCCGCGCGCCAAATTGGCGCCGGGGCGCTATCGCAACGTGACCGGCAACGAGGCGTTATCACTCGGGCTGATCGCGGCGGCACGCCTGAGCGCGAAGACGCTGTTCTACTGCGCCTACCCGATCACGCCGGCCAGCGACATCCTGCATTTCCTGAGCCGGAACCGGGCGCATGGAGTGCGTACTTTTCAGGCCGAGGACGAGATCGCCGCGATTTCCGCCTGCATCGGCGCGGCCTTCGGCGGCGCCATGGCGGTGACCGGATCGAGCGGCCCCGGATTGGCGCTGAAGGCCGAGGGCCTGGGGCTGGCGGTGATGCTGGAGCTGCCGTTGGTGGTGATCGACGTGCAGCGCGGCGGGCCGTCGACCGGGTTGCCGACCAAGGTTGAACAAACCGACCTGTTGCAGGTGATGTTCGGGCGCTCCGGCGAGGCGCCGATGCCGGTGCTGGCGGCATCCGGCCCCGGCGACTGCTTCAATACGGTGATCGAGGCATGGTGCATTGCGACGAGGCTGATGACGCCGGTGATCGTGCTGTCGGACGCCTTTGTTGCTAATGGCTCGGAGCCGTGGCGGGTGCCGGAGATGGCGGAATTGGCGCTGATCCCGGTTAAGCACCCGACGGCGCCTGCTGGCGACGAGCCATTCCTGCCCTACGCCCGCGACGACCTGCTGGCGCGGCCCTGGGCAGTGCCGGGAACGCCGGGGCTGGAGCACCGGATCGGCGGGCTGGAGAAGACCGACGGCACCGGCGCGATCAGCTACGACCCTTTGAACCACCAGCATATGGTCAATGTGCGGGCGCAGAAGGTCGCGAACGCCGCGACGTTGATCCCACCGCTGACGGTCGAAGGGCCAGAGACCGGCGACGTGCTGGTTCTGGCCTGGGGCGGCACCATGGGCGCCTGCCGCGAGGCGACAATCCGGGCGCGGGCTGCCGGTCTTTCTGTGGCGCACGCGCATCTGCGCCATCTGAACCCGATGCCGGCCAATCTGGGCGCGGTGCTCGGGCGCTATGGCAAGGTGCTGATGCCGGAGCTGAATACGGGCCAATTGGCGATGCTGATCCGGGCGCGCTTTGGGGTGGATGTAGTGCAGTTGAACAAGGTTCAGGGCCGGCCCTTCACGGTGGACGAACTGCTGCAGGCGATCCAGGCACTGTGCGCCCCGGCTGAGACGGCGGAGGTTACGCCATGAATGTTCCCACCAACCCTGTGCCGGTTCCAGCCGACTACGCCACCGACCAGGAGGTACGCTGGTGCCCCGGCTGCGGCGACTTCGCCGTGCTGGCGCAGATGAAGAAGGTGCTGGCGGGCCTGGGTGCGAAGCGCGAGACCACGGTGTTCATATCCGGCATCGGCTGCGCCAGCCGGTTCCCCTACTACCTCGACACCTACGGCATGCACGGCATCCACGGCCGGGCTCCGGCCATCGCCACTGGGCTGAAGCGGATGCGACCCGAGTTGGATGTCTGGGTGGTGACCGGTGACGGCGACGGGTTGAGTATCGGTGTCGGCCATCTGATTCACGCGCTGCGGCGCAATGTCGATATCAAGGTGCTGCTGTTCAACAATCGCATCTACGGCCTGACCAAGGGCCAGTTCTCGCCGACCTCGACCCCCGGCCTGGTGACCCGCTCGACCCCCTTTGGCTCGATGCTGGAGCCGCTGAACGCGCTGACCACGGCGCTGGCGGCGAATTGCTCGTTTGTCGCCCGCGCCGTCGATACCCAGGCCGAGACGCTGGGCGAGGTCCTGCGCCGGGCGGCGGCACACAAGGGCTCCGCCTTCGTCGAGATCTACCAGAACTGCCATGTCTTCAACGACTGCACGTTTGACTACGCCAAGGACAACAAGATCCGCCACGACCATGTGGTCGAGCTGGAGCACGGCAAGCCGCTGATCTTCGGCATCGAGCGCGACATGGGGCTGCGCCAGGTTGGCTTCGGGCTGGAGGTAGTGGGCTTGGGTGATGGTATCACCGAGGACGATCTGGTGCGCCATGACGAGAGCGCCGCGACCCCGGCGCTGGCCCAGATTCTGGCCGCCATGCGCCACCCGCAGATGCCCGAGGCAATCGGGGTGCTGCGCGCGGTGCAGCGCCCGACCCAGAACGAACTGATGGCCCGCGGTGACGGCCCCGGCCTGCATCCGACCAACGACGACCTGGCCGAGTTACTGCGCGGGAAGGATAGTTGGGTGGTGGAGTGAGGGTGTGATCAGGTGAAGCGGCATCATGCTCTACGCCCCAGCCGGGCCGAAGCTAGCATCGTAGAAACGCAGCCAGTTCTCGCCCATGACCCCGGCAACTTCGGCGTCGTTCAGGCCGGTGGCGCGCAGGCCGGCCTCGATGTTGGCGAAGTCGCGGTTGTCGTGGAACCAGGACGGCATAGCTGGGAAGCCGGCATTGGTGGCGGAACCCTCGCCGTAGTCGACCTGTTTGGTCCAGCGGCCGACCCGCATCCATTCGACAACACTGTCGTGCTGGTCCTGGCATAGATCGGTGCCGATGCCGATGTTCTGTGGCCCCATCAGTTCTGCCGTGCGGGCGATCATCGAGCAGAAGCTGTCGAGCGTGCAGTCGGATTTGTCCTTCAGGTGGTGCGGGTAGACCGAAAACCCGAGCATGCCGCCGGATTGGCCGAGAGCGCGCAGCACGGTGTCGGATTTGTTGCGCAGCGCAGGATGCCAGAAGGCCGGGTTGGCGTGGGTGATGGCGATCGGGCGCTGCGATATCTCGATCGCCTCCAATGTCGAACGCTCAGCCGAATGGCTCATGTCGATGACCACGCCGACCCGGTTCATTTCGGCGATTACCTGGCGACCCATGCGGGTGATGCCGGGGTCCTCAGCCTCGTAGCAGCCGGTCGCCAGCAGGGATTGGTTGTTGTAGCTGAGCTGCATGAAGCGGGCGCCGAGGGTGTGGCAGACCTCGACCAGGCCAATGTCGTCTTCGATGGCCGAGGGGTTCTGGAAGCCGAAGAAGATCGCGGTGCGGTCGGTCTGGCGGGCGAGGCGGACATCGGCGCCGGTGCGGCCCTGGAAGATCAGGGTGGGGAAGCGTTCGAACCAGCGGTTCCAGGCTTCGATATTGAGGACGGTTTCGCGGAAATTCTCGTGGTAGGCGATGGTGACATGGACCGCATCTACGCCGCCCGCGCGCATCTGGCGGAAGATCGCCTCGGACCAGTTGGCGTATTGCAGGCTGTCGATCAGGTAGGGTCGGGTCATGGCGGTTACTCCGGTGCTCCGAGAGGGCTATGTTCTTCCATCTCGTAGATCGATTGGGTTGTCTTGGTCACCAGGGCATAGCGGTCGGGGTAGGCACGGATCCGGCGGCGAACCGCGATGATCCTGAAGATGACCACGATGCCGAACAGCGCCAATGCGGCGGAGAGGAACATGAACAGCCCGCCGGGGCCGTAATGGTCCATCAGTGGTGCTGCCGCCAGCGGGCCGAGTGCAGCACCGGCGGAGTAGATCAGCAGCAGGCCGCCGCTGACCTGGACGAAGCGGTCGGACGGGGCGCTGTCGTTCACATGGGCGATGCACAGTGAGTAGATCGGGATCATCAGCGCGCCATGCAGGACTGCCAGCGCCAGCATCGCGGTAAGGTCGAGTTCTCCGGCAAAGGCGATGGTCAGGCCGGTGGCAACGGTCGCGAGAGTGACCGGCAGGATGACGATGCGGCGGTCGTGGTCGTCCGACAACCGGCCGATCGGCCATTGCGACAGGGTGCCGCCGAGGACGAAGGCGCCCATCAGCAGGGTTACCTCGAACACCGACATGCCGCGCTGCTGGCCGAACACCGGACCGAGGGTCCAAAAGGCACCCTCGGCGGTGCCGACCAGGAAGCAACCGATGGTGCCGACCAGCGATAGGGCGAACAGGCCGCGGAGATCCAGCCGGGCATCGGGAACCGGCGTCGGCTCCTTGGTCGGGGTCAGCACGACCGGCGCCACCGACAGGCAGACCATGACGGTCACCAGGATGAACAGGGTCGAGCCCTGGAGGCTCGAGAGATTGACGGCGAGCTGCCCAGCGATCCAGCCGGCGTTGGAAACGATGAAGTAGATCGAGAGTATCTGGCCGCGGTTCTCATTGGTTGCCTGGTCGTTCAGCCAGCTCTCAAGCGACATGACCGTGACCGCCAGGCAGGCGCCGGTCAGCAGGCGCAGACCGATCCAGACATAGGGGTCGATCCAGATCGCGAACACCATGATCACCGCCGCCAGGATCGCGACGACGCCGGCGAAGGCGCGGATGTGGCCGACATTCTTGATCAGTGCCGGGCCGAGGACGCAGCCGGCGATGAAGCCGCCGAAATAGGCGGTGCCCTGCAAGCCGATCATCGCGGTCGAGAAATGCTCGAGATCGGCGCGCATCGGCAGCATGGTCTGCAGCAGGCCGTTGCCGGTGAAGACAAGGATCGCGCCGAGCAGGATGATGGCGATTGTTCGGACTGATGACCCGGTGCTCATGGCCGCCCCTGTTGTAAGAACTTCGCCCTCTATCCTACGCGGTGGCGGTGGATGTCCATGGTCAACGCATAAGCGCCGCGGCGCGAAGGGGTGCGGTGCTGGTGCGCGATCTGTGGGTCCTATGGCCATGATCAGGTGATCCCGGCCCTGCGGAGCAACATTGCATGAGGCTAAGCGTCCGGGATGACGGGACCGGGCGTAACCGCCGGAACGCATCGCGCCCTAGGGTCAGGCCCAATAACCAAAACAGGGCGATTGCCGCGAGCGATGGCTGAGAGATAGAGTTCGCGGCACCTGCCCTATCGCGTGGCGATCTTGTGTTATTCTTTTGGGCGAGCAAACATGTTTTCTACCCAGTGGCGATTGCCATAGAGCGCCGCATCTTCGGGCACAGGGAAGGTCTGCTGAGTGGGACACTGCTGCCATTGGCCCTCCATGCACAACGGAGGGTCGCGCCCTCGCTCGGGTGGGCGCACACGGTCTATGTGCGTGGTTGCTTTATGGCGGCACCCCCCTGCACCCCCTGAGCGGCGCGTAGGGTCGGGTAGTGGCCGGTGAAGACGGCCATGTTGCGGGTGCCGGTGGCGTAGCGGATATTGGCCATGTCGTAGAGCAGGCAGGCGCCGAGGTCGCGGCGCTCCATCTGGGCGCGGGCGCGGGCGAGGCGGTACTGGCGCATGGCCACCATGTCGATCTGGTGCTCGAAGTCCTTGAGCCCGGCGCCTGGGGTTTTCTTGGCGATGTGCTCGGCGATTTGGGTCATGGGGTTCTCATCTCAGGTCACTCGCCGTCGCGCTGGATCGCTTCCTTGCGCTTGGCGACATAGGCGGTGAGTTCTTCCTCGACCGCCTGGTCGATCGGGGGTTTTTCGTAGGAAGCTAGCAACTGCTTCCAGATCAGGTTGGCGCGTTCGGTCGCGGTTCGAGCGCCGTCATCCTGCCAGTTCTCAAAATTGCGCCAGTCGGACAGGATCGGGGTGTAGAAGGCGTCCTCGTAGCGCTCCAGCGTATGGGCGGTGCCGAAGAAATGGCCGCCGGGGCCGACATCCTCGATGGCGTCGAAGGCCAGCGATGCCTCGTCCAGCGCGACGGGTTCGAGGAAGGCCGCCTGCATTTGCAGCAATTCGGCATCGAGGATTAGTTTTTCGAACGAGCAGGTCAGGCCGCCTTCGAGCCAGCCGCCGCCGTGCATCATCACGTTGATGTGGCCCTGGACGCAGGCCATGATCGACATGTCGCTCTCGTAGGCGGCCTGGGCATCGACGACCGGCGAGGCGGTGGTGTTGGATGAGCGGATCGGGATGCCGTAGCGCCGGGCCAATTGGCCCGAAATAATGACGGATTGGGCATACTCCGGCGTGCCGAAGGCGGGCGAGCCGGTGCGCATATCCACGTTCGAGGTGAAATGGCCGTAGAACACCGGCGCGCCGCGATGGGCTGCCTGGGCGATCACGATACCGGCCAGCGCTTCGGCGTTTTGCTGCACCAGCGAGCCGCCGACGGTGATCGGGCTCATGGCGCCGGCCAGGGTGAAGGGGGTGACATGCACCGGCTGCCCGGCCCGCGCCATCTCGATCAGCCCCTCGGCCTGGCTGTCATCCAGCAGCAGCGGCGAGTTGGTGTTGATGCCGGCGATCAGGCCGGGCCGGGCCGCCAGCCCTTCGTCATCGGTTTGGAGCGCAATCTTGGCCATCTCGATGCAGTCGCGGGCCCGTTGGCGGCTGTTGAGCCAGCACGGTTGCCAGCCTTTGTCGCTAAGGGTCAGCTGGGCAAACATCATGTCGAGGTGGCGTGAGTTTGGCGGCAGTTCGAGCGGCTCGAGCCCGGCGCCGCCGTCGTGGTGGAAGATGTTCAGGCTGTGCGACAGGCGGACAAAGTCATGCACGTCCTGCAGCGTGCCGGCCCGGCGGCCACGATCCAGATCGGAGACGAAGGAGGGGCCGCAAACGGTGGCGAAGACCATGGAATTGCCGCCTACGGTCAGGGTCTTGGCCGGATCGCGGGCGTGGATGGTAAACTCGGACGGCAGGCCGGTCATCATCTCCTCGATCAGGCCTGGATCGAACCGCACCCGGTTGTTCGACCGGTCGACGTCGGCACCGATGCCCTCCATCAGCGCCAGCGAGGGCGCGTCGTCGACCCGCATGCCGATGTCGCGCAGGACCCGGAGCGAGGCGTGGTGGATTGCCTCGACCTGGTCGGCCGAGATCAGCTCCATCGGGCGATACGAGTTGTGGACGGCACCGAAGGGGCGCTGATGGATGACGTTGGCGCGGGATGCGTGGCGGCTGGAGCGGGAGTGCGAGCTGCGGCGGGACATGGGCTGATCCTCGGGAACACGGGGGTACGGGATATCCGTGGGCGCATCTAGCGCCCCGTTATCATTCCGGTGTTCCGGCCCAGGTTTCTTCCCGTGGGATGGGCTTGCGCCGCGTGTTCATGGTTTTGCCCAGATCAGTTGAAACCGGGGGCCAGAACGTTGCCTGGCCCCCGGATATAAAGTTTACGCCTGCGAGATCAGGCGTCGAGCCAAACGCGCTCGAGGTGGAACTCCTGCGCCTGATGGGCCGGGAAATCCATCACCTGCGGGGTGGAGTGCCGGAAGATCGACCGCCAGTATGGCTGGATCAGCGTGCCCGAGTCCTGCAGGATTTTCTCGACACGCTCCATGATGGCACGACGCTTGTCGGGATCGGGCGTGCCGAGGGCTTCCTCAAGTGCGGCGTCGAACTCTGGGCTGGCGAAGGCGGATTCGTTCCACGACTCGCCGGTCCGGTAGGCCAGTGCCAGAACCTGAACGCCCAGCGGGCGCGGGTTCCAGTTGGTGGTCGAGGCCGGATACTTGGTCCAATCATTCCAGAACGTTGCGCCCGGAATGACCGTGCGCTTCACCTTCAACCCGGCATCGCGCATCTGGGCCGCGATCACGTCGGTGGTGTTGCGGCGCCAATCGTCGTCGATCGAGATCAGGTCGTATTCATGA
>DATLAW010000048.1:0-8139 GCA_035527255.1 Thermohalobaculum sp. | reverse complement strand
TCCATCACGCAGTTCATGGCGATGGCCAGATCGTTGGCGTGGGTATGGATCACACCCTTCGGCCGCCCGGTCGTGCCGGACGTGTAGACCAGTGCCGAGATGTCGTCGCCGCGCGGTGCGTGACGCGGCTCGCCGCGGTCTTCGATCTCCTCGGCCAGGGTGTCGAAATGGTGATGCCCCTCGGGAATTAACGCCTTGTCCTCGGCACAACCGATGAAGTCATGCACCGAGCGAACCTGGGCCTGTATCTTCAGGGCGTTGTCGGTGAGGTAGCGACCGTAGACAAAGATCCGGGCGCCGGAATCCTGCAGGATGTAAGCCGCTTCGCCGGCACTGAGCCGGAAGTTCAGCGGCACGGCCGCGGCGCCGAGCATCTGGCAGGCGAAGTAGGTGGTGACCGAGTGCTCGGATGTCGAGACATAGAAGGCGACGCGGTCGCCGGGCCGGATCCCCATGTCCGAAAGCGCTTGGGCAAAGCGCCGAACCCGGCCCAGCCACTCAGTATAGGTCCAGCTGCGGCCCTCGAAGATCAGCGCCGTGTGGTTCGGATAGCGGTCGACCGAAGCTTCAAGAATGCGGGCGATGTTCATCGCGTTTTCTCCCGTGGGGATTTCAGAGGTTGGGTTTGATTGTCGGCATCTCCCGTGCCGCAATGAGATATTTGTTCATCTCGGAGGTGCCCCCGACGATCGGCAGCGCGCGGGCGTCGCGGTAGATCTGTTCGGCCCGGCCGAATTGCCGGGTAACGCCGTCGCCGCCCAGGATCTGGACCGTGCGGTCTGCGCAAAAAACTGCCGACTCGGTCGCGACCAGCTTGGCTTGCGCGGCTTCGCGCATCAGCGCCTTTCCATCGAGGCCACTGTCATACATCTTCGCGGCGCGGTAGGTCAGAAGCTCGGCGGCGTCGAGGCGCCAGCTCATATTGGCGACCATGTCCCAGATCAGTTGCTTCTGTCCCAGCTTTTCGCCAAAGGCATTGCGGGACTGGGCGTGCGCCTTGGCAATGTCGAATGCCGAGCGGGCGACGCCGAGACCCGATCCGCCGAGGATCACCCGCTCGAAGTTGAAGGCACCAAGCATGATCCGAAAGCCGCCACCGACCTCGCCCAGCAGGCATTCCTCCGGGACCCGGACATTGTCCAAAGCGACCTCGCCGACGACGCAGCCGCGCCGACCCATGAAATCGTATGTGCGCGGGACGGAGAGGCCGGGCGTCTTCGCCGCAACCGCGATGGCCGTCATGCCCTTCTGCGGTGCGACATCAGGATCGGAGATGCCCCAGACGATATAGACATCCGACTTCGAGGCGTTCGAGATATAGCGCTTGAAGCCGTCGATGACCCACTCGCGGGTCTGCTCGTCGAAGCGGATGCGGGTCTCCATGCCGGCGCTGTCCGAGCCGACATTGGGCTCGGTCATGCAAATAGAGCCGATTGCGCGGCCTTCCAGGATCGGGGTCAGGTAGCGGTCACGGATCGCCGGTGTCGCGTGGGAATGCAGCGGAAAGGCGCAGCTCAGCGCAGTCGCGATCGTGGTCTCGAACGCGTAGTTCAGATAGGCCGCCTCTTCCGAAAGGATGGTCGCGTGGGTCAGGCCGGGTTTCGACAGCCGCCCGTCATAGAGATCGGCGAACATCAGCTTCATGTAGCCGGCCTCGCCGAGAGCGCGGACCACCTGTTTGACCGCATCCCAGTCCTCGTCGCGCTCGATCGCCTCGCAGCGCGGCGCCAGCTCGCGATTTAGAAAGTCGCGGATCTCGGCCCGGAATGCCCGGTCTTCGTTGGTCAAGAAAAAGTCGCGCATCGATTTCTCCTCAGCGGCCGTCACGAACGAAGTCCGGAATGCCTAGATCGTGGATAAGGCGAGTGGTCTCGCGGTGAACCAGCGCAAGGTTGCTGTCGCGCACGGTGGGCAGGAGGCGCCGCGCCTGGCGGGTCAGGTTGTAATCCAGTTCAGCGCTGATCATCTCCGGCTCGCTGCCGGCGACCGCGATCTCGCGGCCAAAGGCGTCGATAATGCGCGAGCCGCCCCAGAAGGTCAGGTCTTTCTCGGTACCCGTTCGGTTCACCATGATCGAAGGCGCTCCGTACATCATCGAGTAGAACCGCATGGTCAGTGCCCAGCCGCCGGGATTGTCGAATTCCGCGCCGACCGCCTCGACCCCGGAACTCACCGGGGCCACCAGCAGCGTCGCGCCGTGCAGGAAGGCGAGATGGGTCAACGCCGGGTTCCACAGGTCGGCGCATATAAGCAGACCGGCGCGCCAGTCCTCGTCGAGAGCATGAGTATCGACGAAGCGGCCAGAGGCAAAGTGTTTGCCCTCTTCCAGCTTGCCGTAGGTCGGCAGGTTCACCTTGCGGTGCAGGTAGACGACATTTCCGCGATACAGGATCGCAGCGGCGTTATAGAACTGCGCCGCTGGACCCTCCTCGATGAAACCGACGACGACCGCCATTTCCTTGGCCGCCTCGGCCAGCCGTGTGAGCCGGGGGTTGGTGCGTTTCATCGCGGCATTCAGCAGATCGTCGGCGCCATAATGGCCGGTTAGCGAGACCTCCGGCATGACCAGAAGATCGAGGCCTATTGCATGACCCTCGGCGATCCATCCGAGATGCGTCTCGATATTGGCGTCGACGTCACCAATCGCGCTTGCGAATTGGGCTGCGCCGATCTTGAACTTGGATGCCGCAATCATCGGGGACACCATCGTGTTTCTTGGGCTTCGGGGAAACCAGGAGATCGTAAGCCGGGGCACGGTAGTTCCCGTGCCTCGGCAAGGGCCCGTCAGATCAGGCCACTGGAATTGAGGAAGTCGGTGGCGACGTTCTCGATCGAAACTTTCTCGACATCGACGCGGGCGTTCAGGCCAGCCATCACTTCGTCGTTGAGCTTCGCCGAAACGGCGTTGAGCAGGTCGGCCAGTTCCGGATGCTTCTCCAGCACTTCTGCGCGGATGACCGGTGCCAGCGCGTAGGCCGGAAAGTAGCCCTTGTCGTCGGTCAAGATGACAAAGTCGAAGGCCGGAATGCGACCGTCGGTAGCAAAGACCAGACCGACATTGACGTCGCCGTTCTTCAACGCCTCGTAGACCAGGCCCGAGTCCATCCGCTTGACGTTCGAGCGGCCAAAATCGAAGGCATAGGCCGCCTGCAGCGGCTTCAGGCCGTCGGGCCGGGCATAGAACTCGGCATTCGAGCCCAGCGTCAGGTCGCCCTTGCCGTTGACCCGGGCGGCGAGGTCCGTGAGGGTCACAAGGCCCTTTTCCACGGCGTCCGTTTTGCGCATCGCCAGCGCATAGGTGTTGTTGGCACTCGACGCGTCCAGCCAGACGATTCCGACAGCGGCGTCAAGCTCTTTTACCTTGTCGTACGTCGCCGCTGCATCCAGCTTTTCCTCGACCTTGTTATACGTGATCAACGAGGTGCCGGTGTATTCCCAGTAGACATCGATCTGACCGCTTTCCATCGCCTGGCGCAGAGCCGCGGAGCCCATGCCGGAGCGGTTATCAGCGTCGAAGCCCTTGGCTTCCAGCAACTGCTCGGTGATCGCCGACAGAAGCTGCTGCTCGGTGAAGTTCTTGCCACCGACGACGATCGTCTCGGCGGCAGCTCCGGTCGCGATGCCGGCCGAAAGTGCGGCGCCGGCCACCAGTGTTTTCAGGCTTTTCATGAACATTGCGGGGTCCTTCCATCCGCTAGGTCTTTCAGGTAATCGTCCACTCCTCAGCGGAGCGGGTTAACTCCCCGTGGAATCAGGCGCAGCTGCCCCTGACCCATGAGAAAATCCACCAGCACAGCCAGCATCGCCGTGGGGACAGCCCCCGCCAGCAGCATGCCCGTATCCATCAGGTCAATGCCGGTGAAAATCAGTTCGCCGAGCCCGCCGCCGCCGATCAGGAATGCCAGCGGCGTGGTCCCGACATTGATGGCGAGCGCCGTGCGCACGCCAGAAAGAATGACATAGAGTGCGTTCGGCAACTCGACGCGCAACAAGATCTGGCCCGGTGTCATCCCCATGCCGAAAGCGGCTTCCTTCAGATGCGCTGGCACGGCCAGAAGTCCTGCATAGGTGTTGCGGACAATTGGCAGCAGCGAGGCAACGAACAGGCCGAAAACTGCGGGCGCGAAGCCAATGCCGAGCAGCGTCATCGACAGCGCGATCACCGCGAGCGTCGGAATTGTCGTGCCGATATTGAAGACCTGCATCACCGTCTCGGCCCACCGCTCCATCTTCGGGCGGGAAAGCCAGATACCGGTTGGGATGCCGAGCAGGATCGCGGCACCACCGGAGACACCGACAAGGACCATGTGCTGATTGGTGAGGTAAAGGATGTCTTCCTGGTAGCTGGCGATCTGTCCGATCAGCCCCGAGTTGCAGATCCAGAGCCCAAGCCCGAAGGCAATTGCCAGGGCGAGGCATCGGCCGAATTTTCCAGAATTTGGCATGATTCCCTCCGTCACGCGGCCTGGCCGGCATCGCGGCGGTAGGTCTCGCCAAGAGCAAGAGTTACAGCGGGCTGCGTCACGACACCGACAAAACGACCCTGGTCATCGACCACAGCCAGCCACATTGTGTCATGTGCGAACATCTCCGACACAACGGCGCGCAGATCGGCACGTGCGGGAACGGTCGCCGGCAACGGACGGGCCATTTCATGCACCAAGCCGCCCGCGCCTTCCACCATTTCGGCCGAAACATAGCCGACCGGGTGATGATCGGCGTCGATAACAACTGCAATCTGAGAGCCATGCTCGCGTATCGCAGCAAGGGTGTCGCGCGCTTTGCCATGGCGCGAGACCGCGGGCGCAGAAGCGTCGGCGACTTGCTCGGCGGTGATCAGCCTCAGCCGCTTCAGGGTCCGGTCCGCGCCGACAAAGTCGGCGATGAACTCGTTCGACGGATGCGCCAGAACCCTGTCCGGGCTGTCGTATTGCTCGATCTTGCCGGCACGGAAGATGGCGATCTTGTCGCCCATCTTGACGGCTTCGTCGATATCGTGGCTGACAAACATGATGGTTTTCTTCAGCTCCGACTGCATCTTCAGAAACTCGTCCTGGATGACCTCGCGGTTGATCGGGTCAATGGCGCCGAACGGCTCGTCCATCAGCATCACCGGAGGGTCCGCCGCAAGCGCACGAATTACGCCAACGCGCTGCTGCTGGCCGCCCGAAAGCTCCTTCGGGTAGCGGCGCAGGAACTGATGCGGGTCGAGGTTGACGAGATCGAGCAACTCGGCGGCGCGCTTCTTCGCCTTGTTCATGTCCCAGCCGAGAAGCTTTGGTACGACGCAGATGTTTTCCTCGATGGTCATGTTCGGGAACAGGCCGATCTGCTGGATCACATAACCGATGTTGCGCCGCAACTCGACGTCGTTAAGCTTCGCTGTGTCCCGGCCGTCGATATAGATCTTACCCGAGGTCAGCGGGATAAGGCGGTTGATCATCTTGAGCGCGGTCGTTTTGCCGCAACCCGACGGACCAAGCAGGATGCAAATCTCACCCTCGGGCACTTCCATGCTCACGTCATCTGCCGCGACCACGGGACCGTTTGCGGTCTCAAAGACTTTCGTGAGGTTTTCCAGTCGGATCATTTGAGCGTTTCCCGGAACTATCGTTTCAAACCGGCAGGGGTCAGGTGTTTCTGCACCTGCAGCAGCGCGTAGTCGGCGACGATTGCCAGCAGCGAGACGGCGAGCGCCCCGGCGATCAACTGACGCGGATCGGTCTGGCTGATGCCGCGCGAGATCAGCACGCCCAGCCCACCGGCGCCTATATAGGCGGCGATGGCAGCGACGCCGATATTCATCACGACGGCGGTGCGTACGCCCGCCATGATCACCGGGATAGCGATCGGGATCTCGACTTGCCACAGCCGCTGTGTAGTGGTCATGCCCATGCCGCGGGCGGCCTCGCGCAACGCCGGATCGACATTCGTGATCGCGGTGTAGGTATTTCGGATGATCGGCAGCTGCGAGTAAAGCAGGATGGCGATCACCGCCGGCAACCAGCCGATGCCATGGCCGATCAACGACAGCACCGGGATCATCAGACCGAACAGCGCGATCGACGGGATCGTCACAATGATCGAGGCAACGTAGAGTACCGCATCGGCGACGCCACGGTTCTGGGTGATTGAGATGCCGATCGGCACGCCGGTCAGGATCGCGAGACCAACAGCGACCGCGACGATCGAAATGTGCTCGACCGCCAGGCCGCCAATCGCGCCCAGATTGTTTCCGATGAACTGGATCGTTTCCATGTCCCTTCGCCCTTCTATAGCGGCGAGCCGAAGCGGCGCATGCCGCTTCCGCAGGAGTGTTCGGCAAGAGTGTTCGGCAGGAGTGACAGTTAGAATGAATCGTGGCGGCGCGTATTACACTCCGCCGCCGTTTCCTTGCATCTAGCCGCCATAATCATCCCGATGGTTCGTCCTGGGTGCGCCGGCGAACGATGGACGGAGGTTCGCCATAGCAAATCTTGAAGGCATTGCTGAAATGGCCCGGGCTGGAAAACCCGCAAAAATCTGAAATTTTCTCTAGAGATTCAGTCGAATGAAGCAGCCGCGCCCGGGCGACGCGGAGGCGGATGCGCAGGTAAAATTCCGACGGGCTCGTTCCCAAGGCCGATTCGAACAGCCGTTCCATTTGGCGTTCGGAAACTCCGGCAACGTCCGAGATCTGGCTGATCTTGATCGGATCGGAGAGGTTTTCCTCCATCAAGCGGATAATCGTAACCAGCCTGCGGTCGGTCACGTCATAGCGCCAGCGAACATCCCGACGTTGCCGTTCGGTCGAGGCGCGTACCGGCCCGTGAAGGAACTGCTCAGAGACGTCGGCGGCGATTTCCCGGCCATCACGCTCGGCAATCATCGCCAGCATCATGTCCATCGCAGCGATGCCGCCAGCGGCGGTCATCACATCGCGGTCGATACAATAGAGGTCGGCACGGACCTTGATCGCTGGGAACTCCTCGGCAAGCCAGCGCTGCATCTCCCAATGTATCGTGGCACGGCGACCAGCCAGCAGGCCGGCGCGCGCGAGTATCAGCGTGCCGTTGCTGACCGCTCCCAGCATTCCGCGCTCTTCATGACGCTTGCGCAACCATTCGAACACCTTGGGCTCGTGGTAACCCTCGGCGTCGAGGCTTGCTACAACGATGGTGAGATCACAGCACGGCGAATCCGCCAGCCCGTGCGCCGCCGTGATCTCAAGTTTGTTGCCAGCCGAGACCGGCCCTTTTTCCTTGGCAACGATGTGCCAGTCATAGCGGCATTCGCCCACCATCCGGTTGACCGAGCGCAAGGGCTCGACCGCCGAGCTCAATGCCATCATCGAGAAACCAGGAACCAGAAAGAACGCAACGTTGAAGACCGGCGCAGCCGTGGCTGCAGGCGAATTTTTTCTCTCGGAGGGCAGGTGCGACGGCATCTACGGATGCTGCCCGCTGATCGGGGATAAGACAAGCCGCTTTCAATTTTCGCCGGGCCGTCTTTGACCCGGGTTCTACATCGCGAGTAATTCGAAACTGACGTCGAAGGCTGGGCATGACGCTACAGCGGGGCATCGCGAAGATCGTAAGACGATCGCCACGAGACCATTTTCAAGACCCCGGGCGAGGTCGCGGTACAAATTGCGGCTGAGGACATAGCCACGGCGCCTTTCCGTCTCGGGCAGACCGCGAAGGAAAAAGCGAGATTTGGCAGTCCGAGGTAGAGGAAGTGTTTCAGAGCACTATGGCCGTCTGTAATTCTCGTGATGGCCGCTGTTCCCACCATGTCTTTCTTGCCGCCAAAATACGCGCTCCGGGTTGCGGCACATTTCCGGATCCCCCACTGATCTGCGATCGCCAAGGCAATGGCGACTTTCAGGCGATGTCGAGACCTTCAGCAGGCAGCCGGAGCGGCCCGCAGAGGAGCAAGACTAGAATTTGCCGTTGGTCGGAATAGGGTCTTGGCTGTGTGGAAACGCGCGCGGAGCTTTTGCTGAGACACCGGTGGGCGTCCTGTCGACGTCCGCCGAGCCCTTGGACCCGGTTTGCCGAATTCCGGCTTGCGTCGGCGGCCCGGGTGGCGCTCAGCGCCCCCGAAGCGCGGTTTGAGCCGATTACGGTGCTGTTGTCGGCCAAACTGGTCCCGCTCAGG